>JAGWAK010000038.1:15920-16374 GCA_021296435.1 Acidimicrobiia bacterium
GAAGGCCCGCTTCGACGAGCAGGCCAACATCGGCTGGGCGCGACAGCTGGAGAACGCCGGGGTGCACGTGGCCTACGGGTTGGTGGGGCTGAAGGTGCACGCCAAGATCTGCCTGGTGGTGCGCGCCGAGCCCGACGGGATCCGGCGCTACTGCCACGTCGGCACCGGCAACTACAACGCCCTCACGGCCCGGACCTACGAGGATCTGGGGCTGCTCACCGCCGACGAGCACATCGGCGCCGACCTCTCGCACCTGTTCAACCGGCTCACCGGCTACGGCCACGGGTTCACCTACAGCGAACTCGTCGTCGCGCCCGAAGGGGTGAGGCCGCACCTCGCCGACCTCATCGCCGCCGAGGCCGCGCACGGCGACGGGGGGCACATCGTCCTGAAGCTGAACAGCCTCGTGGACGCCGAGATGATCGACGCCCTGTACGCCGCATCGGCGGCAGGG
>JAGWAK010000039.1 GCA_021296435.1 Acidimicrobiia bacterium
GAACCGCCCGCACCGGCGCCCGAGCCGCCGGCACCTACCCCGGAACCGCCCGCCCCCGCGCCCGAACCGCCCGAACCGGCGCCCGACCCGCCCGCCCCCGCGCCCCACCCCCCCCCCGAACCGGCCTCTCCCCAGCCGGAACCGCCACCGGAACCGCCGCCGCCCGAACCGCCGGCGGATCCGTATGCGTCGCCGGCCTCCACCGAGCCCGGGGAGTCGGAGCCCGAAGCCACCGAGCCGGAGCCCGAGCCTGCCGGCTACGACGCTCCCGGGGCGCTGGTGGTGCCGCAGCCGCTGCCGCCGGGCGACCCCGGGGAGATCATCGACATCGAGGAGTTGGACCTCGGCGCGGACTACATCGGCTACCGCATCCTCTACCACTCCCGCTCGCTGCGCGGCGACGACATCGCCGTGTCGGGCTTCGTGGCCACGCCGGCGGGCGAGCCACCGGCCGGCGGCTGGCCGCTGGTGGCGTTCGCGCACGGCACGACCGGCATGGCCGACGTCTGCGCCCCCTCGCACGACGCCGAGGAGATCATCGCCGAGGACGGCGCCTACCTCGAGGGCTACGCCGTCGTGGCCACCGACTACGAGGGGCTCGGCACGCCCGGCCTGCACCCCTACATCGTGGGTGTCAGCGAGGCCCGGGGCGTGCTGGACAGCGTGCGCGCCACCCAGCACGTCGGGAGCATGCTGGGCGCCGACGGGATGCCGCGCATCTCCGTGACCGAGGAGTTCGTGGTGTGGGGCCACAGCCAGGGCGGTCACGCCGCCCTCCACGCCGGCCAGCACTGGCAGGAATACGCGCCGGAACTGGAGTTGCTGGGCGTGGCGTCGGGCGCTCCCCCCTCCCAGTTCTCCCTGCTCTACACCATCCTGCTGGGCGGGCCGTTCCAGGGGTACGTGGCCATGGCCTCGGGCGCCTTCGCCGAGGCGTACGACGAGATCGAGTTGCAGCAGGTCTTCACCGACGAGGCGATCGGCCTGTTCGAGGTCCTCGAGACCGGCTGCACGGACGAGGTCTTCGAGGTGTTCAACCCGCTGGCCTCCGAGGAGATGTTGAAGGTGGAGAATCCCCTGAGCGTGCCGCCCTGGGATCGGGTCATCGTCGAGAACGACGTGAACAGGGCGCCCGTGCCGGTGCCGCTGCTGATCCTTCACGGCGCCGACGACGAGCAGATCCCCGCCATCAGCAGCCAGTTCCTGCTGGGCCAACTCTGCACGCAAACCGGTCAGGGCCCCACCGTGCGCTTGGAGTATCCCGGCGAGCACCACAGCGGCGCCATCGACGCCCACCGCGACGACCTGCTGGAGTGGATCGGGGCCCGCTTCGCCGGCGAGCCGGCGCCGGACAGCTGCGCCTGATCGCGGCGAGTCAGATCCGCTGGGTGCGTCCCTCCCAGTAGGGATCGCGCAGGCGCCGCTTGAAGAGTTTGCCGCTGGGATCCCGCGGGAGTTGCTCGACGAAGTCCAGGGAGTGCGGCCGGCGCTGCTTCGCCAGCCGGCCTCCCAGGAAGTCCAGGATGGCCTGGCAGGTCTCCCCACTCGGTTCGACGCCCGCTGCCGGCTCCACGACCGCCTTTATCTTCTCGCCGAGATCCTCGTCTGGGATGCCGAACACGGCCACATCGCCAACCAGCGGGCATTGCTGCATGGCGCCCTCGATCTCCGCGGGGTAGATGTTCACGCCACCCACGATGATCACGTCGCGGGCCCGGTCGTTGAGGAACAGGTAGCCCTCCTCGTTGAAGTAGCCGACGTCACCGACGGTGAAGAACTCGCCCAGGTGAGCCTCGGCCGTCTTCTCTTCGTCCTTGTGGTACCGGAATCGCAGACGCTCGGGCATCTTGACGTAGATGGTGCCGCTCTGGCCCGGCGGCAGCTCCTGGCCCTCGGAATCCACGACGATCACCTCGGTTTCGGGCCACGCCCTCCCCACCGTGCCCGGGAAGCGCCGCCAGTCCGCGGGACTCGCCAGCGTGCCGCCGCCCTCGGTCGACCCGTAGTACTCCCAGATGCAGTCGCCCAGCCACTCCAGCATCTTCTGCTTGGTCTCGATCGGGCAGGGCGCCGCCGCATGGATCACGTGCCGCAGCGAGGACAGGTCGTGGCGCTGCCGCACGTCTTCGGGAAGTTGCAGCAGGCGGTGGAACATGG
The DNA here is from genome assembly GCA_021296435.1 of Acidimicrobiia bacterium. Classification (GTDB taxonomy): domain Bacteria; phylum Actinomycetota; class Acidimicrobiia; order Acidimicrobiales; family CATQHL01; genus VXNF01. Next base: position 2,158 of record JAGWAK010000039.1, read on the forward strand.
TCGGCACCATGTGGGTCTGCGTGACCCGGTGCCGCTCGACCACTTCGAGCGTCTCGGCTGCGTTCCAGCGGTCCATGAGCACGACGGTGTGGCCGAAGTGCAGCGACATGGTGACCCACAATCCGCCGGCGGCGTGGTACATGGGTGCCACGCTTAGGTGCACGTTGTCCTCGTGGGGTTTCACGCCGAACAGAGCCAGCAGCAGGGCCGAGAGCGGTGCCGACTCGTCCGGATGGCGGTCCCTGAGGGGCCGGCGCACCCCCTTGGGACGCCCGGTCGTGCCCGAGGTGTAGGTCATCGTGCCCCCGGTGGACAGGTTCTCGGGACGGTCCGCCGGCTGGCCGGCCGTCAACTCCGCGACCGGCCGGAACCCGTCGACGGCGCCGACCGAGAAGCGGTGCGGCACGGCCGTCCGCTCCGCAACGCCTGCCGCCTCGGCGGCGAAGCGCTCGTGAACGACCAGCACCCGGGCGTCGCTGTCGTCGGTGATGTAGGCGATCTCGGGGGCCGTGAGGTGCCAGTTGACCGCGGTGGCGTACATGCCCCCCTGGTAGGCGGCCAGCAGCAGGGCGATCTGCTCCAGCCCGTTCGGCAGGACCGTGACAATCCCGTCGCCGGTGCCGAGGCCAAGGGCGCGGAGCCCGTGGGTGCACCGGTTGGTCAACTCGGCCAGTTCGCCGAAGGTGGTCTGGCGCCCGTGGGGATCCACGACGGCCACGCGCCCCGGATCGTCCTCCGCAATGCTCCAGAAGCCCAGCGGATCCGTCATCGCACCTCCTCCGGCAGGCGGCGACCCTACCGCGCCGCCTCCGGGACCGCCGGTCCGCCGTCGGGGTTCCGCCAGGGCCGCACCTGCGGCCTGGCCGTCACATGGGGGCAACATGGCAGAGCCTTCAGGTTGGACAATGCCATAGAGGGTGGTTAACGTTCGCGTCCTGTGGAATTGCTCGTTCCGCTTGCGGCATTTTTTGGCTCGTGCTTGCTGATCGCGCTCCTGGCCTGGTGGTCAGGCGCTTGGCGGTCGGTGCTCAGCGGGGTCATCGAGGATGCCGACCCGCAGCAGGACTCCGAGTTCTTGCTGCGTTCCGCCAACTCGGACTGGATCGAGAACCACGAGTTCTGGGAGACCTCCGAGATCGAGGAAATCGCCCTCTGACCGACTCGGTCGGGGCCCGAGCAACGGCCTCCGGAATCCGGTCGCCGACTTCCCACCTCAGTTGCCGCTGACCGACGCCTCCAGATCCAGCAGCAGATCCTTGGCCGCGGTGCCGCCCCCGTAGGGTCCGCGACGGCCGTCGGCTCGGACGACCCGGTGGCACGGAATCACCAGCGCAACGGGGTTGGTCGCCATGGCCGTACCGACCGCCCGGGCGGCTCTGGGACTGCCGGCGCTCGCCGCCACGTCCGCGTAGCTGCGTGTACCTCCGTAGGGAATGGCGGCCGTCACCTCCAGCGCTCGGCGGTAGAAGCCCGTGCTGTCACGCCAGTCCACCGCCACGTTGAAGTCCCGCAGCCTGCCGGCGAAGTAGTCGTCGAGTTGCCGGCGCACGCCGTCCAGGGGCGCGGCGGCCACCGCCACCTGGGGTGACACCGTGACGGCCATGGTGGCGGCCAACTCCTCGACGTCGGCGTCGGCGCGACCGGCGGCGCCGGGGGGCAGAAACGTGAGCCGCCGCAGCCCCGCCGCGGTGAGGGCCAGACCCAGGCGGCCGACGGGACTGTCGGTGTCCCACACCCACACCGCCTCGGCGCCCGCTGCCGGGGCCCCGTTCGGTAGATCTACTCTTCGGTTCGCCTTCTCAACCATGTGCCGACCATAGCCGGGAGGCGGCGACAGTCCCGACCCATACCGAGGCCGAAGCGCCGGCGGCAGCACCCGGCACCTTCAGCCCCGCCGGGAGCCGCGCTGGACCGCGATGTCGGCAACCCAGCGGCCGTCGGTCTCCACCCCGCTGAGGACCTCCGTCGCCGCCATCAGGAACCGCAGCACCTCGGCGGCGCCGACACCGTCGGGCAGCTCGAACACGAGCCCCCGCCGGACGTGGTCCTGGCGCACCGTCCAGGCCTGCGGCACGTGCACCCCGTTCTCGGCCAGCCGGCGCACCGCGAAGCGGCCGGTGGGGTGCGAGATGCCGATGGTGGCCCGCACGGTGCTCCGGCCGCGCCGGTGCTGCGGGACCCAGGTGGCCTGCGGGATCTCCGGACCGCGGGCAGAGAACATCCGCCCCAGCGGTGAGGTGGGCGGCCGGTCCTCGTCCTCCACCCAGGGCAGCAGGTTGAGCCAACCCCTGCCGTCGCCCCGCACGGCCAGGTCCTCCATGCACGAGAGAACCTCGGCGGTGTCCTCGGAGGTGAACATGACGCCGGTGTGGTCCACGGCCATGGCGCGATGTTGTCACACCCGACCCCCACCACCTGCGCCACACCCCTCCAGCTCGGGCCTGTCGGGGCGGACCGGCCGGTACCGTACGGTCACGTGAAGCTGATTCTGATCCGTCACGCCCTGCCCGAGCGGGTGGAGAACACCGACGGACCCGCCGATCCGGGCCTCACCGACGTGGGCCGCGAGCAGGCGCGGCGCCTGGCGGCGTGGCTGGCGGGCGAAGAGATCGATCACGTCGCCGCCAGCCCCAAGCTCCGGGCGGTCGAGACGGCTGCGCCCCTGGCCGCCCAGCAGGGCCTCGAGATCGAGACGGTGGAGGGCTTCTCGGAAATCGACAGCGGCAGCACCACCTACATCCCCTACGAGCAAATGCGGCGGGAACGCCACGAGATCTGGCGTCACCTGCGCAGCGGGCGCTGGCAGGAGGCCGGATTCACCGATCCGGAGCTCTTCCGCGACGACGTGGCGAAGACCTTCGCGGCCTGGGAGGCCGACCACACCGACCAGACCGTCGCGGTCGTGGCCCACAGCGGGACCATCAACGCCCTCGTGAGTCACCTCCTGGGCATCGAGAACGTGTTCTTCTTCAGCTTGGAGTACACGGGCCTGTGCCGGCTGCGGCGCAACCTGCTGGGCGGCATGCACGTGACGTCGCTGAACGAGACCGCCCACCTGCACACGGCTCGCGACACCCTCGACCCGCTGCCGGCGCCGTGAGCACGCCGGACCTGCAACCCGCCCGCCCGCTGCGGGTGCTGGCGCTGGCCAAGCAGATCCCCGTCTTCGAGGACATGCGACTCGGTCCCGACAACCGGCTCGTGCGCGACGGGCAGGTGCTGCACATGAACGACTATTGCCGCCGCGGGGTGGCCCAGGGCCTGCAGATCGCCCGCGCCAGCGGCGGCACGCTCAGCGTGCTGACCCTGGGCCCACCTTCGGCGGACACGGTGTGCCGGGAGGCCATCGCCTTCGGCGCCGACGCCGGCTTCCACGTGACCGATCCGGCGTTCGCCGGCTCCGACACCCTCGCCACCGCACGGGCGCTGGCAGCCGCGGTCGACCACCTCGGCCCCTTCGACCTGATCCTGGCCGGACGGAACTCCGTCGACGCCGACACCGGCCAGGTGCCCCCGCAGCTGGCCGAGCTGCTGGACCTGCCGTTCGCCTGTGGCGTCCGCCGGCTGCGCCTCGGCGGCGAGCGGCTGTCGCTGCTGCTCGAGCACAACGACGAGTGGCTGGACGCCGAGTTGGATCTGCCGGCTCTGCTGTCGTGCGCCGAGCGGTTGATCGATCCCTGCAAGATCAAGGACCCGGCCGTGTGGGCAGGCGTCGACTCCGGGCGTATCCGGGCGATCAGCACCGACGAGCTGGGCCCCGGCCCGTGGGGTGCCGCCGCCAGCCCCACCTCCGTCGGACCGATCTGGACCCTGAGGATCGACCGGCGCGGCGAGATGCTCTCCGGCCCCGTCGCCGAGCAGGCCGACCGGGCCGTGACGGTGCTGGACGAGCGGGGAGCATTCACCGCCGCGGGCGCCCCGGACGTGGCCCGCGGCTCGGGGCTGGCGGTGGAGCTGCCACCGGGGGGAAGCGGCAGACCCGCCGTCGGCGTGCTCATCGAGCCGGCCCGCGACCGTCACAACCGGGAGTTGCTGGGAGGCGCCGCCCGCCTCGCCACCGCCATCGGCGGCCACGTCGTGGCCCTGGGTCCTGCCGCGGAGGCCGAACTCGGAAGCGCCGGAGCCGACGCGGTCCGCAGGGTCATCGCCGCCGGGGTCGGCGCCGCCGCCCCCGCGGACGGCCACGGTGAGCTCGCCGAGGAGGACGTCGCCACAGCGGTCGGCGACTGGGCCGAGGGCACCCAGCCCTGGGCGATCCTGGCGCCGAGCACGGCCTGGGGTCGCGAGGTGGCCTCCAGGGTTGCGGCCCGCCTGGGCGCCGGCCTGACCGGCGACGCCGTGGGGCTCTCCTGTACCGACGGCCGGCTGATCGCAGACAAGCTGGCCTTCGGCGGCTATGTCATGGCGGCTATCAAGTGCTCCTCGGCGATACAGATGGCGACGGTGCGTGCCGGCGTGCTCGGACTGCCCGAGCCGCGCCGGTCGCCCGAGGTGCCCGTAACCGAAATCACCGTGACGCCGCGGGGGCGTTTACGGGTGCTGCAACGCACCCGGGACGATGACAGCGACAATCTGGCCAACGCCGAGGTCGTGATCGGTGTGGGCGTGGGCGTGGACATCGCCGACTACGAGCGCCTGCGGGCCGACGCCCGCAAGATCGGCGCCGAACTGTGCGCCACCCGCAAGGTCACCGACGTGGGTGCCATGCCGCGGGCCCGGCAGGTGGGCATCACCGGCCACACGATCTCGCCCCGGCTGTACATCGCCATCGGCCTGTCGGGGAAGTTCAACCACACGGCCAGCGTGCGGTCGTCCGGCAGCATCATGGCGGTCAACCCCGACCCGGATGCGCCGATATTCGACTGGTGCGACGTGGGCTTCGTGGCCGACTGGCGCGACGTGTTCGACGAGTTGATCCCCCGCCTGGAGGCCGCGCTGGCGTCCTGAGGGTCGCGCCGAGACACTCCGGGCTAACCCTCGACCTCCTTCGGCATGGCCTTGGCGGCGTACTTCCGCCAGTTGTCCTGCAGGGCATCGATGAGTTGCTGCACGAATAGCGGCGACATGTGGATGCGCTGGACCACAACGCCGTTGCGGGGCTCGACGCCGTCGAAGTTCATACGCACGAAGTCCAGCGTGAACTCGTAAGGACTGTGGGTGACGGCGGCGAAATTGGCCCAGCAGCCCCCTTCCAACTCCGGCGGCAGCCGGATCGGCACCTCGCGCTTCTTCTCACCCTCCGTCGACATGTCTACCTCCCGTCCTGGTGCCCGATAGCGGCCGAGCCATAGCATCGCAGACTCGGTCGCGGCCCGTGTCTACGTCGTCGGGCGGCCGCGGTATTCCCCGCCCGAGGCGGCTACTCGCCGGTGTAGTGGGGTTTGCGCTTTTCTGTGAAGGCCTCGACGCCCTCGCGGAAGTCGGCTGTGGTGCGGAGGAAGCCGTAGGCGAGGCCCTCCAACTCGAGGCCCACGGGCAGCGGGCCGTCGTAGGCCTGGTTGAGGACCCGCTTGGCCATGCGCAGCGCCAGGGCGGGCAGGGCCGTCAGCTCGGCCACCAGGCTGTCGACGGTGGCGTCCAGGTCGGCCCGGGGGACGACCTCGGAGACAAGGCCGACGGCCCGAGCCTCCTCCGCGCCCATGCGGCGGCCTCGCATCACCAGGTCCTTGGCGCGTCCCAGACCGATCATGCGGGCGAGCCGCTGCGATCCCCCGCTGCCGGGGATCATGCCGATGGAAACCTCCGGCTGGCCCAGTTGCAGGTCGTCGGCTGCGACACGGAAATCGCAGGCCAGGGCCAACTCGAGGCCAACCCCGAAGGTGAAGCCGTGCAGCTTGGCGATCACCGGCTTCGGGCAGCGCTCGGGGGCGGCCACGTTGTGGTGCAGGCGGGTCAGCACCTCCGGGGAGGCTTCCAGGAAGCCGGCGATGTCGCCCCCGGCGGTGAAGGCCCGCTCCCCCGCCCCGGCCAGCACAACCACCCGCACCTCCGGGTCGCGCCCGCAGGCATCGAACAGTGCTGAGAGGTGCTCGCGCGCCAGCATGGAGACGCGGTTCAGCTTGCCCGGCACGTCCAGGGTGATGGTGGCCGTGCCCCGTTCGGGATCGCGCTCGAAGCGGAGACCGTCCAGCTCCTCGGGGTAGCTCACCTGCTCTTGGTCGTTCGTTGCCACGTCGCCGATCCTCCTTCGATGGTGGTCACGCCGTGCCGGGTTGCCGCACCACCGCCCGCCAACTCCTGCCAAGCAGAGCGACAGCGCAGGCTACGGCCATCGTCGGGTCCTCAGCGGGCCGCTCCGCCCAACGGCTCGAGGTCCTGCTCCCGCAGGAGCCGGCGGAGGATCTTGCCGGAGGGGCTTTTGGGCAGGGCGTCGGGGAACCGGTAGCGGCGAGGACGCTTGAAGCGGGCCAGTTCGGCCGACTGCAGGCAGTAGGCGTCGAGGTCGGCTGCAGCGGCCTCCTCCCCCGCCCCGGCGGCATCCTCCTCGAGCACCACGAAGGCGGTCACCGCCTGACCCCAGCGGTCGTCGGGCAGGCCCACCACCGCCACCTCCCGCACCCCCGGCGCCCGCTCCAGCACGTCCTCCACCTCGAGGGGATGCACGTTCTCGCCACCGCTGATGATCATGTCGTCGATCCGGCCCACCACCCAGAGGTTCCCGCCGGCGTCGCAGCGGCCCAGGTCACCGGTGAAATACCAGCCGTCGCGGATGGCCTTGGTGTCGGCGTCGGGGCGGTTCCAGTAGCCGGCGAAGGCCTCATCGGAACTGAGATGGCAGATGATCTCGCCCGTCTCGCCCGGTTCCACCTCGTCGTCGGGCCCGGCGCCGGGTTCGGGACGCACCAGGCGCAGCCGGGCGTTGGTGGCGGGACGACCGGCGCAGCCCGGCGCAGCCCGCTGATCGAAATGGACCGAGTACGTGTACACCTCGGTGGAGCCGTAGTGGTTGATGAACACCTCGGGAGCGAACACCTCCACGCAGCGCTCCACGAGGGCGCTGGTCATGGCGGCACCGGCGTAGGCGAGAGATCGCACCGAGGACGTGTCCGCTCCGGCCAGGGCCGGCGAATGGACCAGGTCGTGGAACAGCGTCGGCGCCAGGTACAGCGAACCGATGCGCTCGGAGGAGATGAGGTCGAGGGCCGCCGCCGCTTCCCAGTCGGGCTGGCAGACGTAGCAGCCGCCCACGATCTGCACACCCAGCAGGGTGTGGATGCCCATCGTGTGGTACAGCGGCATGACCCCGAGGGTGCGTTCGCCGGGCCGGTAGTTCTGGTGCAGCGCCTGTGAGAGGCCGCCGGCCCGCTCGGCAGCATGGCTCCGGGGCACGCCCTTCGGCCGGCCCGTGGTGCCCGAGGTGTACAGGAAGATGGAGGTCTCCCGGTCGTCGAGATCCTCGGCGGGTGGTGGCGCACCGGCTCCCTCGCCGGATGCCAGCAGATCCTCGTACGGCTCGCAGGGCCGCTCGTCTCCCCCGGCGCGGAACCGGGCCGCCAGATCGGCCGAGGACCCGGCACCGGCCACCCCGACCGCCACGAATCGATCAGCCGCGTCGGCGCACGCCCGGGCGTGCTCGAGGCCGACCTCTTCGAACGCCACCACCACCGCCCCGGAGTCGGCGACGCAGTACGCCGCGTCGGCAGGGGCCACGCGCCACGACAGGGGCACGACGACGGCGCCGAGCCACTGGCAGGCCCAGTACAACTCGACGGCCTGGCGGCGGTTCTTCAACACAAGGGCCACCCGATCGCCGCGGCCGACGCCCAGCGAGGCCAGCCCGGAGGCCAGCCCAGAGGCGATCCGCCGCAGGTTCCGGTAGTCCAGGCGGGTATCGCCGTCCACCACGGCATCGGAATGCGGGCTTCGCTCGGCGGCGTACAGCAGCGACAGACCCAGGTTCATCCCTACTCCCGGGTTGAGGAGCCGGCACCAGCGGGTGGGTGGCTGAGCACTGGATTTCGGCCCCGGTTCAAGTGCGAAACGGGCGCTGCGCCGGAATGTCCGAACCAAGCGGCAGGCGCCGGAATGACGGAACCAGCCGGCCTGCGTGGCATCGGCGTCATTCGGCCGCTGCCGCCGCGGCGGCGATGGCGTCGATGATGGGGGCGTAGCCGGTGCAGCGGCAGAGGTGTCCCGAGAGCATCTCGGCGATCTCGCGACGCGTCGGGGTCGGCGTGTGGGCCAGGAAATCCAGCGCGGCCATCAGGATGCCGGGAGTGCAGAAGCCGCACTGCAGGGCGAAGTGCTCCCGGAAAGCCTCCTGCAGCGGGTGCAGCCGTTCCCCGGATGCGAGATCCTCCACCGTGCGCACCTCGGCTCCGTCGGCCTGGGCGGCCAGCAACAGGCACGAGCGCACGGCCGCTCCCTCGAGATGCACCGTGCAGGAGCCGCACACCC
>JAGWAK010000040.1 GCA_021296435.1 Acidimicrobiia bacterium
CCTGGCCGGTGCAGGAGACGGTGTTCGGCTACACGCGGGACATCGATCAGGACGCCTCGTTCCACAACCGGGCCAAGTTCAACGCGCTCGCCGCGAAGTCGGTCGAGTCACTGGCCGAACTGCTCGGCGCCTCACCCAAGGAGATCGTGGTCACCCGCAACACGTCCGAGAGCAACAACGCGGTGATCAACGGACTTGTCCTGGGCGCCGGAGACGAGGTCGTGCTCTGGGACCAGAACCACCCCACGAACAACGTGGCCTGGGACGTCCGGGCCGACCGCTTCGGCTACAGGGTGATCCGCGTGACGACGCCCCCGGCGCCGGAGACCGAGGATGCGTTGATCGACGCCTTCGTGAGCGCCTTCACGGACCGCACCCGGGTGCTGGCGGTGACCCAGATCTCGAACATCTCGGGCGTCGAACTCCCGGCGCGCCGCCTGTGCGAGATCGCGCGTGAGCGCGGCATCTACGTCCACATGGACGGGGCCCAGAGCTTCGGCGCGGTGGCGGTCGACCTGCACGACATGGGCTGCGACTCGTACACGGGCAGCGCCCACAAGTGGTTCTGCGGGCCGAAGGAAGCCGGTGTCCTCTACGTGCGGGCGGACCGGGTCGCCGAATTGTGGCCCAGCGTCGTGGGTGTGGGCTGGGACGGTGCGATTGCCGGGGGCGGAGCCGACAAGTTCGGCACTTTCGGGCAGCGCGATGACGCGGCGGTGGCGGGCGTGGGGAAGACGGTCGAGTTCCACCAGGCGATCGGGGCGGCGGCGATCGAGGAACGCATGCGGGCACTGGCGGCCGGACTGAAGGCGGCGATCCGCGAGCGGATTCCCGGCGTGAAGTTCCACACCTCCGACGTGCCGGGACTCGGTGGCGGAGTCGTCATTGCTGACTTGGGGGTCGACGATCACACGGAGATCTACAACCGGATCTACGAGGAACACGGCGTCGCGGGAGCGCTCCGCCGGGGCGTGTTCCCGGGCATTCGCCTCTGCCCGCACATGTACAACACGATGGCGGAGATGGAACAGGTCGCCGACGCCCTCGCCGCATCAGCCTAGGACGCGGCGCTTCCGGGGCTAGAGTTCGCCGCGGTTCTTCGCCCAGAGCGCGTAGTGGCAGGCGCGAGCGGTGAGGGCCATGTAGGTGAGTGAGGGGTTCTGGCAGGCGGATGAGGGCATGGCGGCGCCGTCGATCACGAACAGGTTCGGCGCGTCCCACGCCTGGTTGTAGCCGTTGAGGACGGAGGTCGTCGGATCCCGCCCCATGCGGGCCGTTCCCATCTCGTGGATCGTGAGGCCGGGCGCCGTGAGATCCGTGAGCAACTCGACGTCCACGCCGCCGCCGGCTTCGAGCATTTCCGCGGCGCGGTCCGCGCTGTCCCGCATCATCAGGCGTTCGTTGTCGCTCCACTCGCAGTGGATGCGGAGGGCCGGGATCCCCCACGCGTCGACCCGTTCCGGATCGAGCTCGATGTAGTTCTCCTCGCGCGGCAGGCACTCCCCGAAGGCGCCGAGTTCGAACTCCCACACGCCGGGTTCCGTGAGTTGGCGCTTGTACTCCGCCCCGAAGCCCGGCATGTCGAGGCCGCGGCTCCAGCTCTGCCGCGTCGACCAGCCCTGGTAGCCGTAACCCCGGATGAAGTCGGGCGAAGGCTCCGTCACGTTGCGGAAGCGCGGGATGTAGATCCCGTTGGGACGCTCGCCGGTGTAACCGTGGTCCTCCCAGCCCGGGAACTTCGCCTTCGCGCCGGTGCTCATGGTGTGATCCATGAGATAGCGGCCGAGGGCCCCGCTCGAGTTCGCGAGGCCGTCCGGGAAATCGGCGGACGTCGAGTGGAGGAGGATCCGCGTCGACTCGAGCGCCGAAGCGCCCAGCATGACGATCTCCCCGAAGAACTCCAGGTCCTCCCCTGTCTGCCGGTCGATGACCCGCACGCCCGCGACCCGCCCGCGGGCGGCGTCCCAGATCACGCTGTGCACGACGCTGTCCGGCCGCAGCGTCATCCGGCCGGTGGCCTCGGCGGCCGGGAGGGTGGCGTTGAGCGAACTGAAGTAGCTCTTCGTCCGGCAGCCGCGGTGGCAGGGACCGCAGTAGTGGCAGGCGCTCCGTCCCTTGTGGTCCCGCGTGAGGACCGCCGTGCGTCCGATCGTCATCCTCCGCGTGTCGCCGAAGTCGCGCGCGATCGCCTCCTTCACGGCGTTCTCGACGCACGTCATCTCCATGGGAGGCAGGAGGACGCCGTCCGGCAGTTGGGGGAGGCCCTCGGCGCGGCCGCTGATGCCGACGAACTCCTCGACGTGCGCGTACCACGGCGCGAGGTCCGAGTAGCGGATCGGCCAGTCGACGCCGATCCCGTCGCGCGCGTTGGCCTCGAAGTCGAGGTCGCTGAGGCGGTACGACTGACGCGCCCACATGATCGAGCGTCCGCCGACCTGGCGGCCCCGGATCCAGAGGAACGGCTTCTCGTCGGGCGTCGTGTACGGGTTCTCGATGTCGTTGACGAAGAACTTCCGGCCCATCGCGCTGGACGGGCTGCTCGGCGGCCAGCGCCTTGCGGTCGTTCCAGCCGCGGTACGGCATGCGGTACGGGGGCACGTGTTCCACATAGTCGCGTTCCGGGACGATCATGGGGCCCGCCTCGAGGACGAGCGTGCGCAAGCCCAGTTCGGTGAGTTCCTTCGCGGCCCAGCCGCCGGTGATGCCCGAGCCGACGACGATCGCGTCCCAGACCTCCTGGCGGCTCACGGCCGCCCCCCGGCGCCGCTTTGTTGCCCACGCTGTTCGCCGGGGCGGCCCTCGCCGGTGCCGTACTGGTCGAGGATGACGCACCCCTCGAAGGCGCCGGGGATGATCCGGTATCCGAGCGTCCGCAGACCGGCCCGAGACGTGAAATAGCCGGCGAGGGTGAAGCGCTTCATGTCGTAGAAGAAGGTCTCCCGCTCGTCCTCATCGGGGTCCCGGCGGAGGCGATCGAGGTCCGCGTCCATCCGCGCGACGAGTTCCGTCTGCTGGGCCGGGGTGCAGTCGGCGAAGTCGGCCCCGTGGGCCGCCCGGGCGACGGGGTCCACGGCGTCCAGGCCGGCGAGGAAACGGTCGCGGTCCGACGCGTCCAGCCAACCGGTCAGGAGAGCATCGACGAATGCGGTCACGCCCGCCTCGCTCGCGCCGGGCGTGTCCGTCCGGGGGATGATGGTCTCGGCGAGCGCCATCACCGTCCGCGCCTGCGCGGGCGTGAGCGTCGCGGGCGGCGCGCCGCCGACTGGTCCGGTGACCGCGCGGATGCGCTCCCCCAGCGCCAGCGCCTGCCCCACCGCGCCCCCCGGCACGAGGAGCGGCGCGCCCGCCGCCGCACCGATGATCTCGAGAGCCCTGCGCCGTCTCACAGTCGCCGTCTCACAGTCGGGTCCTCCCCGGACGCGTCGACGTGGGCGGACAGCGGGATTGCTGCCGCGCTCCGCCATAATAGGCCGAGGCACGCCCGGCGCGAAGATCGCCCCCGGACAACGGTTCGACGGCGACCGGAACGCGCGACATATTGCGGCATGGACAGATCGGAACGGACAGACCGATGAAGCGACGAAGATTCGTGCAGCACTCGCTCGGCGCCGGACTCCTCGTCACCTGCGCCCCGCGCGCGGCGGCGGCCGGGCTCCGGACGCTCCCGGAGGCCTGGGGGCTCCAGCTCTATACGGTCCGCTCGCTGATGGCCCGCGATGTGGAGCGGACGCTGGCCGCGGTGGCCCGCATCGGATACGGCGAGGTGGAGTTCGCCGGCTATTTCGGCCGTTCGCCGGCGGAGATCCGGGCCGCCCTCGACGCGCGCGGACTCACGGCGCCCGCGGTCCACCTCTCGTTCGAGGAACTGCGGTCGAACTTCGAGGAGGCCGTGGACGCGGCGGCCGAGATCGGACACCGCTATCTCGTCCTGCCCTACCTGGCGGGTCCCGAGCGTCCCGGAGCCGATGGCGCAACGGGAACGGCCGTCGTCGACGGATACCGGCGGCTCGCGGACGAGCTCAACGGGTTCGGAGCGCGCTGCCGCGAGGCCGGACTCCGCTTCGCCTATCACAACCACGATTTCGAACTCGAAGAGGTGGACGGGCTCCGCCTCCTCGATGTGATGATCGAGAACACGGACCCCGAACTGGTGTGCTACGAGGTCGACCTCTTCTGGCTCGTGCACGGCGGCGGTGACCCGTTCGACTACTTCAGCCGGTACCCCGGCCGGTTCGACCTCTGCCACGTGAAGGACCGCACGACGGAGGGCGAGATGGTGGACGTGGGCGCGGGCGTCATCGACTTCGAGGCGATCTTCGAGCAGTCGGCCCAGGCGGGGCTCATCCACTACTTCGTCGAGCACGACGCGCCGGGCGATCCGATCGCGTCGGTTCGCCTGAGCTACGAACACCTCTCGGCGCTTGATGGCTGAACCCGCCGGGCCCCGCGACGGAACGCCGGTCAGCCGCCGCGACGCCCTGCGCGCGACGGGCGCCGCCTCGCTCGGTCTCCTCGTCGGAGGCACGGCGACCTCTGCGTCGGCGCTCGCCACGGGGGCCCGGCAGGCGGGTCGCGGTGAGCCCGAGGCCCGCCGGTCCGTCAACGCCATCACGCAGTCCGTGGCGCGCTGGTGCTTCGAGGAGATCCCCCTCGTCCCCTTCTGCCGGGGCGTGGCGGACATGGGTCTCACCGCGATGGACCTGCTCACGGTCGAGGAATGGCCCGTCGCCCACGACCACGGCCTCACGGTCTCGTGCGGCGATGTGGCGGCCGGCACCATCGAGGACGGCCTCAACGAACCGAGCAACCACCGCGGCATCATCGAGGCGTTCGAGCGCCACATCCCGCACGCGGCCAGCGTCGAAGTGCCCAACGTCATCTGCTTCTTCGGCAACCGCCGCGGGATGGAGAACGGCGTCGGGATCGAGAACTCCATCCGCTGCCTCGCCGAGTGCGCCCCCATCGCCGAGTCCGAGGGCGTCACGATCCTCGTCGAGGTCCTCAACTCCAAGCCCGGCGGACACGTCGACTACATCGGCGACCGCATGGACTACGCGCTCGAGATCATCCGGGCCGTGGACTCGCCCCGCGTGAAGATCCTCTACGACATCTACCACATGCAGATCATGGAAGGGGACATCATCCGCACGCTGACGGATGCGAGTCCCTGGATCGGCCACTACCACACGGGCGGGGTTCCGGGGCGAGCCGAGATCGACGACTCGCAGGAACTGAACTATCCCCCGATCGTGCAGGCGATCGCCGACACGGGCTTCGAGGGCTTCATGGCCCACGAGTTCATCCCGCGGAGCGGCGACCCCCTGCGCTCGCTGCGCGAAGCCGTGGAGTTGTGCGCCCTCTAGCCAGCGCCGCCTGCTTCTTTCCCAGCCACAGCGCGATCATCAGCCACAGTCCGGCCAGGGGCACCAGGGTCAGCGCAAGCGCGGAGCTTCCCAGCCCGAACGCGCCCAATCCCGCAAAGGACCACACGCCGATCTGGTCGCCGGCCCGGTAGACGAACAGGTCGTTGAAGTTCTTCGCCTTGTACTTGTCCCGGCGCGGCAGGACGGTATAGAGCACCTCCCGCGTCGGCACCGCCAGCGCGAAATTCCCCGCCCTGCGAAGAACCTGGAACGCGACGAACACCGCGAAGACCGGCGCCGCCCCCAGCGCCAGGAACCCGAGGACGCTGAGCACGGGCAGTATCCCGAGCGTCAGGCGCACGCCGAGCCACTTCAGAATGCGGCCGGTCAGAAAGAGTTGGGTGAACAGGGTGAGCAGGCCCACCGTGAGATCGATCCGCGCGAAGACCGAGGTCCGTTCCGCGCTCGTCGCAAAGGTGCGGGAGATGATTTCCGCCTGGATGTTGTAGAGGAAGGTGGAACCGATGGTGAACAGCAGCATGAAGGCGCCGATCCCGAGCAGATAGGGCGACGCCAGGACCCGCCGGATCCCCTCCAGCGCCGAGCCCCCGATCACCTCCTCCATCTCCCCTCCGCCGCCTGCCGCATCGGGACGGCTGTCGATCGCGCCGCCCGAACCTTCCGCCGCGGCCGGGCGGGACGCGCAGCGTGAATCGAGCGCCTTGAGGCAGAGAACCGCGCCCTCGAGCAGCAGCACCGAGAACAGCAGGAGCGTCGCGGGCGACAGGAATCCCGCGAGAAAGGCCGTGATCGAGGAGCCGACGATCCCCCCCACGGTTCCGCCGACCCCGATGAGGCCGAAGAGCCGCCGGCTCTGGCGTTCGCGGAAGATGTCGGTCATGAACGACCAGAAGACGGAGACCACGAACAGGTTGAAGACGCTGATCCAGACGAAGAAGGTCCGGCCGATCCACACCGACGCGGCGCCATCGGTCACGACCCTCAGCAGCACGAAGTAGACGAGCAGGTTCAGCATGAAGAAGCGGTACGTGAGGGTCACGAACCGCCGGCGGGTCCACCGGGATACGACAGCGGCGAAGATGGGGTGAACGAGGAGCATGGCCGTCAGCGTACCGGTGAACAGCCACGGGATGTTCTCGACCCCGCCCGCGACCGCCATCTCCTCGCGGATGGGCCGGATCACGTAGTACGCGGAAAGAATGAAGAAGAAGTAGAGGGCCGAAAGCAGCACGAGCCCGACTTCTTCCGGGCGGGTCCCGGTGAGTCGGGCGGCCGCCCTGAGCGGGGCGCTGTCGGAAGGCGGGTTCATCGTGTGATCTGCTCCAGGCTCGCGAATCGCGGGTCGCAGCTTGCCGCTCGACGGAGGATGGGATTCTCTTCAGAATCGTCAGCACCCCGGGGGGTCGTCATCTCGGGCGTGCGCTCCGGCGCGGATCCTATTCCGAAAGGGACGAACGTGGAAGGTCTGCCGAATCGGATCCTCAGAGTCCTCAACATGAAGTCGGGCGAGTTCGGGCTCGCCGTCCTGTCCGCGGCCTTCTTCTTCCTCGTCCTCTGCGGCTACTTCTTCCTCCGCCCGGTGCGGGAGGCGATGGGGGTCGCCGGCGGGATGGGCGACCTGCGCTGGCTCTTCGCCGTCACATCGGTGGCGTCGCTCGGCGCCGTCCTCGCCTTCGGGGGCGTCGTCGCGCGCACGAACCGCCGGCGCTTCATCCCCGTGGCCTATCTCTTCGTGATCGCCTGCCTGATCGGTTTCGCGACACTCCTCATCCTGGACGCGCGGGCGGGTGGCGGCCTCATCGGCACCGATGCGGAGACCGGCCTCTCGCGCGGCATCGGATACACGTTCTACGTGTGGCTGAGCGTCATCAACCTGTTCTCCACGAGCGTGTTCTGGGCCTTCATGGTCGACGTGTTCGACGTCGATCAGGGGAAGAGGATGTTCCCCTTCATCGGGATCGGAGGCACGCTGGGGGCGCTCGCCGGGGGCGGGGGCGCGAGCCTGATCAGCGGCCTCACCGACAGCCCCTACCTGCCCGCGGGCCTCATGCTCATCGGGGCCGGCTGCTTCGGGCTCGCGATCGCCGTCATGCTGATCCTCGACGGCACGGCGGGCCGCTCGAAGCTGTCCCGGCTCGCGACGGCGCCAGCGGCGGCGGGCGCGGAAGGCGGGAGCGGGAACGGGAGCGCATCGGGCGCCAGGATCGGAGGCGCGTTCTGGGACGGGGCGCGGGCCGTGGCCACCTCGCCCTACCTGCTCGGCGTGGGGCTATGGGTCGTGTTCATGGCCGTGTCGAACACGCTGATCTACTTCACGCAGGCCAACGTGATCCTCGAGGCGACGGACACCTTCAGCCAGCGGGTGGGGAGCTTCGCGAACTTCGACTTCCTGGCGCAGGCCGCCACCCTGTTCACGCAGATCTTCGTCACGACGCACGTGATCCGGAAACTCGGCGTCGGCTGGACGCTCGCCATCCTCCCGCTTGTGACGGTGCTCGGGTTCGCCGTGCTCGCCATGTGGCCCCTGTACGGGGTGATGATCATCTTCCAGGCCGTCCACCGCGCCACGCGCTACGCCGTGTCCCGGCCCTCGCGCGAGACGCTGTTCTCGGTCGTGGCGCCGGCCGAGAAGTACAAGGCCAAGCCCATCGTGGACGTCTTCCTGTACCGGGGCGGCGACCTCGCGGGCGCCGGCATCGACGGCCTGTTCGCGATGCTCGGGCTGGCGCTGGCGTGGGTCGCGATGTCCACGGCGCCGCTGGCCGGGATGTGGATCGTACTCTCCGTCGCGCTCGGCCGAGCCCAGGCGCGGCGCGTGGCTTCCTGAGCCGCCTGACGGTGCCGACGCTGCACGACGATCTCTTCGGTCCGGGCTCCCCGCTGCGGGTCATCGGCCACCGGGGAGCCGCGGCGGTCGCGCCCGAGAACACGCTTCCCTCCTTCGAGCACGCGGTGCGCGTAGGCGCCGACGCGGTGGAACTCGATCTCCACCGGAGCGCGGACGGCCACCTCATGGTCATCCACGATCCGAGCCTCCCCCGCACCACGGACGGGACGGGGGACATCATGGCGCTCACGCGAGACGAACTGCGCGCGTTCGACGCCGGATACCACTTCACGACGGACAACGGGAAGACGTTTCCCTTTCGGGGGAAGGGTGTCGGCATCCCGGCCCTCGAAGAGGTGCTCGAGGCGCTGGGAGATTTACCCGTGGTGACGGAGATCAAGTCGGCGGCCGCGGGGCAAGAGCTGGGCGCGTGGCTACAGAGGAGCCGGAATCGCAGGGACCGGGAGCGGATTCTGGTCGGCGGGTTCGAGCGCGAGGAGGTGGAGCCCGCGAGCCGGCATGCCCGCTGGCGCTGCGCCTACCAGGACGAACTCCGCGCGTACGTCCTGCTCGGGAAGCTGGGCCTGGGGGGGCGGGTCGCGCCGGCCAACTGCGATGCCGCCATGCTGCCAGAACGGCAGGGCGCGTTGCGCATCGTCACGCCGCGCTTCGTCCGGCGCGCCCACGCCGACGGCATGGGGGTCTTCGTCTGGACCGTGAACCACCCGGACGACATGCGGCGACTCCTCGACTGGGGCGTGGACGGACTCGTGAGCGACGCTCCCGGGCGGGCGCGGCGGATCCTGGACGAGAGGGATGTGGGGGGAGATGCCGGAGTCTGAAGCGCGGCCGCGGACGATCCTCCACGTGGACATGGACGCGTTCTATGCCGCGGTCGAGGTTCGCGAGGACCCGTCGCTGCGCGGAAAGCCGGTCATCATCGGATCCGCCCCGCGCCAAGGCCGGGGCCGGGGCGTCGTCTCGACGGCGAACTACGAGGCCCGGCGCTACGGCATCCACTCCGCGATGCCGATCTCGCAGGCGTGGCGACGCTGCCCCGGCGGCGCCTACGTGCGTCCGCGCATCGCCTTCTACGCGGAGATCTCGGGACGGATCTTCGACATCTTCCGCTCGTTCACGGACCAGGTGGAGACGCTCTCGCTGGACGAGGCCTTCCTCGACGTGACCGCGAGCCGGCGGCTGTTCGGAACGGGACCGGAGATCGCGACCCGGATCCGGCAGCGGATCGCCGAAGAGGAGCGGCTCACGGCATCCGTCGGCGTCGCTTCGAACAAGTACGTGGCGAAGGTGGCGAGCGACCTGAGGAAACCGGACGCGCTCGTGGTCGTGCCGCCGGAGACCGAGCGGGAGTTCCTCGCGCCGCTCCCGGTATCGCGACTCTGGGGGGCGGGGCCGAAGGTGCAGACCCGTCTGGCCCGACTCGGGCTGAAGACGATCGGGGATCTGGCGCGCAACAAGCCCGACTTCCTCGAGGCGTCCCTGGGCCGGAAGCTCGGGCGGCGCCTCCACGAACTCGCAAACGGGGTCGACGTGCGGCGGGTCGACCCGCGGCCGGGGCGAAAGTCGCTCGGCAAGGAGGTCACGTTCCCGAGCGACGTAGAGGACCGCAGCCGGGTGGAACGGACCCTGCTCGCCCTGTGCGAGGGGGTCGCGCAGTCACTCCGAAAGAAAGGGATCGCGGGGCGTACGGTGCAGTTGAAGCTGCGCTGGGATGGCTTCGAGACGCACACGCGGCAGCGCACGCTCGAACGGCCGGCGGACATGACCGAGGCCCTCTGGCCCGTCGCGCGGGAACTGTTCCGGCAGGCGGACGATCCCCGTCGTCTCGTGCGGCTGATCGGCGTCAGCCTCTCCGGCTTCGACCATCCGGAAGACGAGCAACTCGGGCTCCTCCGCGACGACGACCCGGCCACGTCCGACGGGGAGGCTCGGCGTGAGTTGGCGAAGACGATGGACGCGGTCGCGGACCGGTTCGGCCGCGACGCGCTGAAGCGGGCCGCCCTTCTCGATTCGAACGTGCGCGGCACGTAGCCGAGACACCGCGGGGCACACCGCGAGACACACGGCAAGACACACATCGAGACACACTGCGAGACACACTGCGAGGCAACGATCATGCAGGTATTTCCGATTCCGCCGGCCTCCGGGCGCGGCATCCTCTGGTTCTTCGTCATCATGATGGTGGTTCTGGGCGCGGTGACGCTGATGATGGGCTGGGCGGCCTGGTCCACCCGGAACAGCCGCGCCGAGGTCTCGCCCGCGGGGCTGAAGCTGGTGGGAGACCTCTGGGGCCGGACGATCCCCCTTGACCGTCTCGAACTCGACGAGGCTCGCGTCGTGGACCTCCGCGGCGAACCCGACCTCGTCCCGCGCCGACGCACGATGGGGACGGCGCTCGGAGGCTACTCCGCGGGATGGTTCCGGCTCCACAGCGGGGAGAAGGCGCTCCTCTACCTCACGGACCGGCGACAGGTCGTGTACATTCCCACGCACGACGGGTACTCGCTCCTCCTGAGCCAGAGCGAACCCCGGCGCTTCCTGGACGCCCTGCACGACGCGACCGGAGGCACGACCGAAGACGCCGACGAAGCCACCGAAGGAGAGTGACGACGGATGCTCCCGACACGCGATGAGGCGCTCGCGATCGTCCACGAATACACCGAGAGTCCCGGACTCCGGCGCCACATGCTGGCGGTGGAGGCCAGCATGCGCGCATACGCGAGGAAATACGGCGAAGACGAGGATCGCTGGGGCGTCGCGGGCCTGCTGCACGACTTCGACTACGAGCGCTGGCCCAACCACGACCGCGCGCCCGATTCGGAGCATCCCTCGACGGGGGTCGCCATCCTGCGCGAGAAGGGCGTGGACGAGGACATCCTCGAGACCATCATGGCGCACGCGGACTACACGGATGTCGAGGCGACGACGCGGATGTCGAAGACGCTCCGGGCCGTGGACGAACTCACGGGGTTCATCACCGCCTGTGCCCTGGTGCGGCCGACGCGGCTCGCCGGCATGAAGACCCGGTCGGTAAGAAAAAAGATGAAGGACAAGGCGTTCGCCGCCGCTGTGAGCCGCGACGAAATGTTGGAGAACTGCGCCGAACTGGGCGAAGACATGGGCGAGCACATCGCCTTCGTCATCGCCGCCATGCAGCTTGCGGCGGAAGATCTCGGCCTGAACGGCCCCGCTCCGGGCTGAACCGCCGTGCGGACCGGCCCCCGATTCGGAGGTAACCGAGCATGACCACGACGACCGTAATCATGATGATCGTCATCCTCGGATTCGTCTGGGGAGGACTCGCCATCCTCGCGTCGGTCGCCTGGCGCAAGGAAGGCGCCAAGCGAGGCGGAGAGGGCTGACCGCCCGTCATGCCCGTAATGCCCGTAGTGCCCGTAGTGCCCGTCACGACCGACAGGAAGCAGAAGCGCCGTCGGGGAGGGACCCTCCTGGTGACGCTGGCTGCGCTGGCGGTCGGATCGTGCTTCCTTCCGCGTCCGATGCGCCCGCCCGAAGCCACGCCGGCGACCGTACCCGATTCGGCACGGGAATCGGTCGCCCGCGACTCGTCGGCCGCGGAGGCCGCGCGCCGGGATTCGATCGCCAGGGCGCAACGCGAGGCCGCACGGCAGGATTCGATCGCCAGGGCACAACGAGAGGCCGCCCGCCGGGACTCGATCGCGAGGGCCGAGCGGGCCGCCGCCGCTCGCCGGGACTCCATCCTCGAGGCCGAGCGGGCCGCCGCGCGCCGAGATTCGCTGGAGGCCGCCCGACGCGACTCGCTGATCGCCGCCGCCCGACGCGACTCATTGGCCAGCATCGAGACGGCCCGGGCCGCAGTCGCAGCCGAGTTGGCGGAACTCCGCGAATCGGGTCCGGTATTCGTCGCCCACGACGAAGCGCCCCGCCTCGTGTGGGACACCGATGCCGAGGCCGCGCTGGCGACGACCCTGCTTCCGGTCATCCGCGCGGGGGGACTCGACGCGGACATCGCGGCCTCCATCTGGCTCCTCGTGCGGATCGACGGAAGGGTCGAGGCGACCGCGATCCAGGTCTCGTCCGGCGACCAGGCCTTCGACGCGGCGGCCGTGCGGGCGGCCCGCGGAATGCTCTTTGCTCCCGCCCTCCGTGGCGGCCGCGTGGCGCCCGTATGGGTTCTGCGCGAAATCTCGCTTCTCATGCGGTAGCCGCGGCCTTCTTCGCCCACCGTGGGGGGCTGCGATCCGCCGTCCGACCGAATAGCTTGCGCGCCCGATGCCACGCCGCGACGACATCTCTTCGATCCTTCTCATAGGCTCCGGCCCGATCGTGATCGGCCAGGCCTGCGAGTTCGACTACTCCGGGACGCAAGCCTGCCGGGCGCTCCGCGAGGAGGGATATCGAGTCATCCTCGTGAACTCGAATCCCGCCACCATCATGACGGACCCGGACATCGCCGACGCGACCTACATCGAGCCCCTGACGGCCGACTGGGTCGAGCGGGTGATCGAAGTCGAGAAGCCCGACGCGCTCATCCCGACGATGGGCGGCCAGACGGCGCTCAACGTCGCGCTCGAACTCGCCGAACGCGGGGTGCTCGACGAAGATGTCCGGGCGATTCAACTCGCCGAGGACCGGGAACAGTTCGCCGAAGCGATGCAGCGCATCGGGCTCGAGTTGCCGGCGGGAGGCTTCGCCCGCTCGCTCGACGAGGCGCTCACGCTGGTCGAGAACACGGGATTCCCCGCCATCATCCGGCCCTCCTTCACCCTCGGCGGCACCGGCGGCAGCACCGCCTACAACCGCGAGGAGTTCGAGGATCTCGTCCGCTCCGGCATCCGCTCCTCGCCGATCGGCGAGGTGCTCATCGACCGCAGCATCATCGGCTGGAAGGAGTTCGAACTCGAGGTGATGCGGGACCGGGCGGACAACGTCGTCATCGTGTGCTCGATCGAGAACTTCGACGCCATGGGGGTGCACACGGGCGACTCGATCACCGTCGCGCCGGCGCTCACGCTCTCGGACCGCGAGTATCAGGCGATGCGGGACGCGGCCATCGCGTGCATCCGCGAGATCGGAGTCGACGCGGGCGGCTGCAACATCCAGTTCGCCGTGCACCCGACGACGGGCCAGATGCTCGTCATCGAGATGAACCCGCGGGTGTCCCGGAGTTCGGCGCTCGCGTCGAAGGCGACCGGGTTCCCC
Organism: Acidimicrobiia bacterium; assembly: GCA_021296435.1. Taxonomy (GTDB): domain Bacteria; phylum Actinomycetota; class Acidimicrobiia; order Acidimicrobiales; family CATQHL01; genus VXNF01. Next base: position 13,417 of record JAGWAK010000040.1, read on the forward strand.
ATCGCCCGCATCGGCGCCAAGCTCGCGGTCGGTTACCGCCTCGACGAGATCCCGAACGCGATCACGCAGGTGACGCCTTCGTGCTTCGAGCCGGTGCTCGACTACATGGTCGTGAAGATCCCGCGCTTCGCGTTCGAGAAGTTCCCGAAGGCCGACGCCACGCTCGGCGTGCAGATGAAGGCCGTGGGCGAGGTGATGGCGATCGGCCGCACCTTCCAGCAGGCGTGGCTCAAGGGCTTTCGCGCGCTCGAGAACGGGCGGACGGGGTGGCTGCCCTCCCCGGATCCGGGTGAGGACCGGCTGGAGGACGACGAGGTCGACACGGTACGGGCCGCGATCCGCACCGCGACGCCGGAACGCCCCTTCCAACTGTACCGCGCCTTCCAGGCGGGCCTCTCCGTGTCCGAGATCAACCGGGTCACGGGGATCGACCCCTGGTTCCTCTCGCAGCTCGAGGAACTCGTGCGGGAGGGCCAGGCCTTCGCGGCGGCCGCGGAGGTCACGCCCGGGGACGTCGAACGGTTGAAGCGGATCGGCTTCGGCGACGCGGAGATGGCACAGTTGCGCGGGACAACGGAGGCGGAGTTGCGCGAGGTCCGCCAGGCCGCGGGACTCCGGCCCGTCTACAAGACCGTCGACACCTGCGCGGGCGAATTCCCCGCCGCCACGCCGTACCTCTACTCGACGTACGAAGACGAAAACGAATCCGAGCGCTCCGACCGGCGCAAGATCATCATCCTCGGCAGCGGCCCGAACCGCATCGGACAGGGCATCGAGTTCGACTACTGCTGCGTTTCGGCCTCGCTCGCGCTGCGCGAGGAAGGGTTCGAGACGATCATGATCAACTCGAATCCCGAAACCGTCTCCACCGACTTCGACATCTCGAACAAGCTCTACTTCGAGCCCCTGACGGTGGAAGATGTGCTCGCGATCGTGGAGCAGGAGAAGCCGGAGGGCGTCATCGTCCAGTTCGGGGGACAGACGCCGCTGACCATCGCCCGCAAGCTCGAGCAACTCGGCGTCCCCATCGATCGACCGCACCGAGGACCGCCGCCGCTTCGACCAACTCTGCCGCGAGCTCGGCGTGCCCATGCCGCCGGGCGGGACCGCGACGAGCATCGAGGAGGCGCTGGAGATCGCGGAGGAGATCGGGTATCCCGTCCTCGTCCGGCCCAGCTACGTGCTCGGCGGCAGGGCCATGGAGATCGTCTACGATCCGGTCTCGCTGCGGGAATACTTCGCGCGCGCGGTGCAGGCCTCTCCCGAACATCCCGTCCTCCTCGACCGATTCCTCGAGGACGCCTTCGAGGCGGACGTGGATGCGGTGTGCGACGGGGAGACGGTCGTGATCGGCGGGATCATGCAGCACATCGAGGACGCGGGCGTGCACTCCGGCGACTCGGCCTGCGTCCTGCCGCCCTACCTCCTGCGCGACATCGACATGGAGGCGATGCGCCGCTTCACGCGGGACTTCGCCCTCGCGCTGGACGTCCGGGGCCTCATCAACGTGCAGTTCGCGGTGCACGAGAAGACGGTATACGTGCTCGAGGTGAATCCGCGCGCGAGCCGCACGGTGCCCTTCGTCAGCAAGGCGACCGGGGTTCCGCTGGCGCGAGTGGCCGCGCGGGTGCTGGCGGGCGTGAAGCTCGTCGACCTCGGACTCGGGGATGAACTCGTCCCGCACCAGGTCTCCGTGAAGGAAGCGGTGCTCCCCTTCGACAAGATCCCGGATGCGGACACGGTGCTCGGGCCGGAGATGCGGTCCACGGGAGAGGTCATGGGATACGCGGACAGCTTCGGCCTCGCGTTCGCGAAGTCGCAGATCTCCGTCTACCAGGCCCTGCCGACCGAGGGCGCCGTCGCGATCACGGTGCACGACCAGGACAAGCCGAACATGGTCCCCATCGCGCGCCGCTTCCACGAACTCGGCTTTTCGATCTTCGCCACGGAGGGGACCGCCAGGTACCTGCGGGGTCGCGGCGTGCCCTGCGAGCGCATCCTCAAGGTGCACGAGGGGCGGCCGAACCTCCTCGACCGCATCGTCTCGGGCGAGGTCCAGTTGCTCCTGAACACTCCGCTCGGCAAGCACGCACAGCACGACGACTACATGATCCGCCGCGCGGCCGTCGTCCGGCGGGTGCCCTACACGACGACCCTTTCCGCGGACGCGATCATCGCGCTCCGCCACCGCCGCCACACGGTCCAGAGCCTCCAGACGCGCGCCGTGGCGGAGGTGGAAGAGGACCGGCTCACGAGGACCGCCGGCCCCGTCTGACGTTCCCGCGGGAACGTCCTCGCCCGCGGTCCCATTTCACCTGCCCATCCCGCCGTCCCCTCTCACCGGTCCAGCCAGTTCTCATCTTGTTGCATGTTTATTCATTATCTTGTATATCTTCCCGCCCCGCGCGGGCACGCCCTCGTGCGGGTCTCACTCCGTGAACGGTTCGACGTAACTGCCACCTCAGGATCGACGCATGACGAAGCAGAGCGTGAAGCGGGTCGCCCTGGCGTACTCCGGCGGTCTCGATACATCGGTGATGGTCACCTGGTTGAAGGAGAACTACGACTGCGAAGTCGTGGCGGTCGTCGTGGACGTCGGCCAGAAGGAGGACTTCGAGGCGGCTCGCGAGAAGGCGATGGCGACCGGTGCGATCGCCTGCCGGGTCATCGACCTGCGCGAGGAGTTCCTGACCGAATGCGCCTTCCCCGCTCTGAAGGCGGGGGCCGTGTACGAAGGCCGCTACCTGCTCGGCACCTCGCTGGCCCGGCCCGTGATCGCGGCCGCCCAGGTCGAGGTCGCGCGCGAGTACAACTGCGACGCGGTCGCGCACGGATGCACCGGCAAGGGCAACGACCAGGTGCGGTTCGAACTCACCTACCAGGCGCTCGCTCCGGACCTGACCGTGATCGCCCCGTGGCGCGAGTGGGAAATCACCTCCAGGGAGGACGCCTTCGCCTACGCCGCGGAACGGAACATCCCCGTGCCGGGCAGCCCCCGGAAGCTGTACAGCATCGACCGGAACCTGTGGCACACGTCGTTCGAGGGCGGCATCCTCGAGGATCCGGGCGCGGCCGCGCCGGACGAGTTGCGGGAACTGACGGTCGATGCGGCCGAAGCGCCGGACACGCCCGAGGACGTCGTGATCTCCTTCGAGGGCGGCGTCCCGGTGGCGCTCAGCGGTGAGGCGCTCGATCCGGTGACGCTGATTCAGCGTCTGAACGAGAAGGCGGGAGCCCACGGGGTGGGGCGCGTGGACCTCGTCGAGAACCGGCTCGTGGGCATGAAGAGCCGCGGCGTCTACGAGACGCCGGCGGGAACGGTCCTTGTCGCCGCGCTCGCCGATCTCGAGTCGATCACGCTCGACCGGGACACGGCGGGCTTCAAGCGGGGGATCGCCGACCGCTACGCGGAGCTCGTCTATCAGGGCCTCTGGTTCTCGCCGCTGCGTGCGGCCTTCGACGCGTTCCTCGATGAGGCGCACGCGACCTCGACCGGGGACGTGACTGTTCGGCTGTTCAAGGGCTCCGCGATGCCGGTGGCTCGCACGTCGCCCTTCTCGCTGTATCGGGAGGATCTCGCCACGTTCGAGGAAGATTCGGTCTACGACCAGGCCGACGCCGGCGGCTTCGTTCGCCTGTGGGGCCTGCCTTCGAGTCTGGCGGCGCGAGTGCGGCAGGCGGCGGAGGCGAACGGCCCCGTCACCGACTTCGCGTCCAACGGCGCGGATGCGGCCCGGGTTGGCCCGGAGGGGGGCACGGGACCGGGAATGGCGGTGCCGGCGGGCCTGCCCAGGCGAGCCGGCCGGCCGCTGGTGTCCACCCGAGGCTGACCACCCGTGACGGAAGGACCCGAAGGGAGAGCGCCGGGCGACGCCCTTTGGGGAGGGCGCTTCGCGGTCCCCGTACATCCGGCGATCCTCGAGTTCACGAACTCGCTCCCGTTCGACCGCAGGCTGGTGCGGCACGACCTCCTCGCGAGCCTCGCGCATGCCCGCATGTTGCGCGAGACGGAAATCCTCTCGACGGCTGACAGCAACCTGATTCTGTCGGGGCTGTCGGAGATCCTGCGGGACGTGGAGAACGGCGAACTCAGGGTCGAAGGGCCGGACGAGGACGTGCACACCTGGATCGAACGCACGCTCGTCGAGCGCGTGGGCGAAGCGGGCAAGCGGCTGCACACCGCGAGGAGCCGGAACGACCAGACCGCGATCGCGCTCAGGCTCTACGTGCGCGAGCGGCTCGAGGACATCCTTTCGGGGGTGGCCGGGTTGCAGCGGGTGCTGACGGGCCAGGCGGCCTTGTTTCGGGAGACTTTCCTGCCCGGCTATACCCACCTGCAGCAGGGACAGCCGGTCAGCCTCGCGCACCACCTCCTGGCCCACGTGGCCTCGCTGGCCGCGGACGCGGAACGGCTCCGCGCGGCGCACCGGCTGGCGGGCGTGTCGCCGCTCGGCGCGGGGGCACTCGCCGGGACGTCGTTCCCGATCGATCCGCAGCGCAGCGCCGCCCTGCTGGGGCTCGACCGCACCTTCGCCAACAGCATGCACGTCGTCGGCGACCGCGACTACGTGCTCGACGCGGCGTACGCCTGCGCCATGCTCTCCGTGCACCTGTCGCGCTGGGCGGACGAGATCGTGCTCTGGTCGACGCGCGAGTTCGGGTTCATCGACCTCGACGACTCCGTGGCGCAGGGCAGCAGCATCATGCCGCAGAAGAAGAATCCGGAGGCCGCCGAGATCCTGCGCGGCAAGTCGGCGCGGGCGATCGGAAACGTGACGTCGCTGCTCGCGCTGATGAAGGGTCTCCCCCTCACCTTCAACAGCGACTTTCAGGAGGACAAGGAGCGCCTCTTCGACTCCTTCGACACGGCGGACTGGTCGCTGGCGGCGGCGATCGCGATCGCGCGGGGCGTGAGCTACCGGACCGATGCCATGAAGGCGGCGCTCGCCGGCGGGATGCTGACCGCGACCGAACTCGCCGACTATCTCGTCCGCGGCGGCGTCCCCTTCAGGACCGCACACCACGAGGTGGGCGAGGCGGTGCGCCTGGCCGAGGAAGGCGGCGTGGAGCTGTGGGAACTGGACCTCGAAACCCTTCGGACGTGCTGCCCCACGGTGGGAGACGACGTGCACGAAGTGCTGCGCCCGGAGGCCGCCGTCGTCGCGCACGACTCGCCGGGCGGGCCGGCGCCGGGACGCGTGCTGGAACAGTTGCAGACGTGCGACCGCGAAGTGGCGGCGCTCGAAGCCTGGCTCGATGGCCGCACCGAGCCGCCGATCCGGCGCGCCCACCTCGAGGAGCGGCTGCTGGACGCGGAGATCGCGTGACGCCGGCACGCCGCAGAGCGCGCGAGCGGGCGATCCTGCAGATCATCGACCGCCGGCCGATCCGGACGCAGACCGAACTCGTGGACGCGCTCGCGCGGGAGGGCGTCTCCACGACCCAGGCGACGCTGTCGCGGGATATTCGGCGCCTCGGCGTCGTGAAGCGGCCCGGCGCGCGCGGGCCCCGGTATCAGCGCGCCGAGCCCGAGACCACCCCGCCCAACCCGCGCCGCGTGCTGGCGGTGACGCTCAGCGAGTTCGCGCTGGAGGTCGGCCCGGGCGACGCGCTGCTCGCGATCCGGACGCTGAGCGGTTGCGCCAACGCCGTCGCGATCGCCGTCGATGAGTCGGACCTGGAGGGCGTCGTCGCGACGGTCGCGGGAGACGACACGATTCTCATCCTGTGCCGCGACGCGGAGGTGCGGTCCCGGCTCACCGCCGAGCTCAGGTCTCTGGCCGGCCTCTGAGAGGCCTCTGAGAGGAAAAGCGTCACCCTCTATCGCCGTCCGGCGAGGGTTCGACCCGGCGGGCGGGCGAGGGGAGCGCTACCGGGTGCCGCTCGTGATCGGCTGGCCCGGGTAGACGCCGGGCACGATCTCTCCGTCCCGGACCACCGCCGTTCCTTCGACGAGGAGGTGCATGACCCCTTCCGAGGGCGCGGCCGGATCCGCGTACGTCGAGCGGTCGATGATCGTCTCCGGGTCGAACACGACGATGTCCGCGTCGGCGCCGGCCCGCACCCTGCCCTTCCGCGCCATCACCGGCGCGAAGCCCTCGACCCGCTGCGCCGGCAGGATCGTCATCTTGGCAAGCGCGTCCATGAGGCTCAGCGCCCCGCGCTCACGCACGTAGTGTCCGAGCACCCGCGAGTAGGTGCCCGCACCACGGGGATGGATCGCTTCGTACAGGTACGGGATTCCGTCGCTGGCCACGATCACGTCGGGCTGCGCGACGATCCACTCGTTCGTCTCCTCGTTCCGCCCGTGGATCACGACCCAGCCGCCCTGCTCCCGGTAGCGGCGAAAGCTCTCAGCGTTCAGCCGCTCCGGCGTCCCGGACCACTGCAGACGGCTGTAATCCTCGTCGGAGAGCCCCTCCCACGAGTCGAACAGGGCCGATTCTATACGCGTCGAGCCCGCCGTATAGGGGTAGGATTCGGTCGTGATGTCGATCCCGCGCTCGCGCGCCCCGCGGATCATCTCCAGCGTCGTGCGCGCCATCTCGTCGGCGCTCGAGTTCATGTGGACGATGTGGAGCGAGGCCCCCGTCGCGAGCGCGTTCGCGATCACCTCCTGGAAGGCCCCCAGCGTGCCGCCCGAGTTCTCGCCCCGGATGTGCACGTAGGCCGGGGCCCCCTGCGCCGCGGCAAGCTGAAAGGCCCGGTAGATCTCCGTCCGCGACGCGCCCGGCGTGTAGGTGATCCCGAATCCGATCCCGAGCCCGCCCTCCTCCAGGCCCGAAGCGATGAGCCCGTTCAGTTCGAGAATCTGATCGTCGTCCAATTCACTGTACACCGCCTCCGACTCGAACGGACTGGGCTCCCCCGGGGGCGTCATCGTCGAGTGTCCCACGTCCACGCCCGTGACGAGCTTCACGCGAGCACCCGGGTGGCTCACCGTCGCTCCGAAGTGGATGGGAGCCGTCCCCTCGCGCGAGGCGACCCATTCGGCCACCGGGTACACGCCAATCTCCATCTCGAGCGCCGTCGTTACGCCGTCGAGCGCCTGGAGCTTCGCGCTCACCGTGTCCTGTCCATGGGCGTGCAGGTCGATGAAGCCGGGCGCGACCACGAGGCCCGTGGCGTCGATCGTGTCCCGTCCCGCCACGCCCCCCTCCTCGACCGCCGTGATCCGTCCGTCGGCGACCGCGACATCGCGCACCGCGTCCAGCCGCGTCTCCGGGTCCATGACCCGACCGCCGAGGATGACGAGGTCCGCGACGCCCCCGGCCCCCGCGGCCGCGTCCCCGCTTTCGGGGGAACTTTCGGGAGCACCTTCCGGCGAAGCGCATGCCGCAAACGCGAGGGACATCAGCCACGCGATTCCGAGCGTCGAGGTTCGCCGCCCGCGCGCCGTCCGCCGGCCACGGCCGACGCCCCTGCCGCCCCTGTCGATCGTCATGCGACCACCTTTCCCGGGTTCATGAGCCGCTTCGGGTCGAGCGCCTCCTTGATCGAACGCATGGCGTCGACCGCATCTCCGTGCTGCGCCCGCATGTAGGGGATCTTCCCGTAACCGACCCCATGCTCGCCGGTGCAGGTGCCGCCGACCGCGATCGCCTGCTCGATCATGCGCGCGTTCACCCGCTTCGCCCGCGCCATCTCCTCCTGGTCGTCCGGATCGACGATGAACAGGACATGGAAATTCCCGTCTCCCGCGTGCGCGACGATCGGGGCCAGCAGACCCTCCGCGTCGATGTCCTCGCGGGTCTTCAGTAGGCATTCGGCGAGCGAGGAGATGGGGACGCAGACATCCGTCGCCCACCCCCGGGCCCCCGGACGCAGGGCGAGCGAGGCGTAGTAGGCCTCGTGCCGGGCCGCCCACAGCCGCGACCGCTCCTCGGCGCGCGTGGCCCACTCGAAGTCGGTCCCGCCGAGTTCCTTCGCGATGAGACCCACTTCGGTCGACTGCTCCTCGACGCCGGCGGCCGACCCGTGGAACTCGAAGAAGAGCGTGGGACGCACGGGATAGTCGAAGTCGGAATACCGGTTCACCGCGTCCATCTGCACTTCGTCGAGGAGTTCGACCCGCGCGATCGGCACTCCGCTCTGGATGG
>JAGWAK010000041.1:0-10320 GCA_021296435.1 Acidimicrobiia bacterium
ACGAGTAGGGTGTGAGATCTCTGACAGGAACTCTCATTTTACTCGTCGATCCGGTGAACAACCATCGTGGCATCTACACCTAGCGACGGCACCCGGCGCAGCGGCGGGGCTGCGCCGCGATCCGCTAGTGGTGATCGGACTCCTCGTAGTGGCGCGCCAGCGCGTCGCCTCCGAAGTCGTGCTCCAGGTCCCGCCACACCGAGTGGACATGATTCGCGTCGTTCTGCGTATTGTCGTACTCGATCAGGAAGACCGGGGCGTGAACCCGGTAGTAGTGTCCCTCGCCGGGTTCGAGCGATCCCGCCCAGGCGAAGTGGATGTCGCTCGCCGGAATCTCGTTCTCGACGCGCACCATCCAGTCGAAGTCCGTCGTCGTGTTCCCCACGTATTCGTGCACGATCTCGAACAGGATCGCCCGCTGCTCCGCGGTCATGGCGTCGGCGGGGAGACCCTCGAACGCGTCGAGTCGCGCCTCGCGGTCGTTGCCGGTGAGGATGTCGCTGGGCGCCTCGGCCGCGATGGTCGCGCGCTCGCGCTGGTCCGGCGTGAAGCTCCGCATCAGCGCCCGGGCCAGGTCTTCCTCCCGCCCCAGCGGCCGCCAGCCCGCCTTCGGGCCCGACGGCACGCGGGCCGGGTTCGCGCCCATGAACGCGGGGCCCGTCACCGTGAGCAAGCCCGATGGCGACGAGAAGTTGAGGGAGAGGTGATGTCCCTCGAACCGCCACGCCCACGGACCTTCCGCCGACGGATCGCCGAAGATCGCGACAAAGTAGTTCTCCGGGTCCCGGCGCTCGGGCCGTCCTTCGAGGAGCCCGAGGATTCGCTCCAGTTCGATGATCGCGCTCGCCTTCAGAAAGCCCTGGCTGCTCATCGCGGCCTGAAGGAGATCGTGCGCGGCGCCGCGCTGCTCGGTCGTCATGTCGGCGAGCGGCAGTCCGTTCCGCGCTCGCGGGACGAAGTGCCAGTTGAAGCGCTCCTCGTCCTCGAGGGAGAAGATCGCCCTCTCGCGTCCCGCCTCGTCCAGCAGGGAGACGAAAGCCTGCGCGGCGGAGGCTGAGTCCATCTTCGCGTCCGGCTCTCCCCGGACCGCAAGCGCGAACGCGGCCATGGGGACGAGCAGGCAGGTTGCCCACGTGACCCGTCCCGCCGTCCGATGCCTGATCTTCATCGCTCCTCCTGCGCTCAACACAGCCACGGCCACGAACACTCGCGGATTGGCGCCGCCGGCTTCAAGTTGGTCAATCCCAACCGGGGCTGATTGCCATCCCATATTCCGCAAAACAAGGCAGAATCGCCAGATGATCGCGGGTTCCAGCGGCGTGGAGAGCGACCGTCACAGCCAGGCCATGCACGTGGAGTTCGAGGGCGTGAGCAAGAGTTACGATGGCCGCACGCTGGTGGTGGACGATCTCGACCTCGGCATCGGCAAGGGGGAGTTCGTGACCCTCCTCGGTCCTTCGGGTTCGGGGAAGACGACCATCCTCATGATGCTCGCGGGCTTCCAGACGGCGACGTCGGGTGCGATCCGCATCGGCGGGCGTTCCGTGCAGGACCTTCCGCCCCGCAAGCGCGGGATCGGGATGGTGTTCCAGAACTATGCGCTCTTTCCGCACATGACCGTGGGCGCGAACCTGGCGTTTCCGCTGGAAGTGCGGGGCATCGCCGAGGAACGGCGCCGCGAGCGCGTCACGCGTGCGCTCGACCTCGTGCGCCTCGGCGGCCTCGAGGACCGGCGGCCCGGCCAGCTTTCCGGCGGCCAGCAGCAGCGCGTGGCCATCGCGAGGGCCCTCGTGTTCGAACCCGAACTCGTGCTCATGGACGAGCCGCTCGGCGCTCTGGACCGCAGTCTGCGCGAGGAAATGCAGTACGAGATCCGCTCCATCCACCAGAGGCTGGGCGTGACGGTCGTCTACGTCACCCACGATCAGCAGGAGGCGATGGTGATGTCGGATCGGATCGCCGTCCTCAACGGCGGCCGGATCGAGCAGATCGCCGGTGCGGAGGGGCTCTACGAGGAGCCGGAACGCGCGTTCGTGGCTCGCTTCATCGGCGAGAACAACCGGCTCCACGGCAGAGTGGCGCTCGTGGAGGATGACCTGTGCGAAGTGGATGTGGGGGGCGAGCGGATCCGAGCGTTTCAGGTCGCCCCGTGCGGGGTCGGCGACATGGTCACGCTCTCGATTCGGCCCGAGCGGATCGCGATCAAGCCGCGGGACGGTCTGTATCACAACGAGGTCGAGGCCGCCGTCGAGGACATGACTTTTCTCGGCGACCACCTGCGCGTCCGGGTGGCCGCCTGCGGCCACCGGGATGTCGTGGTCAAGATCCCGAACATCCTGGGGCACGGCGCCATGATGGTGGGCGACACCGTCCGCATCGGGTGGACCGTCAACGACTGCCGCGCGCTGGACTTCGAAGGGGAAGAGGAGACCCGCGCATGACCGGGAGCCACCCGATCCGCCGGCTGCGCGATGCCGTGACCGCGGCGGCCGGCGCCGGTGCGCTCGTTTTCCTCCTTGCGTGCGAGCCGGCCCGGGGTCCCGAACCGCCCGAAGTGACCTTCGTCACCTGGGGCGGCGCGATCGCGGTGGTGTTCTCCGAGGGCATCGTGGCGCCCTTCTCCGAGGAGACCGGCGTTCGCGTGGACATGGAAGACTACAACGGAGGCCTTGCGCAGATTCGGGCGCAGGTGGATGCGGGGAGCGTCCACTGGGACGTCGTCGACCTGGAGATGGCGGACGCGGTGCGCGGCTGCGACGAGGGTCTGCTGGAACCTGTCGACATCGACGCGCTGCCGTCGGCTCCGGACGGGACGCCGGCCCGGGAGGACTTTCGTGCCGAGATCCAGGGGGAGTGCGCGGTCGGGATGCTGTTCTACTCCACCGTCTACGCATACAACGAGGAACTCTTCCCCGATGAGAAACCGGCGACGATGGCGGACTTCTTCGACCTGGCGAAGTTCCCCGGCCGCCGCGGCATGCGCCGGGTGCCGCACGTCAATCTGGAATTCGCCCTCGTCGCGGACGGCGTGCCGCCGGAGGAGGTGTACGCCACCCTGAACACGCCGGCGGGCCTGGACCGGGCTTTCGCCAAACTTGAGACGATCAGGCACGAGATCGTCTGGTGGGAAGCCGGCGCGCAGCCGCCCCAGCTGCTCGCGGACGGGGAGGTCGTGATGAGCACGGCGTACAACGGCCGCATCTTCAACGCCCAGGTCATGGAGGGCCAGCCGTTCACGATCGTATGGGACGGCCAGGTGCTGGACTACGGCGTGTGGGGCATCGTGGCCGGGACGCCGCGGCGGGACGCGGCACGCCGCTTCGTGGAGTATGCGACCTCGGCCGCTTCCATGGCGGAAGTAGGGCGGCGCATCTCCTACGGGCCGGCCCGCCGGTCGGCGGAACCGCTCATCACGACCCACGCCGCGACCGGCGTGGAGATGATGCCGCACCTGTCCACGAGCCCGCGCAACGTGGCCCGCTCCCTGCGCAACGACTGGGCGTGGTGGGCGGACAACCAGGACGAGTTGAACGAACGCTTCAGCGCGTGGCTGGCGCGCTGAAGCGATGAGCAGGCCGCGCCGAGGCGGCCGGCCGCCCAACCCACTTCCGAGAGACGCATGAACATGAAGAAGAGATCCGGAGCCCACGCGTCGCGCGTCATGGCGCTCGCCGTCCTCGCGGCCGCATCGGCGTTCACGATCGGGTGTGGGCCGCAGGCGCCGGAGGGTCCGGCGATCACGGCCGTTTCCTGGGGAGGCTCCTACGGCCGGGCGTATCGCGGGGGCATCCAGATCCCGTTCTCCGAGGAAACGGGGATTCGGGTGGACATGGAAGACTACAACGGCGGCCTGGCCCAGATCCGGGCGCAGGTCGATGTCGGCGCCGTCCACTGGGATGTCGTCGACCTCGAGATGGCCGACGCCATGCGGGGCTGTGACGAGGGCCTGCTGGAACCGATCGACATCGACATGCTGCCGCCGGCCCCCGACGGGACGCCCGCGAGAGACGACTTCTATGCGGAGATGCAGGGGCCGTGCGGGGCCGGGATGCTGTTCTATTCCACCGTCTACGCCTACAACGCCGACCTCTTCCTCGACGAGAAGCCTGCGACGATGGCGGATTTCTTCGACCTGGAGAAGTTCCCCGGACGCCGCGGCATGCGTCGCGTGCCGCAGGTCAACCTCGAGTTCGCTCTCATCGCCGACGGCGTGCCCCTCGACGAGGTCTACGCCGTTCTGCGCACCCCGGAGGGACTGGATCGGGCCTTCGACAAGCTGGACACGATCGCGGACCAGGTCGTCTGGTGGGAGGCGGGCGCCCAGCCGCCCCAGATGCTCGCGGACGGCGAGGTCGTGATGAGCACCGCCTACAATGGTCGCATCTTCAACGCGCAGGTGCTCGAGGAGCAACCGTTCGCGATCGTATGGGACGGCCAGCTGCTCGACTACGGCCAGCTGAGCGTCGTGGCGGGCACGCCGCGGCTGGAAGATGCGCTCCGCTTCGTCCGCTTCGCGACGACGGGAGAATCGCTGGCGGCGGTCGCGCGCCGGATCTCCTACGGTCCGGCCCGCCGGTCGGGAGAGCCGCTCGTCACGACGCACCTGGCGACCGGCGTCGAAATGGCGCCCCATATGCCCACGAGCCCCGAGAACGCCGCGCGGGCCCTCCGAAACGACTGGGAATTCTGGGTGGACAATCAGGACGCGCTGAACGAGCGCTTCAGCGCATGGCTGACCCGTGCGAACTGACCGGGACGGGCCGCCCCCCGGGCGCGCGTCGGCGTGCGCGGCGCTGCTCGCCGCGTGTCTCGCCGGGCAGGCCGCGGCCCAGTCGATCACGGCCGTCTCCTACGGCGGCTCGTATCAGAAGGCGAGCACCGAGGCGTGGTTCGAGCCGTTCGCGGCCGCCACCGGCATCCGCGTGGACGTCGAGGACTTCAACGGCGCTCTGGCGCAGATCCGGGCCCAGGTCGAGGTGGGCGCCGTCCACTGGGATGTCGTGGACCTCAACGCTTCGGAAGTCACGCTCGCCTGCGACGAGGGGCTGCTGGAGTACATCGATCCCGAGATGCTCCCCCCCGGACCGGATGGGACGCCCGCGGAGGAGGACTTCATCGCCGGCACCCTCTCCGACTGCGGCGTGGGCGGCGTCGTCTGGTCCACGATCTACGCATATGACGCCAACCGTTTCCCCGGCGCCCGGCCGGAGACGATCGCGGACTTCTTCGATCTCGAGAAGTTTCCCGGGCGCCGCGGGATGCGCCGCGTGCCCATGGTCAACCTCGAGTTCGCGCTGATGGCCGACGGGGTGCCGGCCGAGGACGTGTACGCCGTCCTGGACACTCCCGAGGGGCTGGACCGGGCCTTCGACAAGCTGGATACGATCAAGGACCAGGTCGTCTGGTGGGAGGCGGGCGCGCAACCGCCCCAGATGCTGGCCGACGGCGAGGTCGTGATGAGCACGGCCTACAACGGCCGCATCTTCAACGCGCAAGTGCTCGAGGGACAGCCGTTCGTGATCGTCTGGGACGGCCAACTCCTCGACATCAACCAGCTGGCCATCGTCGCGGGCACTCGGAGGCTCGACGAAGCGCTGAGGCTCGTCAGCTTCGCGAGCACCGCCGAGGCGCTCGCCGCTCTCGGCCGCCGGATCTCGTACGGTCCCGCGCGGGAGTCGGCCGCGCCGCTGATTACGACCCACCTGGAGACAGGCATAGAGATGGGCCCGCACCTGCCCACGCATCCCCTCAACCTGGCGCGCGCGCTGCGGCGCGACTGGTCCTGGTGGGTGGACCATCAGGACGAGATGAACGAGCGTTTCAGCGCCTGGCTGGCACGTTGACGGGATGAGCGAACGCCGTGGACGCAGGGTCGCGGGGGTCGGCCCGGGCTACCGCGAGCGGCTTCGGGCGCTGGGGCTCGTGCTGCCTCTCCTCATCTTCCTGGGCGTCACCTTCCTCGCACCGCTGGGAACGATGCTGTTGAGGAGCGTCTACGATCCGGTCGTCGCGGACGCCCTGCCCGCGACGCTCACGGCCCTGCGCGCGTGGGACGGCGAAGGGCTGCCGCCGGAGGCAGCGTACGAGGCGGCCGCCCGGGAAATCGGGACGGCGCGAGAGGCGAGAACGCTGGGACAGGTCGCCAGCCGGGCGAACCGGATTGAGAGCGGGCTGCGGGGCGTGCTCACGCGGACCGCCCGGGATCTTCGTGAGGTGACCGAGGGTCCGTGGCGCGAAGCCATGACCGCCATCGATTCCGCCTGGGTCGACCCGGGCACCTGGCACGCGATCCGCGCGGCCGGCGAGCGCTTCACCGCCCGTCACTACCTGAACGCGGTGGACATGCGGCGGCTGGCGGACGGTTCCGTCGCGCGGCAGCCAGAGGAGCGGCGCATCTATCTGCCCCTCCTCTGGCGCACGCTGCTCGTGAGCCTGGCGATCACCGTGTTCTGCCTGATCCTGGGCTATCCGATCGCTCATCTCATCGCGCACGCCAAGCCGGGCCGGGCCGGCCTCCTCCTCGCCCTCGTGCTCGTCCCCTTCTGGACTTCGCTCCTGGTGCGGACCACCTCGTGGATCGTCCTGCTCCAGACGCAGGGCGTCGTCAACGACCTGTTGGTGGCGATCGGGCTCGTCGGCGACGACGGCCGACTCTCGATGGTCTACAACATGACGGGCACCCTCGTGGCCATGACCCACGTTCTGCTGCCCTTCATGGTGCTGCCGCTGTATTCCGTCATGCGGTCGATTCCGCCCCTGCACATGCGGGCCGCCGCCTCGATGGGCGCCACGCCCGCCCAGGCGTTCCGCCGCGTCTACTGGCCGCAGACGCTGCCCGGCGTGGGCGCGGGCTCGCTCCTCGTCTTCATCCTCGCGATCGGCTACTACATCACGCCCGCGCTCGTCGGCGGGAGCAGCGGCCAGCTGATCTCGAACATGGTCGCCTACCACATGCAGACGTCGCTGAACTGGGGGCTCGCGGCGGCGCTGGGCGCGCTTCTGCTGGTGGGCGTGCTCGTCCTCTACCTGCTCTATGACCGGCTGATCGGCGTCGAGCGCATGAGCCTGGGCTCATGACCGGGGCCCGCATCGGCCGCTTCGGCTACCTGGCCTTCTGCACGTGCGTCTTCATCTTTCTCGTGGCGCCGATCATCGTCATCGTGCCGCTCAGCTTCAACGCGGAACCCTATTTCACCTTCACCGAGGGCATGCTCCGCCTCGATCCGGAGGCGTGGTCGCTGCGGTGGTACCGCGAGATCGTCGAGAACGAGGCGTGGACGCGCGGTCTCGTGAACAGCCTGGTCATCGGCGTCTCCGCCACCGTGCTCGCGACGGGGCTGGGGACGCTGGCGGCGCTCGGGCTGTCGAGCCCAGCCATGCCGGCGCGCCGCTTCATCACCGGCCTCCTGATCTCGCCCATGGTGACGCCGGTCATCATCTCGGCGGCGGGGATGTTCTTCTTCTACACCAACCTCGGACTGGCCCAGACCCACCTGGGACTGATCCTGGCCCACGCGACGCTGGGCCTGCCCTTCGTCGTGATCACGGTGGTCGCCACGCTGTCGGCCTTCGACCACAACCTGACGCGGGCCGCGGCCAGCCTCGGCGCCGGGCCCGTGCGCATCTTCCGCACCGTGCAATTGCCGCTGATCGCCCCCGGCGTGATCTCGGGGGCCCTGTTCGCCTTCGCCACCTCGTTCGACGAGGTGGTCGTCGTGCTCTTCATGGGCGGGCTGGAGCAGCGGACGATCCCGCGCCAGATGTGGGCCGGGATCCGCGAGCAGATCAGCCCCGCAATCCTCGCGGTGGCCACCTTCCTGGTCGTGTTCGCGCTCGCGCTCCTGCTGACCGTCGAATGGCTCCGCCGCCGCGCGTCAGCCTGAATCAGCGATGCGTGGCGTTATTCCCCGCCGTGCGGAGGCGCCGTCAGTTGCCCTCGAGCGAGAGGTTGACGAGTTCGCGGAAGCGTTCGAGGCGGGTCCCCCGGCTGTCGCCCCGCGGCGTCTGCGTGAACACGAGACCGATGATCTCGCGGTCGGGGTCGAGCCACGCATTCGTGCCGTCCGATCCACCGTGGCCGTAGGTGCCGTCGGCGAGCCGCCAGCCGTATCCGTAGTAGCTCGCGTCGTCACCCTCGCCGGCGATGTGAATCTTCGGTGACGTCATGACCTCGACGGACTCCGGCGTCAGGATCTCGGCTCCGTCGTAGGCGCCGCCGTTGAGGAACATCTGCGAGAAGACCGCATAGTCCCACGCCGACGAGATCATGCCGCCCGAAGCCCGCGCGAACGGGAAGGCCACCGGCCCTCCCGGAGTGCCGCCGGGGGCCCAGTCCCCGTCGGGTCCGCGCTGGTAGTAGACCGCGCCCATGCGATCCACCTTCCCGTCCACCTCGTGCCCGGCGCGATGGTTGTAGCTGTCCGCCATCCCGAGCGGTCCGTAGACCGTCTCCATGAGCCGGTCCTCCAGCAGTTGGCCGGAGGCGATCTCGACCAGCGCGCCGAGCGTGTTGTAGCCCGGATTGTTGTAGGAGTACGTCTCGCCCGGAGTCACCTCCGCCCCGATCGGGCCGAAGCGGGCCGATTCGCTCTGCAGCGTCGGATTCTCGCCCAGCGGCTGCAGGAAGAGCGTGGGGATCCGGAGCCCGCTGCTGTGGGAGAGGAGGTGTCCGACCGTGATGAACCCCGCGCGGTAGTTGTCCCACTCGGGGATGTACTCCCGGACCAGGTCGTCGTAGGAGAGCTTGCCCTCTTCGACGAGTTGGGCGATCGCGGTGGCCACGACGGGCTTCGTATTGGAGGCCATGCGGAACATCGAGTTCCGCTCCATCGGCAGCCCCCGCTCCTTGTCGCGCATGCCGACCGCCTCGTGGAGGACGATCTTGCCCTTGCGGGCGACCAGCAGGACGGCGCCCACGATATCTCCCCGCTCGACGGCCTCGTGGTAGAGTCCGAGGGCGCCCTCGAGGACGGCGCGGGACATGCCGACCTCCTCCGGTTCGCCGTATGAGAGCGTGCGCGCTTCCTGCGCCGCGAGAGCCGGAGCGAACCCCGTCGCGCCCGCGAGGATCGTCGAGGGCAGGATGATCGCCAGGAAGAGCCACCGAGCGGCAGGGACGCCGCGAACGCGCCGCGATACCTTCATCAGTCCTCCGGGAGCCGAAGAATACGGGCCGATGCGGCCGATGCGGGCCGATGCGGAACAGCGGAGCCCGCCCGCCGAACGCTAACGTTGAACGCTAACGCGGCGCACGAACATGAACCAGATCGGCCGACCTTGCCCCCCCGGGGCTCGACACGGACATCTAGTGGGCCGGCCGGCGGCGCGGCGGGCGGGCCGGCGATTCCCGAACACGGAAGGGTTGCAGACCATCATCGTCTATCTGAACGGAGACTACCTCCCCGTCGGCGAGGCGCGGGTCTCGGTGAACGACCGGGGCTTCCTGTTCGCGGATGCGGTCTACGAGGCGATCCCGGCGTACAAGGGCCGCTGTTTTCTGCGCGAGCGCCACCTGGCCCGGCTCGCCGGAGGGCTCCGCACGATCCGGATCGAGGCGGACGTGGCTCCCCTCGCCGACGTGGGCGACGAACTCATGGCGCGGAACGATCTCCTCGAGACCGAGTTTGCCGTCTTCTACATGCAGGTGACGCGCGGCGCCGCCCCCCGCACGCACGCGTTCCCGAGAGAGGCGGTCCCGCCCACCGTCTTTGCCTTCGCGAAGGCACTCGTCCGCACGACGCCGGAGCGGTGGGAGCGGGGTTTCGGCGCCATCACGCTGCCCGACCAGCGCTGGGCGCGCGCCGACATCAAGACGACCGGCCTCCTCCCCAACGTCCTCGCCCAGCAGGCCGCGGTGGAGGCGGAGGTCGAGGACGCGATCTTCATCCGCGATGGGATGGTGCAGGAGGGGACGCACAACAACGTGTTCGCGGTTCTCGGCGGAGAGGTGACGACGGCCCCGGCCACCAACCACATCCTGCACGGCGTCACCCGCGCCTTCACGCTCGAGTTGTGCGCCGGACTGGGAATCCCCGCCCGGGAACGCGCCTTCACGGCCGCCGAACTCCGGGACGCCGACGAGATCTTCTTCACGGGTACGACGACGGAGATCCGGCCGACCGTGGAACTGGACGGCCGGCCCGTGGGGAGCGGTCGCCCGGGCGAGATCACCCGGGCGCTGTCGGAAGCCTACCGGCGTGCGGTCGCCCCGGTCGTCCCGGACGGATCGGCCGGCGCCTAGATGTAGATGCCACGATGGTTGTTCACCGGATCGACGAGTAAAATGAGAGTTCCTGTCAGAGAGCTCACACCCTACTCGTC
>JAGWAK010000041.1:10351-10753 GCA_021296435.1 Acidimicrobiia bacterium
CGGGGCGAGCGGTGCTGGTGAAGCGGGTGCTGGCCGGGGAGCCGGTCGAGGTGGTGACGCGGGAGATGGGGGTGAGCCGCCGGACGGGGTTCAAGTGGCTCGAGCGGCTCCGGGAGGAGGGAGAGGAAGGGCTTCTGGACCGTAGCTCGAGGCCGCACCATCACCCGCGCCGGATCCCTCGTCAGCGTCGGCGCCGGATCGAGCGGTTGAGGCGGGAGCGCTGGAGCTGTCCGCGGATCGCCGATCAGTTGAACATGCCGGTCTCTACGGTGACGCTGGAGGTGAAGCGGCTGGGTCTGAGCCGGCTTTCGAGCCTTGCGCCACCGGAGCCGGTGGTGCGCTACGAACGGTCGCGGCCGGGGTCTCTGGTGCACATGGACATCAAGAAGCTCGCGCGGATCG
>JAGWAK010000042.1 GCA_021296435.1 Acidimicrobiia bacterium
AGAAGAAGCTGGCGGCTGTGGATCAGGACTTGGAATCAGCGGACGCTGTGGGACGACTGCACTTGATTCAGGAGAGAATCAATCTGCAGAAGGCAATCGAAGCCGCTGAACTGAACGTTGACATCGATGAGCTCGAGAGCGGTTTCATCGACATAGCGGCTTCCTACAGCGAGCGTAAGGGCGTCTCGTATCAGGCTTGGCGCGAGGTCGGTGTGCCCCCAAAGGTTCTTCAGGCTGCCGGCATTCGCTGACGGCTCGCCCCCAACAGCCCGAGCCCCCTGTTACAGGAGTGGCTCCGGAGTAACGCCCCTAGCCAGGGGATAGCGGTCCAACAAGGCGGCCGCCGCCCTGACGAAGTCAGCCACGTGCGCTTCGGCCCGGCCGGGTTCGATAGCCTCGTTCAGGACTGCTTCGGTGCCTTCTCTTGTCAAGGGAAAGTCGTCGTCATCACCCAGTGCGGCCGCAAGATCGTACGACTGACCGGCTCGCTGTGCAGCGACAGCAGCCGCACTGTGGCGCTGCAGTACCGAATGGGCATGGGAGCGCTCCGCTCCTGCATCGGCCGCGGCAACGAGTAGAGCTGCACTCGCCAGGAGGGGCGCTCGGCTGCGCAACTCCTCGGCAGCCACGGCGGGGAAGGGCTCCAATTCTTTCATCACTGTGAGGAACGTCTCCAAGAGCCCATCGATCGCGAAGAATGCGTCGGGCAACACGATCCTGCGAACGACCGAGCAACTGACGTCACCTTCGTTCCACTGAACCCCCGCCAGGTCGGCAACCATGGTGATGTGGCCGCGCAACACCGTGGCAAGGCCATTGATGCGTTCGCAGGAACGAGCATTGGTCTTGTGGGGCATGGCGGACGATCCAACCTGTCCCGCGCCGAATCCTTCGGTGATGAGTTCCTGCCCGGCCATGAGGCGAATCGTCATCGCCAGGTTGGCCGGCCCACTGGCGATCCTGAACAGGCTCGAGACAACGTCGAAATCCAGCGACCGGGGATACACCTGCCCCACTGCACCAAGCGTGCGGGCGAACCCGAGCCGGGCTGCGACGCCCGCTTCCAGCGCCTCCACCTTCGAGGGGTCGCCGTCGAACAGCCCCAGCAGGTCCGCCTGCGTGCCGACGGGACCCTTCAACCCGCGTAACGGGTAGTCCTCCGCCAGCGTCTCGAGGCGGCGGATCGCCTCGATCAACTCCTCGCCCGCGACGGCGAAGCGGCGGCCGAACGACGTGACCTGCGCCGGAACGTTGTGTGTCCGCGCCACGACCGGCACTGCGGCCGACTCGCCGGCCCGCCGCGCCACGGCGGCGGCGGCGGCGACCGCCTTGGTCAGTACGAGACGCATCGCATCGCGGATCTGCGTCTGCTCGACGTTCTCGGTGACGTCGCGCGAGGTGAGACCCCAGTGAAGGAACTCGCAGCCCGCCAGCGCGCAGAACTCCTCCAGCCGGGCCATCACGTCGTGCCGCAACCGGCGTTCACGGCGGGCGATGGAATCCAGGTCGATGTCGTCGGCGACGGCCCGGTACGCGGCAGGCGCGTCGGTGGGAACATCCAGACCCAACTCGATCTGCCCTTCGAGGACGGCCACCCAGAACTCCCGTTCCCGGCGGACCTTCTCGCACGGCGACCAGATGGCGCGCATCGCCGCGCCGGCGTAGCGCTCGGCCAGCAGGTTCGGGATGGTCACGGCGACAGCGACTTCAGGCGGACGAGCTGCCGGCGGCGCGGGCCGACACCGACGAGCGTGATCGGCACGCCCGCCCGCTCCTCCACGAAGCGAAGGTAGGCGGCGGCTTCGGCGGGAAGATCCCCCGGCGCCGTGACCTCGGCCAGGGAGGTGCGCCACCCCGGCAACTCCACGAGCACCGGAGAGGCCTGGTGCACGTCGGACTGGTGGTACGGCATGTGCTCGGTACGACGGCCGCCGATGTCGTAACCCACGCACACCTTCACGACATCCAGCGAGTCGAGGACGTCCAGCTTGGTGATCGCTATCTCCGAGAGCGAGTTCAGCCGCACCGCCTGGCGGAGCATCACCAGATCGAGCCAACCCACGCGCCGGCGGCGGCCCGTGTTGGTGCCGAACTCGGCTCCGTCGGCCACGAGCCGGTCCGCCACCTCGCCGTGCACCTCCGCGGTGAACGGGCCCGACCCGACCCTGGTCGTGTACGCCTTGGTGATCCCGATGATCCGTTCGATGTGCCGCGGCCCCACGCCGGCGCCCACGCAGGCTCCCCCGGCAACAGGGTTCGAGGACGTGACGAAGGGATACGTCCCGTGGTCCAGGTCCAGGAACGTGGCCTGGGCTCCTTCGAAGAGAACCTGGCGGCCCGCTTCCAGCGCCTCGTGCACCGTCGTCACCGTGTCGGTGACGTACGGCTCCAGAGCAGGGCGGATCTCCTGCAGATACTTGTCGGCGAGCACCTCGGGGTCGTAGCCAAGCCGGTTGTAGACCTTCGCCAGCAGTGGGTTCTTCTCCCGCAGGGCTGCCTCCAGCTTCTTGCGGAAGATGCCGGCGTCGAAGAGGTCCTGCAGGCGCAGGCCGATACGGGTCGCCTTGTCGGCGTAGGCCGGTCCGATGCCACGCTTGGTCGTACCCAGCTTGCTGGACCCCAAGCGGCGCTCACTGAGGACGTCGAGCTGCTGGTGGTAGGGGAGGATGAGGTGAGCGTTGCCGGACACCTGCAGCCGCCGGGTGCTGATGCCACGTGCTTCGAGCATGGCCAACTCGTCGACCAGCACGAACGGATCCACGACGACACCGTTGCCGATGACCGGCGTGATGTGCTCGTAGAGAACCCCCGACGGGACCAACTGCAGGGCGAAAGACTCCTCGCCGACCACGATGGTGTGCCCGGCGTTGTGCCCTCCCTGGTAGCGCACGACCATCTCCATCTCGGCCGCGAGAAGGTCCGTGAGCTTGCCCTTGCCCTCGTCGCCCCACTGGGTGCCAACCACCACGGTTGCTCCCACAACGCCCTCCCTCGTGAGCGAACGGCCCGGACCAGCCTACGGTCGCGACCCGTTGGCGCGCTGTGCCAGCGTGAGCGAGAAGTCGCCGGCACCGTCCAGCCACTGCGCCAGGACCGTGAAGCCTGCTGCCGCCAACTCCTCGACAACCTGCGCGGGTCGGAACTTGGCGGAGATCTCGGTGCGCATGGCCTCGCCGTCGGCGAAGGAAACCCGCAGGCCGAGGCGTCGCACATGCACGACCTGCGTGCCTTCGGATCGCAGCCACATCTCGACCCGCTGCGTCTCGTCGTCGTAGGTGGCCACGTGCCTGAACCGCAGGGGCTCGAAGTCGGCGTCCAGGCGCCGGTTGATGACGCGCAGCACGTTGCGATTGAACGCCGCGGTGACCCCGGCGGCGTCGTCATAGGCGGCGAGCAGGCGGCTGCGTTCCTTCACCAGATCGGCACCGAGTAGGAACGTCTCGCCCGCCGAGGACATGGCGGCGATCTCGGCGAGGAACTTCCGGCGCTCGGATCCACCGAAGTTGCCGATAGTGCCACCCAGCAGGGCCACCAACCGACGCCCCCCGCTGGGGACCGACCGGAGGTCCGCACCGAACTCGCCCACGACGCCGTGGGTGGCCACGCCGGGATAGGCCTCGGCTGCGGCGGCGGCAGTGGCGCGCAGGGCCATCTCGTTAACGTCGAAGGGAACAAATGCCTCGAGCGTGCCGGCGCCGGCCATGGCGTCAAGCAGGAGGCGGGTCTTATCGGAGAAGCCCGAGCCCAGTTCGACGAGGGTCCCGGCCCCAGAGAGCGTCGCGATCTCGGGAGCGACCCGCCGCAGGATCTCGTGCTCGCGGCGCGTCAGGTAGTACTCGCTCAGCCGGGTGATCTCCCCGAACAGCCGGGAGCCCTCGTCGTCGTAGAACCACTTGGGGGGAAGGTCCTTCGGCACCGACCGGAGCCCCGCGGACACGTCGGCCGCCAGCGCCCGGTCCTGGGCGGCCTCGTCAGTGCAGACACTGATCGTGTAGCCGTCGTTCCCGACGCCGGCCGCGACGAACGCGTCGGAGGGTGCTCTCGAGGCCACAGCGGTGATGGGTCAGCGGCTGTCCTGGGCCAGGCGCAGGCCCGAGAAGTGCCAGCGAGTGCCCGGAGCGAAGAAGTTGCGGTAGCTGGCGCGGACGTGGCCGGCGGGGGTGACGCAGCAGCCACCCCGCAGCACCATCTGGTTGACCATGAACTTGCCGTTGTACTCGCCCACGGCACCCGCCGCGGGCGCGAAGCCGGGGTAGGGGCTGTAGGCGCTGGCGGTCCACTCCCAGACGTCCCCGAACAGCTGTGTGAGACCGTCGCCGGCGGCGGGACGGGGGTGCAGCGTGCCCGAGGGCAGCAGGTTGGCATCGTCGGTGTCCGGTGGCGCGGCGACACCGCCCGCCGCGGCTTCCCATTCGGCCTCGGTGGGCAGCCGGGCGCCGGCCCAGTGGGCAAAGGCATCGGCCTCGTAGTACGAGATGTGGCAGACCGGTTCGTCGGCGTGGACCTCCCGCGGGCCGGCCAAGGTGAACAACTGCCAGGAGCCACCGCTGAAGTCGTCGCCGGTGCGGGTCCAGTACAGCGGTGCCGACCAGCCCTCCGACTGCGCCGCCGCCCACCCGTCGGACAGCCATAGGGTGGGTGTCCGGTAGCCGCCGTCGGCCATGAACGCCAGCCAGTCGCCGCACGTGACCAGGCGGCTGGACAACTCGTACGGCTTGAGCAGGACCTCGTGGCGTGGGCCCTCGTTGTCGAAAGCGAAGGAACCGCCATCGTGCCCGATCGCCCGTCGGCCGCCCTCGAATCGAATCCAACCGGGTGCGGACCCGGCGACCGTCGAGGCCGGAGGCGGGGCGGGACGGTAGACGGGCTGGGCCGGATTGCAGCTCAGGACGTGCTTGATATCCATGAGCAGGAGTTCCTGGTGCTGCTGCTCGTGGTTCAGGCCCAGGGACGCAAGGTCCTCCACGTCTTCGGGGGGCGCGCCGGCCAACAGGCGGACCATCGCCTCGTCGACCCATCTCCGGTAGTCGGCAATCTCGACGGTGGAGGGGCGGGAGATGATCCCCCGTTGCGGGCGGGGGTGCCGGGGGCCCGCCGCCTCGTAGTAGGAGTTGAAGAGGTAGTGGTAGACGGGGTCCGCCTCGCCGTAGCCCTCGAGGTGAGGCTTCAGTAGGAACGTCTCGAAGAACCAGGTGGTGTGGGCGCGGTGCCACTTGGTGGGGCTCACGTCGTCCATCGTCTGGATGCACTGATCCTCCGGCGACAGCGGCGCCGCCAACTGCTCGGTGAGGCCCCGCACGGCCGTGTAGCGCTCGGCGAGGGAGCCGTCCGGCACCGTCAAGAGGGCATTCCCAGGTGCTCACGTGGCGACGGGCCCTTGGTGGCCTCGTCGAATTCCTCCAGAGCACGGCGCTGGGCCGCGTTGAGTTTCTTGGGAACCACGACCTCCACCGTAACCAGCAGATCACCGGTTCCGCCGTCGGTCGTCACGCCCCGACCGCGCACACGTAGGGTCCGCCCGGACGGAGTGCCCGCCGGCAGTCGCAGCGTCACCGGGTCACCCTCGAAGGTCGGAACCGCGATACGTGCGCCGGAGGCGGCCTCGCTGAAGCTGACGGGAACGGTCAGGGTGAGATGGTCGCCGTCCCGCCCGAACAGCGGGTGGTCGCCGACGCGCACGATCACGTAGAGGTCCCCCGGCGGCCCGCCGTTGACACCCGCGCCACCCTTGCCCCGCAGCCGGATCCGCTGGCCGTCATTGACGCCCGCGGGGATGCGTACCTTCGTCTTGTGCCGGTCGGACCGCTCAGGAAGGGCGACCTCGGTCGTCACCCCGTTCACCGCCTCGGAGAACGAGAGGGAGATCTGTGCCTGGTGGTCCGGCCCCCGCTGTGGCCGGTTGCCGCCCGGCGCGCCGCCGAACGGCCCGGCGCCGCCGCCGAACAGGTTCGCCAGCAGGTCGTTCAGCCCGTCGGCGTCCGAGAACTGGAAGGATTGGGTTCCCCCCGGACCCGTGGCGGCGAACGGATTGCCGCCGGCGGCGAGGCGGCGGATCTCGTCGTATTGCGCACGCTTGTCGGCGTCGCCGACCACGTCGTAGGCGGCCGAGACCTCCTTGAAGCGCTCCTCAGCGCGGGCGTCGGTGGGGTTCCGGTCGGGGTGCAGCTGGCGGGCAAGCGAGCGATAGGCCTTGGTGATCTCGTCGGGAGGTGCGTCCGGCGACACCCCCAGAACGCGGTAGTAGTCCTTCTGCAGCCACTCCTGGCGTATGTCGTTCACTGCCTCAGTTGCCTCGGGGCTCGCGCGGGCGAGCGGTCATCCCAGGACGCCGACCACTGCGGGACGCAACACCCGCCCGTTCCAGGCGTAGCCGGTGCGAAGCACCTCGGTCACGATCGGGTCGCCGGGGCTCTCGGCGGTGGTGTGCAGCGCCGCTTCGTGGTAGTTGGGATCGAACGGCTGGCCCGCCGGTGAGATCACTTCCAGACCTCCCTCGGTGAGCGCGTCCAGGAGCGCGCCGTGCAGCGGCCCCACCAACTCGCTGTCGTGGGCGGCGCCGGCCTCGGAGGCGTCCAGAACCGCCAGCAGCCGGGTCGCCAGATCGGCGGCGCCGCGTTCGGCCGCCTGGGCCTGCTGCTCGGCGGACCGGCGGCGGAAGTTGGCGAACTCCGCCTTGAGGCGGGTGAGGGAGTCGAGGTAGTCGGTGCACTGCCCGCAGGCCGGGGCGTCGGACGATTCCCCGGCCGGCGCAGGGGAATCCTCCTCTGTTGCCTCCTCCACCGGCCCATCCGGCGACGTCGCCTCCTCCGCCTCGGCGGCTTCGGTGGGCGACTCGAGGGGCTCAGTGGCGCCTGGCGCCGGGTCTCGCTCGGTCGCAGCCGTCACGAATCGTCCTCGTCGAGGATCTCGGCATCGATCACGTCGTCGCCGCCCGGCGCATCGCCGCCGGGGCCGCCGGCAGTGTCGCCGGTGGCGTCGGGACTCTGCGTGGCCCGGGCATACATCGCCGACACGAAGCTCTCGACGGCTTGCTGGAGGTCACCGGAGGCGGCCTCCACCGCGGCAACGTCGTCACTCTCGAGGGCGCTGCGGGTCGTCTCCATCTTGGCGCGCAGGTCGGCCGCCCCCTCGACGTCGGCCCCGGCCGCATCCTCGTCGAGCAGCTTCTCGGCGCGGTACACCAGGGAGTCCGCCAGGTTGCGGGTCTCGGCGGCCTCCCGGCGGCGCCGATCCTCCTCCGCGTGTGCCTCGGCGTCGCGCACCATGTTGTCGATCTCGTCGTCGTCCAGCGAGGACTGGCCGGTGATGGTGATGGACTGCTCGTTGCCGGTGGCCTTGTCGCGCGCCGACACGTGGACGATGCCGTTGGCGTCGATGTCGAAGGTGACCTCGATCTGCGGCACTCCCTGCGGCGCCGGGGGGATGTCAACAAGCTGGAACTTGCCGAGTGTCTTGTTGAACTCCGCCATCTCGCGCTCGCCCTGCAGCACGTGGATCTCCACCGACGGCTGGTTGTGGGCGGCCGTCGTGAAGACCTCCGACCGCTTCGTGGGGATGGTGGTGTTGCGGTCGATGAGCCGCGTCATGATCCCGCCCTTGGTCTCGATCCCCAGCGAGAGCGGTGTCACGTCGAGCAGCAGCACGTCGGTGACGTCACCCTTCAGAACGCCGGCCTGGATGGTGGCGCCGACCGCCACGACCTCGTCGGGGTTGACCCCCTTGTGCGGGCTCTTGCCGGTCATCTGGGTGACGAGCGTGGCGACGGCGGGCATGCGCGTGGACCCGCCGACCAGGATCACGTGGTCGACCTCCTCCGCGGTCAGGCCGGCGTCGGCCAGAGCCCGCTCGAACGGCCGGCGGCAGCGGTCCAGCAGATGGGACGTCATGGATTCGAAGGCGGATCTCGTGAGCGTGTAGTCCAGGTGCAGCGGGCCCGAGGAGGTGGCGGTGATGAAGGGGAGGTTGATCTGCGCCTCCTGCTTCTGGGAGAGCTCGATCTTGGCCTTCTCGGCGGCCTCCTTGAGGCGTTGCAGCGCCATGGGGTCACCGCTGAGATCCACGCCGTGGTCTCCCTTGAAGCGGTCGGCGATCCATTCGATGACCGCCTCGTCCCAGTCGTCGCCGCCCAGTTTGGTGTCACCGCTGGTGGACTTCACCTCGAAGACGCCGTCACCGATCTCCAGCACCGACACGTCGAAGGTGCCGCCGCCCAAGTCGAAGACCAGCACCGTCTCGTCCGCATGCTTCTTCTCGAGCCCGTAGGCCAGGGCCGCGGCGGTCGGCTCGTTGATGATGCGCAGGACTTCCAGACCCGCAATCTGTCCTGCCTCCTTGGTGGCGGTGCGCTGGGCGTCGTCGAAGTACGCCGGCACGGTGACGACAGCCTCGGTCACGTCCTCGCCGAGATACGACTCGGCGTCCCGCTTGAGCTTCATCAGGATGCGCGCCGAGAGCTCCTGCGGCATGTACTTCTTCCCATCGATCTCGGTGACGGGGACCGTCTCGCCCATGTGACGCTTCACCGAGCGGATCGTGCGGTCGGCGTTGGTGATGGCCTGCCGCTTGGCGACCTCGCCGACGAGCACCTCGCCGCCGGTGGCGAACGCCACGATCGACGGCGTGGTGCGTGCCCCCTCGGCGTTGGCGATGACGGTGGGGTCACCGCCCTCCATGACGCTCACCACCGAGTTGGTCGTGCCCAGGTCGATACCGACTGCCTTGCCCATACTGCGTTACCTCTCCGAAGTGCGATCGACGGTCCTCGCGCCGGACCGGCGAAACTCTGCCTGATCTGATGTTTCGCGGCGCGTTCTGCCTCGTCCCGAAGCAGGCTACCGAGGCCCGGTTCGCCTGCCGTTCGCCTGGAAGGCTCCCGGCGGAGGACCGGACAACAGGTTCAACAACGGGGAGCGCCGAAATCTTCCCGCCGCTGCGGTGCACACAGAACGGTCCGTTTGCTCGCCGCCAATCGGGCGGCGGAGGATCGGGCGAACCTCCGCCACCCCGGCCGGGAGTACTCGGTAGGGTCATCGGCGGCGGACGGCCGGGGGTCGTCCCCAGAGATTCGCCTCCCGGACGGGCCCGATGACACCCAACCTGATCCTGCTCCGTCACGGACAGAGCACCTGGAACCTGGAGAACCGCTTCACCGGCTGGTACGACAGCCCCCTCTCGCCGCAGGGTTGTAGCGAGGCCGTCGCCGCCGGGCGGGCGCTGGCGGCGGGCAGCATCCGTCCCGACGTGGCCCACACGTCCTTGCAGACGAGGGCCATCGACACCTGCACGCTGGCGTTGGCCGAGGTGGGTTGCGAGGACATCCCCGTGCGGCGGCACTGGCGTCTCAACGAGCGGCACTACGGCGACCTGACCGGACTGGACAAGGCCGAGACAGCGGCCCGCCACGGCGCCGAGCAGGTCAGGCTGTGGCGGCGCAGTTTCGCCACCGCCCCGCCTCCGATCCGTCCCGACAACCCGTGGAACCCCGCCACCGATCCCCGCTACGCCGACCTGGCGCCCGGCGAGATGCCCCGCTGCGAGTCGCTGGCCGATGTGCTCGCCCGGCTGCTGCCCTACTGGGAGGGGCCGCTGGGAAGCGATCTGCGGGCCTACCGCTGCGTGCTGGTGGCGGCCCACGGCAACAGCCTGCGGGCGCTGGTCAAGCACCTCGAGAACGTCCCCGACGCCGGCATCGCCGGTGTGGAGATCCCCACCGGGATCCCGATCGCCTACGAGATCGGACCCGACATGCGTCCCGCCCGGCGCGCGGAGCTGACCGAGCGCTTTGTGACGATCCGCTGACCTGCCGCTACGATACCCGCGTCGTTTCGCCGTGTGGGTGGGAGCGGCGCGCATTCGACCGGAGCGCCCGAAGCGGCTTCGACGAACAGATGGGAGACAGCATGCGCGGGAGTATTGGAGTTCGAAAGCGCTGGCTACTGGCGCTGTTGGGGATAATGCTGGTCGCAGCCTCGTGTGCTGCCGACGACGGCGCCTCCGACACCGCTGCCAGCGCGATGGGCGAGGCCCAGACCGCTCAGTCCAACGCCGAGGTTGCACTGGCCGACGCCCAGGCCGCCGCCGCCAAGGCGCGGGAGGCGCAGGCCGCAGCTGACACGGCGGCTGCCGCCGCGGCGCTGGCGCAGGCCACCGCCGAGGGCAACCAGGCAGCCGTGGCGCAGGCCGAGGCCGACCTGGCAGCCGCCCAAGCCCGCTCGGATGCCGCAGCCGCCCAGGCCGAGGCCGACCAAGCGCGCGGCGCCGCAGAAGCCGCCGCAGAGGCCGCCGCAGAGGCCGAGGCCGCGGCGACCGCACCGGAACCGATGGACGACGCCGAGGAGGAGCTCATCCTCACCGTCGGCGTGCCCGCTGACATCCAGACGCTGGACCCGTGCTGCACCAACTTCATCCGCGGCCACGAGGCCCAGCTGATCGTGTCCGACACGCCGGTCATCCACCCGATCGTGGAGCAGGACGGCTCCCTGGTCGCCGTGGCCGACCAGTTGGCGCCGGTCTACTTCGAGTCCTGGACCGAGAGCGCTGACGGTCTCACCTACACCGTCAAGATCCGCCAGGGCGTGACCTTCGACGACGGCACCGAGGTCAACGCAGAGATC
>JAGWAK010000043.1 GCA_021296435.1 Acidimicrobiia bacterium
GGGCCTGCGCGCACGCCCGGAGAGCCCGGTCGCACGCCGCTCGCCTCGTTCAACGCCCAACGCCCGAGGCGCAGTGTCGGCGCCGCGAGGAAGGCCGCCCAGATTTACACCACCCCGAGAGTCAGTATGAAGCGGTCGTCGAACAGGTGATCCTGGCCGACCACCTCACCGGCGAACACGTAGACGGACAACCCCAGAGCCACGAACGGGGGCACCAACCACCACATCCGCACCGTGTAACCCGTCAGCAGACCGGCGGCCGCGGCAACCACGGCGTAGGCGAAGGCGGCCAGCCCGAGCGGTGTGCCGGCGACAAGGTCGTACAGCAGGCCGGCCACGAAACCGAAACGCAGACCCCGCCACGGGCCCCCCACCAGACCGCCCGCCGCGGCCAGGACCAGCAGCGGTTCGGGGGCGCGGCCGAATATCCGCAGTCCGTCGAGCACCCCCACCTGCAGGACGAAGACGGAGATCAGCACAAGTGCCGACCGGAGCATCGTCTTGATCGTCTCAGCACCCACAGCTGGCTCCGACCCTCACAGCCCGCTGTCGTAGAGCAGGATGGTCACGAAGTTCAGCGAATCCAGCGACGCAGCCGGCTGCACGAACAGAACCTGGTTGAGCCCTGGATCCACCGCCACCTCGGCCACCAGGCCGACCGGGACGTCCGGCGGGTACACGCTGCGGTCGATCCCACTGGTCGTGACGAGCATGCCCAGGTGCACAGGGATGGAGACGCCGATCCCTTCACTCACCACGAGCGGCTGGTCACGGCCCGTTCCACGGGCGACGGCGATCGCATCGGTGCCCACGAGGCGGACGCCCAGCTCGAACTCGGGATCGCTGATGAGCCGGACGCGCGAACGGCCGGGCGAGACGTCCACGACCCTCCCCACCAGCCCGGCGCTGGTCACCGCCGGCATTCCCGCCCGCACCCCAGCCGACGAACCCTTGTCCACGTCCACGGTGAAGTCCGGAAAGTTGCCGAGGTTCCGGACGACCCGCGCCGTGGTCGAGGGAATGTCGGTCACGTACTGGATCCCCGCCTCGGCGAGGTAGTCCTGGAGCACCTCGGCGGCGCTGGCGTTCGCCAGATCGCGGCCCCGCTCCACGTCGAGCTCGTCACGGAGGCGCTCGTTCTCCGCTTTCAGGTCGTCGTAGTCCGTGACGGCCTCCCAGGCGTCGACCACCGGGCGCCCGGCCCGCTGCGCGCCCGATACCACGGGCCCGAGCGCGCCCTCGGCGGCGTTCTTCGCCTGCTCGAAGGGTTCGACGTTGCGCACGTCGAGGGTGACGAGCGTGACGGTTATGAGGACCAGGAGGACGAGCGTGAGGCGGGAACGGCCCTGGAGGATGGCCACGACTGCGGGGACCGCTCCCCTATGCGATCGGCCGGCTACTCAGCGACCGGCGAATGCAGCACGCCTCTCAGTAGCGAGTATCCCGACCCGTACGCCACGACGTACTGGGGGTTCTTCACACGGTTGACCTTGATCCCGGTCTCGGTCGCCAGGCGCTCCGCCAGGCCGATGAGCCGGGAACCCCCACCTGCGAGGTGTATTCCGCTCTCCATGATGTCGGCGGTGAGTTCGGGGGGCGCGGCATCGAGAGTCGCCTGCACGCTACCGATGATCTCGTTGAGCGGCTCCTCGATCGCCTCGCGCAACTCGGCAGTGTTGACGCCGACGCTCTTCGGCAGTCCCGTGACCAGGTCACGCCCAGGGACACTCAGGTGAAGCTCCTCATTCAGGGGCCAGGCCGAGGTGTACTTGACTTTCACGTGCTCGGTGGTCTGCTCACCCAGACCGAGGCTGTATTCCTTGCGGATGTAGTCGCTGATGGTCTGATCGAAGTCGTCACCCGCCACACGGATCGAACGGCTCACCACGATGCCGCCGAGCGAGATGACGGCGATCTCCGTGGTCCCGCCGCCGACGTCCACGATCATGCTCCCGGAGGGTTGCTGCACGGCGATGCCGGCTCCGATGGCGGCCGCCATCGGCTCCTCGATGATGAAGACGGGTCGGCGGGCGCCGGCGAACTCGGCGACCTCCTGGACCGCCCGCTGCTCCACCGGGGTGATGCCCGACGGCACGCAGATGACCATGCGCGGCTTGGTGAAGCGGTTGCTGTGGACCTGCTGGATGAAGTACCGCAGCATCTTCTCGCACACGCCGAAATCGGCGATGACACCCTCTCTCAGGGGGCGCACCGTGCGGATGTTGGCCGGCGTGCGGCCGATCATCTCCTTGGCGTTGCGGCCGACCGCCAGGAGGCGGTCCGTACGGGCGTCGAGCGCCGCCACGCTGGGTTCCTCGAGCACGATGCCCTCGCCGCGCACGTACACGATGGTCGTGGCGGTTCCCAGGTCCACGGCGATGCCCCGGCCGACGGAACTGCTGATGTTGTTGGGCACTCGTGGCATGGTCGCTAGTCAGAATCCGTTCGGAGCTTGTTGGAGCGTACTGGAGCGGGCTGGCGTTCTCCGGCAGGATATTCCCCCGCCGGGGGACAACCAAATAGCGCCAACTTGCTGGGCTTTCTCGGGTGGGCCGTGAGGGACTTGAACCCCCGACCCCTTGCGCGTCATGCAAGTGCTCTTGCCAGCTGAGCTAACGGCCCCGGCGGCAGGTTATCGCGCCCGTGGCGCCGCGGTCTCGGCGTCGGTAGTGCGCTCCGGAGCATCGGGCGGGATTCGAACCCGCGATAAGACGGCTTTGCAGGCCGCTCCCTTCGTCCGCTCGGGCACCGATGCAGTTGTGTGGCCCGCGGGGACTCGCCCCCGGCGAGCCTGCGAGCGGGCGACCGGGCTCGAACCGGCGACCTTCACCTTGGCAAGGTGGCGCTCTACCAACTGAGCTACGCCGGGCACCATCTCCGTCAGCCGGTCCCCGGCGCCGCGTAATCCTTCTCCACGGACTCGAGGAACTCGGCCAGAGCGGCCGAAACGGCCCTCGTCTCCACCAGGAAGCCGTCATGACCGTGGGGACTTTCCAGGAACACGTAGCGGCAGTCCCCGTCGGCGGTCACGAGGAGGTCGCGCAGCTCGGTCTGCTGCCGCGGGGGGTACAGCGCGTCGGAACTGATCGAGACGGTCAGCACCGGCACACCGATCCGCGCCACCGCCCGCTGCAGGCCACCGCGGCCGCGACCGATGTCGTGGGTGTCCATGGCCTTGTTCAACAAGAGGTACGAGTTGGCGTCGAAGCGCCGCACCAGCTTCTCGCCGTGGTAGTCCAGGTAGCCCTCAACCCCGAAGCGGTCCCACAGCCCGAACTGCTCGTTGGGCCGCACGAGCGACCGGCCGAAGCGCTCGGCGAAGAGCTCGTCGCTCCGATAGGTGATCTGCGCCACAGCCCGGGCGAGCGCCAAACCCTCGTGGGGTCCGTCGCCGGGCGCGGCGCCGTAGTACTCGCCGCCGCGCCAGCGGGGATCCAAGGCGATGGCGGCCCGCCCGACGGCGCTCCAGGCGATCTGCCACGGACTCGCCGAGCATCCGACCGCCAGCGGTGCGATGGATCGCACCCGCGCCGGGTACATCGCACCCCACTCGAGGGCCTGCATCCCGCCCATGGAGCCGCCGACGACGCAGAGCCACCGCTTCACGCCGAGGTGGTCGGCCAGGCGCGCCTGCGTGCGCACCATGTCGCGGATCGTGACCGGGGGGAACGACGCCGCCCAGCGCCGTCCCGTCGCCGGATTCACCGACGCGGGACCGGTCGATCCCTGGCAGCCGCCCAGCACGTTTGCACACACCACGAAGTACCGGTTCACGTCGATGGCCTCGCCGGGACCCACGACCCCCTGCCACCAGCCGCGCTTGGAGAGGTGCGGGTCGTAGGCGTGGGCGTCGCCGGTGAGGGCGTGGCAGAGCAGCACCGCGTTGGAGCCGTCGCTGTCCAGGGTCCCCCAGGTCTCATACGCGATCGTCACGCTGTCCAGGGAGTCGCCGCTCTCCAGGACGAAGGGACGTTTGGTGTCCAGGGTGAAGAACCGTCGATCTCCCGCGGGATCACCCTCCTGCCAGGCGCCGGAGGCAGGCAACCCGGCGGCCAGGCGCGGGGGACGGGCGGCGCCGGAGTCCTCAGACATCGGCCCACGGCTCCGGGTCGGCTTCGCGCAGCAGCACCACGTCCACGCTTTCAGTAAACCCGGGAATCGCCAGGAACCCGATGGAGTCGGCCTCGGTGTTCACCATGAGGTTCGAGACCATGGCCGCCGGAGCCAGCAATTGGCCGGGTTGCGCCAGATCACACAGGTGCGCGGCGAGGTTCACCGCGTTCCCGATGTAGTCGTCGCCCTCGAAGAGAATGACCGGCCCTGCGGCGATACCCGCACGCAGCGGCAGCACGTCCTGTGTGGCCACGACATTCTGGAGATGCACGACCGCCTCCACCAGCGGCTCGTTCTCGACGCCGACCAGCATGGCCCCGTCCCCGAGCCACTTGGCGATACGGACGCCATGGCTGGCGACCACGGCACGCACGACGGCGCGGAACTCGGCCAGCAGAGCCACCGCGTGGCGATCGCCGTGGTCGTCGGTGTAACGCGTGAAGTTGCAGAGATCCACGAAGGCGAATCCCCGCTCGACGCGTGCCGGGCTGATCCCCGCGACCAGCGCCGACTCGTCCATGTGTTCAGGCCGGGGAGCTACCGGCAGTCGACTCGTCCGCGGCGAGCGAGGTCTGCTCGTCGCTGCCGGCATCCCCCTCGGAATCGTCGCTCGACGGTTCCTCCGACGCGCCCGGCTCCGGATCCTGGTCCTCGCCCGGCGCGGCGTCCTCCCCGCCGACCGGCGCCGCCGGCTCCAGCGAGGCCTCGGCGCGCCGCCGGCGCGGCGTCACCAGCAGCAGGAACAGGCCGCTCAGGACCAGCACGCCGCCCATGACCCAGATGTTCACCCGAACATCCAGCAGCAGGCTGGCGGGATCCACGCGCAGCGCCTCAATCCACAAGCGCCCGGCCGCGTAGGAGAACAGGTAGAGCACGATCAGGTGGCCTCTCGGCAGCCTGCCGCGCACGGCGACACGCCACACAAGCCCGAAGACCAGCATGTTCCAGACCATCTCGTAGGCGAAGGTGGGGTGGAACGTCTCGGCGTCCAGGTACTCCAGCGGGCGGTGCTCCCGGTCGATCTCCAGACCCCACGGCAGATCGGTCGGCCGCCCGAATAGTTCCTGGTTGAACCAGTTCCCGAGCCGGCCGACGAACTGCCCGACGGGAAATCCCACGGCGGCGGTGTCGAGCACCGAGCGCAACGGCAAGCGGCGCAGCCGGATGACGATGAGGCCGCCGAGAACCGCTCCCAGGATCCCTCCCGGGATGCCGAGTCCGCCTTCCCAGATCTTCACCACGTCCACCCAGCGGCCCTGGTAGCTCTTCCAGTCGGTCAGCACGTGGTAGGCGCGGGCGCCGATGAGCCCAAGGGGAACGCCCACGGTGGCGACCTGAACCGCCCATTCCGGGTTGAGACCGCGACGCTGCAGCAGGCGGGCGCCGGCGTACACGCCGGCGATCACGCCCAGCGCCACCATGAGCCCGTAGAGGCGAAGGTTGAGGGGCCCGAGGGAAAGCGTGCCCACGTCGGGGCTCGGGATGGACGCAATCAAGTGGACTCTCCGATGCAGGATTCGCCGACCGGCGGCTGCTCCCGCCCGCAACGCGCGCCGCCACCGGCGAGTTTAGCGGGGTGCCGCCGGGCCACCGGGCACGGTTATCGTTCCTGCGGTGTCTCCCGCATCGACCGCCGGCCGGCTCGCCGAGCGCAAGGGGAACCGCACCATCGCCGTCTGCCTGCCGGCCCTGAACGAGGAGTCCACCGTCGGGGCGATCTGCGCCGAGGTGCGCCGCACGCTCATGCCTCCCGCCGCCGGGCTCGTGGACGACCTGCTGGTCGTGGACGACAACTCCACGGACCGCACCGGCGAGATGGCCACCGCCGCCGGCGCCAGGGTCGTGCCCACCGCCGAGGTGCTCCCGGAGGCGGGCCCGGGATTCGGCAAGGGGAACGCCCTCTGGAAGAGCGTGGCCGCCACCACAGCCGACCTGATCGTGTGGTGTGACGCCGACCTCAGGAGCTTCGAGGCCAACTACGTGACGGCCCTGGTGGAGCCGCTGCTGGCCGACGAGCGCGTGGTGCTCGTGAAGGGCTACTACGAGCGGCTGCTGGACGGCCGGACGGGCGGCGGGCGGACCACCGAGCTGATGGCGCGCCCGCTGCTGGCGCAGTTCTTCCCCGAGTTGGCGCACCTGCGTCAACCACTTGGCGGCGAGTACGCCGTCCGGCGCCAGGCCGTCGAGCAGGTGCCGTTCGTGCAGGGTTGGGGCGTGGAGGTGGGGCTCCTGATCGATCTGTCGCGCCGCTTCGGGCCTGATCGCATCGCCGAGGCCGACCTGGGGGTGCGCCGCCACCGCAACAGGCCTCTGGAGGAGTTGGGCCCGCAGGCGCTGGCGATCCTCCAGACCGTGATGCAGCGCTCCGGCGTCAGCCCGCCGTCGGCCGGCGACGGCTGGAGCGCCCGGCTCCGCATTCCCGGCGTCGAGACGCAGGAGGTCTCGCTGGGGGAGCGGCCCCCGCTCAGCGACCTCCGCGGCCGGGGACCGGGCTAGCGATCCGGGCGCTGCTCAGGCGATCTCCACAACCGCTCGGACGACCTCGCCGGCGAGCATCGCCTCGTAGCCCTCGTTGATGCGGTCCAGGTCGAGCCGAAGCGAGACCATCTCGTCGAGGCGGAGTCTGCCGTCCAGGTAGAGGTCCACCAGCTGCGGGAGGTCGCGCCGGAACACGTTGGAGCCCATCAGCGACCCCTGCAAGCGCTTCTCGTGCAGGAACAGCTCGGCACCGTCGATCTCCACCCGGGCGCCCTGCGGCAGCATGCCGATCACCGTGGCGGTGCCGCCGCGAGCGGCCATGTTCAGGCACTGCTCGACGGTGCGCGGCAAGCCGATCGCCTCGAAGGTGAATTCGGCGCCGCCGCCTGTGAGCGCATGGACCTGCTCGACGGGATCGCCGTCGGCAGGATCCACGGCGTGCGTGGCGCCTAGTTCGGTCGCCCAGGCGAGCTTGCGGGGCTCGGTGTCCACGGCGATCACGAGGGTTGCACCGGCGATGCGGGCCGCCTGCACCGCCGCCATGCCGATGCCGCCGCACCCCACCACGGCCACCGAGGAGCCCGGCCGGACCCCGGCGGTGCGGAAGACCGCCCCGGTTCCGGTGAGCACCCCGCAGCCGAGCAGCGCAGCACGGTCCAGCGGCATGTCACGACGGATGCGCACCAGCGCCCTCCGGTGCACCAGCATGCGTTCGGCGAAGGTCGCCAGGCCCACGAACTGGTGCAGCTCTTCGCCGCCGAGGCTGAGGCGCGGCGGCTGCCCGGCGGCACGGGTGCGCACCGAGCGCCCCTCGAGGCAGAGGTAGGAACGCCCCTCGAGACAGGTGATGCACTCGCCGCAGCCCACCGAGAGGCAGGTCACGACGTGATCGCCCGGCGCCACCTCCCCGACACCGGGCCCGACGGCCTCCACGACACCTGCCGCCTCGTGGCCCAGCACGCACGGGGTCGGGATCGGCCAGGAGCCGTCGATGAAGTGGAGGTCGCTGTGACACAGCCCGGTGGCGGCGGTGCGCACCAGCACCTCCTCCGGACCGGGCCCGGCCACGCCGACCTGCTCGATCTGCAGGCTGCTCGCCTCGGGATGGAGGACGGCGGCCCTCATCGTGGCGGTCATCGTGCGTCGCCGTGCCTGCCTGCTCGCCCTGGCCGGGTCGGGTCTTCCTGGTCCCCTGCGGCGGGTTCAGCTGCAGCCGCTCGTGGCCCCGCAGGTGGAGCAGGCGTAGCACGAGCCGGCCCGCACCATCCGGGTGCCGCAGGACATGCACAGCGGCGAGGCGGAGTCCGTCAGGCCGCCGTGGAGTTGGCCTCCGGCGGGCCCGTCCGCAGTCGCCAGATCGGACCGGGGCAGCACCGACGGCGGGTCCGGAGCGATGTCGACCCATTGCACCGAACCGGCCGCCGCCTCGGCGACGCCCGGAAGCGTGGGCTCGAGCCGCTCGGAGGTTGCGAAGATGCTCATCTCGGCCCGTTCCTCCGGCGACAGGTACGTCAGCGCCAGCCGCCGGAACAGGTAGTCCATGAGGCTGGTGGCGATCCGAATGTCGGGATCGTCGGTCACACCGGCAGGCTCGAAGCGCATACCGCAGAAGGCGTCCACGTAGGCGCGCAGCGGGACGCCGTACTGGAGCCCGTATGAGACCGCGATCGCGAAGGCGTCCATGATCCCGGCCAGGGTCGAACCCTGTTTGGACACCCGCACGAAGATCTCACCAGGACAGCCGTCCTCGTACTCGCCGACGGTCACGAACCCCTTGCAGTCGGCCACCCGGAACTCCATCGTGCGCGAGGTGCGGTGGTGCGGCAGCCGGCGCCGAACCGGCTCGGGCGCCGCCGGCGTCCCGGTCGCGGGCGACGAGTCGTCGGACTCACCGGCACCCGCAACCGAAAGCGGCTGCTGCCACTTGGAGTTGTCCCGGTAGACGGCGATGGCTTTCACGCCGCTGCGCCAGGCCGACACGAACAACTGCCGCACGTCGTCGATGGAGGCGTCGGCAGGCAGGTTGACGGTCTTGGAAATCCCCCCGCTCAGGAAGGGCTGCACCGCCGCCATCATCTGCACGTGGCCCTCCGGACCCACCGTGTTGTCGCCGATCGAGCAGGCGAACACCGGGTAGTGCTCGCGGGCCAGCCCCGGGGCACCCAGGACGGAGCCGGTGGTCTCCACGTGCGCCAAGATTCCGGTGATCTCGGCGCCCCCGTAGCCCAGCCGCTCCAGCGCCGGCGCCAGCGAGCGGTTCACGATGGTGAGCGAGCCCCCGCCGACGAGCGACTTGGCCTTGCGCAGCGCCAGGTCGGGCTCGATGCCGGTGGTGTCGCAATCCATCATGAAGCTGATCGTGTTGTGGGAGACAAAGCCGTTGGCCACGTAGGTGACGTTGTCGGGAACCGAAAGGTCGTAGGTCCACTGCTCCTCGCCCAGAACGGCGCTGCTGACCCGGTCGTAGAAGTAATCGAGCAGCCGGGCCAGTTCAGCGTCGCCGGTGCACTGCAGCAGTTCCAATGCCGATCGCCGCGACACCATGCCGTGCCGACGAAGGGACATCAGCATGGTGCGCCGCAAGCGGCCGTTCTCCGGCGCGAGCCGGTCGACGAGGGCGCGGCTCACCGGAACGTGGTCGTAGCGGGAAGCCTGAGCGGTAGAAACCGAGACAAGAGCAGCCTGCTTGCGGCCGCTCATGAAACCGATTTCCTCTGCGAACCGCGACGAGTGGGACAGATTGAGGAGGCGCAGCACAGCTAGCTGCGAGCCGCCCCAGCCGGTCCGATCAATCTTCCGAGTTGTGGGATACCCGAGCGCCAGCATCAACGACTGAACATCGCGGCTGAAGTCGATCGACGTGGTGGACCAGTGCGGATAGCCCCCTGCCATTGTGCCGTCGGCCTCGTATAGCCCCCTGACGAAGGCCCGGTAGGTCTCAGCGCAATTCGTGGCAAGAATTGCATCGGGTATGTGCGGCCGCCATCCCTTCCCGACGTGGCCCTCGACGGGCGGCGTCTTCGCGAAACCGCATGCGTCCCACCACACGGTCAGCGGAACCGACTGAAACGCCAATTCGACATATCCGGCTTTCTCCGTGAGGTGTGTCTCGAGGTTGAAGAGCTCCTTCCCGAGGAGTCGAAGCCGCTCAATCACGTCAATGTCCCCGGCTGCGACGCACAGGCGTAGACCCTTGGCATGTAGCGAGCCGTCTCCCATGAAGTATCCGACGAACTCGGCCAACGCCGGACTCATGGCTCGCGGCGTCGTGGTGCTCCAATCACCGGTCCAGTACATCTCGCCAAGCCGGGGCAGGGTTACGTACCGGGGACCCCCCACCAACTGGTTCAACTGCAACGGCACGAGATCGCCGGGTTCGATTTCGGCGAAACGCTTCCACAGCCAGTCGCCGGTGAGCAGGTCGACAACCTTGATGCGATGGGTGGGCGTCCCTTCGATGCGGAAACCGCGGTGTGTGTCCACGCTCACCACCCGCTCTGATCCGTTGCGATAGAACTGTGTCGCAGTACGGGGTCCCTCGTCCGTTCCCACGGCGATGCCAAGATCCTGCCAGCGGGCGCCTTGTGGATCGCCGAGCGATTGGAGCCGGACCAGTCCTCGCTCGGTTGGGATGAGAGACCCACCCACCAGGCATCCGGTCGGCGCGAGAACCGTTGACTGGGCGTTGCGCACGCCGACGGCCTCGGCCAGGTCGCACGCCTCGCCCCAGACCTCCGACGCCGCGGAGGCCAGTTCCTCCGGCACGTGGGCACTGTCGATGCTGCCTGTGGCACGCCGGTGCATGTTCAGAACCCGCAGCACGTCGGCGCGATTGGCGGTGTACTGCTCGAACGGTCCCATGCGCGCCGCGATGTGCGCCGAGGTGCGGTACGCCTCGCCACACATCACCGCGGTGACCGCGGCGGCCGTCGCCCGCCCGCCCGGGGAGTCGTACGGCAGACCCATTCTCATCAGCAGGGCACCGAGGTTGGCATAGCCCATGCCGAGCTGCCGGAACGCAACAGCGTTGCGGCCGATCGCAGCGGTCGGGTAGTGCGAACGGCCGACCAGGATCTCCTGGGCGCAGAACACCACCCGGACCGCCGCCCGGAAAGCCGCCACATCGAAGCGCCCGTCGGCCCCGAGGAACGACAGCAGGTTCAGGCTGGCCAGGTTGCATGCCGAGTTGTCGAGATGCAGGTACTCCGAGCAGGGGTTGGAGGCGTTGATGCGCCCGGCCGCCGGCGTGGTGTGCCAGCGGTTGATGGTGGTGTCGAACTGCAGGCCCGGGTCCGCGCACTGCCACGCCGCCTCGGCGATCTGATCCAGCAGGTCGGCCGCGTCCACCGTCGCGAGTGCCTCGCCGGTGGTGCGCGCCGTCAGCTCCCACTTGCGGCCCGCCAGGGCGGCCTCCATGAACTCGTCGCTGACCCGGACGGAGTTGTTGGCGTTCTGGTACAGCAGCGAGGTGCTGTCGACCCCGTCGAAGCTC
The DNA here is from genome assembly GCA_021296435.1 of Acidimicrobiia bacterium. Taxonomy (GTDB): domain Bacteria; phylum Actinomycetota; class Acidimicrobiia; order Acidimicrobiales; family CATQHL01; genus VXNF01. Next base: position 11,084 of record JAGWAK010000043.1, read on the forward strand.
AGATCGAACCCGGCCTCGCTCAGTGCCTGCGCTTTGCGCTCCTCGCGAGCCTTGCACCACACGAACTCGGCGATATCGGGGTGATCGGCGTCGAGGACAACCATCTTGGCGGCGCGCCGGGTGGTGCCCCCCGAACGGATGGCCCCGGCGGAGGCATCGGCGCCCCGCATGAAACTCACCGGCCCGCTGGGTCGCCCGCCGCCGGAGAGGTGCTCGGAAGCCGTGCGGAGGCGGCTGAGGTTGACGCCCGCCCCCGAGCCGCGCTTGAAGATCAACCCCTCCTCGGTGTACCAGTTGAGGATCGACTCCATGGAGTCGTCGACGGCGAGGATGAAGCAGGCCGAGGACTGCGGCCGGGCACCCGGAACGCCGATGTTGAACCACACCGGTGAGTTGAAGGAAGCCTTCTGGGTGACCAGCAGGTGCGTCAGCTCGTCGCCGAAGGCGGCCGCCTCGGCCTCGTCGGCGAAGTAGCCGTCCTCGGCACCCCAGCGACCGATCGTTCCGGCCACCCTGTCGATGACCTGGCGCAGCGACCACTCCCGGGCCTCGCCGCCGAGCCGGCCGCGGAAGTACTTCTGGGAGACGATGTTGACGGCGTTCTGCGACCAGGAGACGGGGAACTCAACGCCGTCCTGCTCGAAGACGACGTCGTCGCCGGCTCCGGCTATGAGAGCGCGCCGGCGGCTCCATTCCACCGTGTCGTAGGGATGCACGCCTTCGACGGTGAACCAGCGCTGTATGCCGATGCGGATCTGCTCGGACAGGACGGTCACGTGCTCACCTTGCCTCCGGGCGCGCTACCGAGGCTCACAGCAGCCACCTCGTGGACTCAACTCTAGATCGGGGTGCGCCGAAGGTACCCATCGGTCACCCGCCGGAGCGTGCTCCCGACGAGGCGTCGGGCGATTACCTGAGATTTCCCGCCGGTCGGTGGACGTTTCCACCGCCGGGGCAGGGATTTCCCCCAGGGCCTTCCGCAGCCGTTCTGTGGATACCTTGTGGAGAGACGACGCAGACACCGCCCGAAGCGCTGGAGGACCGATGGTCGTGATGCAACAGGTCTGGCCCCGGTTCGTCCCGGAGGTGGACCATCTCGAGTTGTACGAGCAGGCGGCGCGACCCCACTCCCCCGACCGGCCCTGGGTGATGCTCTGCATGATCACCAGCGTGGACGGCTCGGTGAGCGTGCAGGGCCGGTCGGGCCCGCTGGGAGGGCCGACGGACTGGGCGGTGCTCAGCGCCCTGCGGGGCTGCGCCGACGCCATCGTCGTGGGCGCCGGCACTGCCCGCAGCGAGGATTACGGGCCGCCGTCGCTGGCCGCGGAGGTCCGCGAGCGCCGGCTGGAGAGAGGCCAGGAGGCCGTGCCGCTGCTCGCCGTCGTGAGCGCCCGTGGTGAACTGGATCCAGCGGCCCGGCTGTTCGCCGGTCCCGAGCGGGTGCGGCTCTACCTCGCCGACGCCGCGCCGGCGAGCCGGCGGGAGTCGCTCGCGCGGGTGGCCGACGTGCGCACCGCCGGCGACCGCACGGCCGAGGCGGCCGCGATCACCGCCGACCTCGCCGCCGAGGGCCGTTCGCTGATCCTGCTGGAGGGCGGGCCGCGCCTGAACGCGCCTTCGCCGCCGCCGACCTGATCGACGAGTTCTGCATCACCCGGTCGCCGCTGCTGGCGCCCGGCGGAGGAGGCATGATCGAAGGCGCCGCGCCCCAGGCCGGGCTCGCCCTGCAGTTGGACCGCCTGCTCGTGGCCGACGGCATGACGTTCGCCCGCTACCTGCGACGGCGCGATCCTCACGAGTCGGTCTGAGCCCCGTCCACGACGGGGACCGGTGCCGTTCCGAGCGCCGGAGCCACCAGGCGCGTGCCGACGAGGCCGCCGAGTTGGAACACCCCCCACAGGGCGCCCCAGAGGAGGCACACCAGCGCGGCGAGCACGATGGCGCGGCGCCACAGGTAGACCCGCCCCGGGCGGCGCGTCCCGAGGTCGCCAGGAGCCGGCGGCATCGCGGTGGGCGATTGGGTCGCCGGCACGAGAACTGCGGAGTGGTCCATACCCCAGAGCCTGACCGGGGGGTGTGACACAGCGAGCTGGGGAGGCGACAGCCGGCGGTGCCGCAAAGATCCTTGACATACGGACCTCGATCTGGCAACATCCGTATTAGCGATGTATGAACGTGCAGCAGAACTACGAGCAGTTGTTCCAGCGAGCGGTCCTGGTGTGCTTCCGGCGGCTACTCCGTGGGGCATGACAACATTGTAACTCGAAACACCTGTACATATCAAGTCCGGATCAGACACCCGAGCCGGGCAAGGAAGGGCAGCATGAACAGCGAGACACCGACCTACGCCACCGAGGAAGCCGAGCCGCAGCCCGCCGCGGTTGCCAAGCTCTCTGAACGGCGCCAGGCCATCATCCGCTTCGTGGCCGAGTACACCCGTGAGCGCGGCTACCCGCCGTCGGTGCGCGAGATCTGCAAGGCCGTCGGTCTCATCTCACCGGCGTCGGTTCAGCGCCACCTGGTCATCCTTGAACAGCAGGGGTTCCTGCGGCGCGACCCCACCAAGCCCCGGGCACTCGAAGTCCACTACGACCCGGTCTCCGGACACGCCGTGGACCGCCACCCGGTCAGCTACGTGCCACTCGTGGGCGACGTGGCGGCCGGTTCCGGCGTCCTGGCGCACGAGAACATCGAGGAGACGCTGCCGCTGCCGGCCGAATTCGTCGGCAACCAGGACGCCTTCGTCGTGCGAGTGCGCGGCGACTCCATGACCGGTGACGGCATCCTGGACGGCGACCTGCTGGTGGTGCGCATGCAACATCTGGCCGGCGAGGGCGACATCGTCGTGGCCGGCCTGCCGGGCGACGAGGCGGCCGTGAAGCGGTTCCGCCGCGACGGCGACGAGGTGGTGCTGGTGTCCTCGAACCCCGACTACCCGCCCCAGCGCTACCCGGCCAAGGATCTGCGGATCTACGGCCGGGTCGTCAGCGTGCTGCGCCGGATATAGCCGCCGCCAGCGCCCCGTAGACCGTCTCGAGGGAGTCGCGGGTCACGTACTCCCCCGCCGTGTGGGCCAGCTTGGCGTCGCCGGGCCCGAAGTTCAGCGCAGGCACGCCGCGCTCGGCGAAGAACGCCGCGTCAGTCCATCCCAACTTGGCACGCACCGCAGCCGCACCGCCGCCTGCCGCCACGACAGCCGCCAGCAGCGGGTGGTCCAGGTGTGGTGCCGCCGCTGGCGCCATCTCCACCACCTGCAGCCCGTCGCCCTCGGCGAGGTGCGGGCCCAATAGCTCCCGCAGCCGCTCCTCGGCCTCAACCGCCGTGCGATCGGGGGCGAAGCGGTGGTTCACGATCAGAACCGCCTCGTCGGGCACCACGTTGCCCGCCACGCCACCGGATACCGACGTGGCCTGCAGCGCCTCGGCGAACTGGCAGCCGTCGATCACCGGCCGCCGCGGCTGGTAACCACGAAGCGCCTCCAGCACGTCTGCCAGACGGTGGATGGCGTTGCGGCCCATCCAAGGCCGAGCGGTGTGCGCCCGCTCGCCGCGCAGGGTGATCCGCAGGTGCATCGTGCCCTGACAGCCCGCCTCGGGCACCGCTCCGGTGGGCTCGCCGAGCACCGCCGCGTCGGCTTCCAGCAGGTCGGGGCGCGCCGCCTCCACCTGGAGCAGGCCGCTGTGCTCCCGGGATATCTCCTCGGCGGCGTACCACACGTAGGTCACGTCGATGGCAGGGTTGGGGTGCGCCGCGGCGAGGGCCAGCATGACCGCCAGGCCGCCCTTCATGTCGGAGGCCCCCAGGCCGGTGACCCGGTCGCCCTCCAGGATCGGCTCGCTGTTGCCGTTGGGTGGCACGGTGTCGAGGTGTCCCGCCACAACCAGCCGCAGGGCACGGCCACCGGCTGTGCGCGCCACCACGTTGTCGCCGATGCGGGTGACCTCGAGCCACGGGTGCTCGCCGCACCAGGTCTCCACGCGGTCGGCCATCCGGCGCTCGGCGAGGCTGACCGACGGGATGCCGATCAGTTCCGCAGTCAGCGCCAGCAGGTCCACGGGCGGCGCGACGGAGTTCACGGCGCGTCCCCTCGCTCGCTCAGGTTGCCGCCCCGTGGTCGCGCAGCACGTCGTTGAGGACCGACTTGTCGTGCCGCTCGCCGGGCGTGAGTCGCTTGACCACGAGCACGCAGGGCAGGCCGAACTCCCCGCCGGTGAAGGTACGCGGCCGGGTACCCGACACCGCCACGCACCACGGTGGCACGACGCCGCGGCCCAGTTCCTCGCCGGTGGCGGCGTCGATGACCGGGATGGATCCGGTGAGGATGCAGCCGGCGCCCAGCACGGTGCCCTCGCCGACCTGCGCCCCGTCAGCCACGATGCAGCGGCTGCCGATGAGGCACTCGTCGCCCACGAAGACGGGCACCGCCTGCGGGGGCTCCAGCACGCCGCCGATCCCGACCCCGCCCGACAGGTGCACGTTGCACCCGATCTGGGCGCACGACCCCACCGTCGCCCAGGTGTCCACCATGGTGTTGGCACCCACCCAGGCCCCGATGTTCACGTAACTGGGCATCATCACCACGCCGGGTGCCTGGTAGCTGCCCCAGCGGGCCGAGGCGCCCGGCACTACCCGCACGCCTCGCTCCTGATAGCGAGTCTTGAGCGGAATCTTGTCGGCGAACTCGAACGGGCCCAACTCGGTCGTCTCCATCTCCGACAGCTTGAACAGCAGCAGGATCGCCTGCTTCAGCCACTCGTGGACCACGACATCGCCGTTCGCGGCCATCTCGGCCACCCGCATCTCGCCTGTGTCCAGCAGATCGATGGCCTCGTGCACCGTCCGACGCGCCGCGGCGTCGCCGGCCGCCAGCCCGGCGCGGCCGGCCCACAACTCACAGATCCGGGCCTTGAGATCAGCGCGGTAGATCATGGGCGCAGGCTAGCGGCGCCCGCCTGGCCTCCCCGGGGTGGCAAGCCGCCTCTCCAGCAGCGCCAGGCGCTCGTCGGGCACCGTGGCCGACACCCGCACGTGATCGGCGCCGGCTTCGCCGTAGAACTCACCGGGACTGACCAGCATCCCCGCCGTGGCCGCCAATCGCTCCGCCAAGGCCCAGGCGTCGCCGCCGGGCGCGGGCACCCACAGGTAGAAGGCACCGCCGGGCAGCGGCGCGCGGAGACCCAGGCCCTCCAGTAGGCGTGACAGTTGCGCAAGGCGGTCGCGGTAGCGCTGCCGCTGCGCCTCCACGTGGGCGTCGTCGTTCAGTGCCGCCGCGGCGGCGGCCTGCACGGGTCCTGGCACCATGAGCCCGAGGTGGCGGCGAGCCCGAGCCAGGAAGTCCACCAGGCCGGCGTCGCCGCTGCAGAATCCGGCGCGCATGCCGGCGAGGTTCGAGCGCTTCGAGAGCGAATGGACCGCCAGCACGCCGGCAGGATCCTGCGCCAGGATCGTGTGATCCTGCAGGGGCGGACCCGCCGGGGCACGATCCCAGACGAACTCCACGTAGCACTCGTCGCTACACACCACGACGCCTCGAGCGCGCCCCCAGGCGGCGACGGCCCCCAGGTCCTCGACCGCCCCGGTGGGGTTGCCCGGCGAGTTGACCCAGAGACACAGTGCCCGGTCGGCGTCGGAATCGTCCACGGCGCCGAGATCGAGCCGCCCGCCGGCATCCAGCGGCACCGGCACCGCCCGCAGGCCCGCCAGCCTGGCGCCCATGGCGTAGGTCGGGTACGCCACGGCCGGGTACAGCACGGTGTCGCCGGCGCCGCCGCGCAGTCTCAGCAGGTGCGGCAGCGAGGCCACCAGCTCTTTGCTTCCCACACACGCCGCCACCTGCTCGGGGGTTACCTCCAGGCCGAAGCGCCGCTCCAACCAGCCCGCGGCGGCCGCCCGGAACTCCGGCGAGCCGACCGACCGGGGGTAGGAACGCTCTGCGCCGGATCCCGCCAGCGCCTCGGTCGCTGCCGGCGGCGGCGGGTCGCAGGGGTCGCCGATCGAGAGATCCACGCAGCCTCCGGCATGGCGGTCCGCGGTTGCCCGCAGGTCGCCGAGGCGATCGTAGGGGTAGGGCTCGAGGGTGGCTGGGACGCTCATCGCCCGGAGTCGACCCGGCGCTCGGGGCGTCCCGAGAACACCGGCACGACGTCCACTGACGAGCCTCGGCTCCAAGCTGCAGCGCTGGTCACATGCCGTGACACTGGATTCCGGCCTCCGCCGGAATGACGCCGGACTGGATGACTCGGGGCATCACTCGGCGGCCTCCCGGCCGTCGCTGTTACCCGTTGCCGGGCATCTGTAGTCGGCGAAGCGGGCGGCCGAGGCGTCGTCGATGCGGACGAGGTAGCGCATCCCCTCGCCGGTGGCGGTCTCGGAGAGCACCTGGGAGGAGCGGTGCAGGCCGGCCATCACCTCGCCCCGGGAGAACGGCACCACGAACTCCGCGGTGGCAGCTGCAGCCCGCAGCCGGTCGCCGATCACCGCGCTGAGATGCTCCAGCCCGGCACCGGTGAGCGCCGAGGCCGCCACGCTGCCCGGGTGGGCGGCCAGCAGGTGCTCGACGCCGTCGGCAGCGTCCAGCTTGTTGAAGACCAGCAGCTCGGGCACCTTCGCCGCGCCGATGACGTCGAGCACCTCCCGCACGGCCTCCAGCTGGCTGTCGCAGTCGGCGGCCGAAGCGTCGACCACGTGCACCAGGAGGTCGGCGTCGACGGCCACCTCGAGCGTGCTCATGAACGCCTCCACGAACTCGTGGGGCAGCTTGCGTACGAACCCCACGGTGTCCACCAGCAGCACGGTCTCGCCACCGGGCAGATCCAGGCGCCGGGTGAGCGCGTCCAGGGTGGCGAACAGCCGATCCTCGACGTGGGCCTCCGAATCGCAGAGAGCGTTCAGCAGGCTGGACTTGCCGGCGTTGGTGTACCCCACGATGGCAACGGTGGACTGCGCCGAGCGCTGGCGGCGCCGGGCCTGCACGCCACGATGGCGGCGGATGCCCCGCAACTTGCTCTCGAGTGTGTTGATGCGGCGCAGCAGCCGGCGCCTGTCCACCTCGAGCTGGGTCTCGCCGGGCCCGCGGGTGCCGATCCCGCCGGCCTGCTGGCTGAGCCGGTAACCCGAGCCGCGCAGGCGCGGCAGTCGGTAACGCAACTGCGCCAACTCCACCTGAACCTTGCCCTCGGTGCTGGAGGCGTTCTGGGCGAAGATGTCCAGGATGACCGTGGTGCGGTCGATGGCCGTGCGCCCGAGGATCCCCTCCAGGTTGTACTGCTGCGCCGCACTCAGCTCATCGTCGAACACGACCGTGTCGGCGTCATACTGCTCGGCGATGTCGCGGATCTCCTGCGCCTTGCCGCGCCCCACGTACGTGGCAGGGTCGATACGGTCGCGGCGCTGGATGACGCGATGCACCGGATCGGCCCCTGCGGTGTCGACGAGGCGGGCCAGCTCCTCCAGCGACTCCTCCACGGCACGCAGCGACAGGACCGGTGTGGCCACGCCGACCAGCACGATCTGCTCACGGAACGCCCGATCGATGAAGCCGCCGGCCTCGCCGCCGAACTCGCCGAAGGCCCCCCGGTGGGTGCCGGCGCGGCGGTCGCGAGCCGGATCGGTCACGAGGAACCGCCGCCGGTGGGCGCTGCGGGCTCTGGAGCCTCGACGTCGGCCACGTAGATCACTGGGACCCGCACCTCCGCACCGCTGCCGACGCTCACTTCGGCCGTCCCGCCGGGCATCTCCACTTCCACCGTCTGCTCGACGAGTCCCCAGCGGTGCAGCTGCCACGCCACCGCGGCCGCACCGCTGCCGCAAGCGGACGTGATGCCCACGCCGCGTTCGAAGACCCGCATGCGCACGTGCGAGCTGTCGGCGACGGCCACCGCCTCGAAGTTCACCGGCTCGAAGCAGTCCTGCAGTGCGGCGCCCGCGGCCTCCAGCGGCAGTGCATCGAGGGCCGCGGCGTCCTCCAGCAACGCCACCACGTGCGGGTTGCCGACTGACACCCAGCCGGCGCGCCGGTACCCCGGCGCCAGCGCCGCCAGCGTCGCCTCGGCGCGACGGGTCTGCTCGGTGTCCTCGGTCGCCTGCCCCAGATCGATGCCGGCCCAGCTGCGGATGCGGCCGAAACCGTCCCCGGCGTCGTCGGCGTCGGCGAAGCGCGTGTTCCCGATGGTGACCCTGCGCTCCCCGGCCGCCGTGGCGATGAGCACCTCGGTCTCGTCGCGCCCGGCACACAGCGTCATGGCCTGCGCCAGGCAGGCCAGGCCGTTGCCGCTCACTTCGGCCTCGCCGCCGTCGGCGTTGTAGAGCCGCATCTCGGCGCGCAGCGGGTCCTGCCGTGAGCCGGAACCCGGGCTCGCCGCCTCGCCGGAGCCGCCGGGTACGCGTGCCCACATGATCCCGTCGGCGCCGATCCCCCCGTTGCGGTCGCAGATGCCCCGCACCCAGCCGGCCGGGCAAGGGCCATCGTCCCCCTCGATGCGCACGAGGAAGTCGTTGCCGAAGACGTGGTGCTTGGTCAGGTGCATCGGTCGAATGTCTCCCCGGAGCCGGGAACACCCCCACGCGTGCTCATCGAGCCGGTCTCAGATCCGGGATCGCTCGAAGATCTCCATGAGGTCACCGAAGACCTCCCACGGATCCTCCTGGACATCCAGCCACGTTATGCGAGGATCACGGCGGAACCAGCGTTCCTGGCGTCGTGCGAAACGGCGGGTCCGCTGCACCGCCTCCTCGATCGCCTCGGCCAGGCTGCAGTGGCCGTCGAGATGGTCGAGCAACTCCCGGTAGCCGAGGGCTTGGCGGGCGGTACGGGACAGCGGTGCCGGGGCATCCCGAAGCCGACGCACCTCGTCGAGGAATCCGGCGTCGAGTTGCTCTCGATAGCGCTTGGCGATGCGCGCATCCAGCAGCGTGCGGGACAGCCGCAGCCCGACCTGCGTGAACAGGGTCGGCCCGTAGTGGCGGAGACCTCGTCCGTAGGACGAGAACCGCCGACCGCTGCCAACCGTGACTTCGAGAGCGCGGACGATGCGGCGGCGATTCGCCGGACCGGTGCGCTCGGCGGCAAGAGGATCGCTGCCCTTCAGCCGCTCGTAGAGAACCGTTGTGTCGGGCTCCGCCTCCAGTTCGGCGCGAACCTCGGGATAGGTGCCAGGGATCTCCAGATCATCCACGACGGCGCGGGCATAGAGTCCCGTCCCGCCCACCGCCACCAGCGAGGTACCGCGGGCGACGTGCGTCTGGACCAGCGGGCGTACTGCCGTCAGGTACTCCCCCACGGAATAGTCGCTGGCGGCGTCCACCAGATCGATGCCGTGATGACATAGCTCGACCGCCTCATCGGCGGAGGGGCTGCCGGTGCCGATGTCCATGTGCCGGTACACAGCCATGGCGTCCATAGACAGCAACTCGGCGGGGGGCCGCCTGCGGGCCAGCTCTGCGGCAAGCATCGACTTGCCCGAGGCTGTGGGGCCGACGAGGGCGAGCCGGGCCCAGAAGCCGTCGTTTTCCCCGTTCAGCATCCGCTGTTCGTGCCGCTCAGGCGGTGACCACCGGGATGCGCTCGCGGCGCGCCGGCGTGGCGCGCACAGCCATGAGTTCGCCGAGCAGGTAGTGGGCCCCCGCATCGGTGACATCCACGTCCACGAAGGAGCCCGGGCGCGGCGGCACGGGCGCCGAGAAGTGGACCAGCTTGTTCTGGCGGGTGCGCCCGCTAGTGAGTTCGGGACGGGTCTTGCTGGGGCCCTCCACCAGCACTTCCTCGCGGCGCCCGACACGCGCCTCGTGGCGGCGCCGGGCGGACCGCTCCACGACGGCCCGCAGCCGCTCGTAGCGCTCGGTCACCACGGCGGGATCCACGAACTGCTCGGTCATTGCTGCCGCCTCGGTGCCGGGGCGGGGCGAGAACACGAATGTGAAGGCGCTGTCGAATTCGGCCTCGGCCACGACCGCGAGCGTTTCGGCGAAATCCTGCTCGTTCTCGCCGGGGAAGCCCACGATGATGTCGGTGCTGACGGCCAGGTCGGGGATTCCCTGGCGGGCATCGGCCAGGCGCTGGAGGTAGCGCTCGGCGCTGTAGCCCCGGTGCATCGCGGCCAGGACGGCGTCGCTGCCGGACTGCAGCGGCAGGTGAAGGTGCTCGCACACCGCGGGCGTCTCGGCCATGGCGGCGATCGTCTCGGGCCGTAGATCCTTGGGGTGCGGGCTGGTGTAGCGGACCCGCCGGATGCCTTCGACGGCTCCGACGGCTCGCAGCAACTCGGCGAACATCGGGCGGGCGGCCACGTTCTCCCCGGCCCGGCGGCGGGCAAGCGCCAGGTCACGGCCGTAGGAGTTGACGTTCTGGCCCAGCAGCGTGACCTCGGTGACGCCCTCCCGGACCAGCTGGCGTACCTCGGATCGCAGCGCCTCGAAGGGCCGGCTGATCTCGGGGCCGCGCACGGCCGGCACGATGCAAAAGGCACACGAGTTGTCACAGCCGACCTGGATGGTCACCCAGGCGGAGTGCGGCAGGTCGCGGCGCACACCCAGCGCCGAGGGGAATGCCTCGGCGTCGGCTCGAACGGTCTCGGTGAGGATTTCGACGATCGGCCCGTCCTCCGCCGCCCGGGTCAGCAACTCCGCGGCCCGGTGCACGTTATGGGTCCCGAACACCACATCCACGTGCGGCGCCCGGGAACGCACCAAGTCTTGATCCTTCTGCGCCAGGCAGCCACCGACGGCGATCTGCATGTCCGGGCGGGAGCGCTTCAGGGCCTTCAGCCCGCCCAGGTAGGCGTACAGCTTCTGGTCGGCCTTCTCGCGGATGCAGCAGGTGTTCACCACGACCCCGTCAGCGTCGCCGGCCGCGCCGGCGGGCATCATGCCGTCGGCCTCCAGCAAGCCGGCGACGTGCTCGGAGTCGTTCTCGTTCATCTGGCACCCGAAGGTGCGGATGAAGTACCGCCTTGGCCCGCTCACGTGCTCAATCGTAGAGCAGCGCACCCGCGGTCAGGCCCGCCCGGCCGGTCCCGCCGGAGCAGGCATCAGCCGGGCGGCACACAACCCCGATGTCGCCGGGAGCCTCCAGGCTCTACCGGGCGGCTACGACCTCCTCATCGGCCAACTCCTCGGCCGGCTCGGCGATCTGGGGCAGCAACTGCCCCGAGACCTTCTCGGCCATCTCCAGCACCAGAGCGGGGTTCTCCCGCAGGAAGGTCTTGACGTTCTCGCGCCCCTGGCCGATCTGGTCGCCCTCGTAGGTGTACCAGGCCCCCGACTTCTTCACGATGTCGAGGTTCACCGCCAGGTCCAGCACCGAGCCCTCCCGACTGATGCCCTGGGAGTACATGATGTCGAACTCAGCGGTGCGGAACGGCGGCGCCGTCTTGTTCTTCACCACCCTGACGCGGGTGCGGTTGCCGATCACCTCGGCGCCGTTCTTGATGGACTCGATGCGACGGATGTCGAGGCGCACCGAGGAGTAGAACTTCAGGGCCCGGCCCCCGGGGGTGGTCTCGGGCGAGCCGAACATCACCCCGATCTTCTCCCGCAGCTGGTTGATGAAGATGCACACGGCGTGGCTCTTGTGCAGGTTGGCGGTGAGCTTGCGCAGCGCCTGGGACATGAGCCGGGCCTGCAAGCCCACGTGGGTGTCGCCCATCTCGCCCTCGATCTCGGCCCGGGGCGTGAGCGCCGCCACCGAGTCCACGACCACCACGTCGATGGCGCCGGAGCGGATCAGCACGTCGGCGATCTCCAGGGCCTGCTCGCCGGTGTCGGGCTGGGAGATGAGCATCTCGTCCACGTCCACCCCGATGG
>JAGWAK010000044.1 GCA_021296435.1 Acidimicrobiia bacterium
CCGGCGCCGTGGTCCGGGCCGCAAGGCCGTGGATTCCGGCCTGTGTCGGAATGACGGACGAGAAGGGTGGCAGAGCCGACCGGGCGGCTCAGAACCGCAGCGGGCAGATGGGCTCGTCGAAGCTCCAGCCTCTGGCGTCAAGGGCTTCCAGCACGGCATCCAGGGCCGCCAAGGTGTCGGCGCCGGTGTGCTCGTGCAGGATCAGGATCGAGCCGTTCTGCATGTCGAGCATGCTCCGGGTGAGTTCCTCGACCCCCGGGAATTCCCAGTCTCGCGGGTCCGGCTCACCCCAGAGCACAACCTCGAACCCCTCGTCGCCGGCCCATTCGAGGATGTCGTCGTTGACGGCGCCGAACGGGGTGCGCAGGCAATTCGTGCCGAGTTCGCCGAACAGTTCGGCGCTGGCGCGCAGTTCCCGGCGGAACAACTCCTCGCTGTTGAGCGCCGCCCTCTCGTGAGACCACAGGTGGCTGCCGATGGTGTGCCCGCGGGCGACGATCTCCTCGATCAGGTGGAAGTTCAACTCGGCGTGCGCCCCCACGGGGAAGAAAGTGGCGCGCGCCCCGTACCGGTCGAGCAGGTCGAGGGTCGGCCGCGTCCAGCGGGTGCTCGGCCCGTCGTCGAAGGTCAGATAGAACCGCGGCGCACCCGCCTCGCCGGGGGGTCCCCGGCGGATCGTTCGGGCCGGTCGCCCGAGGGGCCGGGCGGCGTTTCCCGCCACGAGAGGAACCGCCTCCAGCAGTTCGAGTTCCTCCGAGGTGAGTTCCTGCTGCAACGCTTCCTCGAACCGCAGCCAGTAGCAGTCCTCGCCGCCTCGATAGAGGGCGAAGAACGAATCCGACGGATCGGGGCAGATCGCGGGGACCGCGCCGCTCTGTGCCGCACCGGCCGGTGTCGCAGAGGTCTTGGGCTCGCCGGTGGCATCGGGGGAATCTGTTGCCCCAGGGTCCTCGTCACCGGGCGAATTACCCTTGCCGGCCTCGTCGGGAGGTGGGGCCGCCTCGGCGAGGTCCTCGTCCACCACGGCGGGCGCGGTGGGGGGCCCGTCGGCCGGTTCGGGTTCGGTGGCGGCGGCGATCGGCTGGACCGTCGGCGGATCGGAGGCCGGCTTGCCGCCGGGTCCGTCCAGGGAGGCACTCGCTGTCGGCACCGAGGCCGAACTCATCGTCACGAGGAGCGCGGCGGCGACCGCCAACGCGCCGAGCGCGGCCAGCGTGGGACGCCACCTCACGGGCGATCGACCTCGCTGTCCCAGGCCGCACCGGCAGGTGCCTCGGGGCCCACCAGCGCGGAGGCGCAGAGGCTCGCGTCGCTCACGAACCACATGAGCAGTGTCCCGTCGGCCGAGACGGATACCGGGGTGCTGACCTGCTGGTCGGCGCTCAGCGGCGCGCGGTGCTCGATCTCGGCTCGATAGGGAGCGCGCAGCCCGACTGTGACCAGTTCCTCCAGCACAGCGGTCCAGTATGCGGCGTTGTTCACGTGTCCCAGCACGTCCAGGTCGCACCAGCGCGGCTGCCATCGCGAGGTCCCGTCGTCGCTGGGTGCCGGCGGGTGCAGGAGCGTGGCGCCGACCCGGCGACCAGCGGCGGAGGGGCCGAAGATGTCCTCGAACTCCGCAGCGAGGCGGCGCGGGATGCCGCTGGCGGGATCGACATGCACCCAAAGCGCGGCGGCGTCGGCGCGCGCCCCGCGGGCGCCGCGCAGCTGCGTCGAACGCTCAGCCCAGCGGCTGCCGAGTCCCGAGCACCACGTCGTGAGCGTGACTGTCTCATCGAAAGCGGCGGGGGAGTGCACCGCCACCAGCAGCCGCCGCAGTACCCACGAGCGATCGTCGCCGAACCCGGCGTCGAGGTAGTCGTCGGTGGCCACGTCCTGCAGGTGGCAGGCCAGGGCGTCGAGGCGCAGCAGGCCGTCGGGGTCCGCCTCGTCGAGCCGTACCCGGCGCGTGTCGCTGAACCGCCGACCGGTCGCCGGGAGCGGCTGCAGGCTGCCGGCGCCGGCGACTCTGGGCACGTCGCGGACAGTAACACCGGTCTCCACGCCGGCCGTGCAGTCTCCGTGGGCTGTCCAGCGGCCCTCCGTTAGTCTCCTGCCGTCGATCGGGCGCAGCGCCCGGTGGCGCCCACGGGATGTCGAGATGCTCAGGGAGGCGGCGGGATGGCGAGTACGGGATTCGAGGCGCTTGGTACCGGGGGCGCAGTCGTCGAGCTGCCCCACCGGGTCCTGGCGGAGGGGTTGGACTTCCCCGAGGGGCCGGTGGCGCTCTCGGACGGCTCGGTCATCGTCGTGGAGGTGCGGGGGCCGCGGGTGACGAGGATCACACCCGACGGCAGCCGCCACACCGTGACGGAGTGGGAACGCGTCACCACCGCCGGCCCCAACGGTCTAGCGATAGGTCCTGACGGCGCGGCCTACGTGGCCAACAACGGCGGCTTCGCCTGGTACGAGCGCCGGGGCGTCTGGCTGCCGGCGGCACCGGGCACCGGCGCCGGGCAGAGTCCCGAGTACATCACCGGCAGCATCGACCGCCTGGACCTGGACAGCGGCGAGGTGACCGTCCTGTACACCGCCATCGGCGGGCACCGCCTGTGCGGCCCCAACGACCTGGTCTTCGACGACTCCGGCGGCATGTGGTTCACCGACCACGGCAAGGTCCGCGCCCACGACACCGACCGGGTCGGGGTGTTCTACACCACGACCGACGGCGCCTTCGCCCGCCGGTCTATCTTCCCGCTCATGGGGCCCAACGGCATCGGCCTGTCGCCCGACGGCACGGTGCTCTACGTGGCCGAGACGCCCACGGGGCGGCTGTGGGCCTGGGACATCGTCGGTCCCGGTCGCGTGGACCATCGCAGCAAGCGCTGTCTCGCCAACACGCTGGGGCACTTCGACTCCCTGGCGGTGGAGGCCGACGGCACGGTTGTCGTGGCGGCCCTCGGCGAGGGGCTGTGCGTGGTACGCCCCGACGGGGAGATCAGCTACGTGCCGGTCCCGGGGCCGTTGGCCACCAACGTCTGCTGGGGCGGGGAGGACCTACGGACCGCGTATGTCACCGAGGCGGCCGAGGGGCTGCTGCTGGCCTACGAATGGCCCCGTCCGGGGCTACCGCTGGCTTACAACCGCTAGACGGCGTCGGTGCCTTCCTCGCCGGTTCGGATCCGGACGATCCGGTCCACCTCGGTCACCCAGATCTTGCCGTCGCCGATCTTGCCGGTGCGCGCCGCCTCCACAATGGCCTTGACGGTGGCGTCGAGGTCCTTGTCGTCCACCACAATGTCCATGCGCGACTTCGGGGTGAAGGAGATCTGGTACTCGGTCCCCCGGTAGGTCTCGGTGTGGCCTCCCTGTCGCCCGTAGCCCTGCGCCTCCGAGACGGTCATCCCGTGGATGCCGACGGTGTTGAGCGCAGCCTTGACGATGTCCACGTGGTGGGGCTTGATCACTGCCGTGATCAGTTTCATCGCGCACCTCCTGGGTGCCCAGTGCGGTCCGGCGGTCGCCGGGCTCCTGTCCGGACGCTCCGCGCTGAACGCTTCCCGTCGCCGCAACGGAACACTGCTGCCCCGTCCGGTGACTGCGACAGCGTAGCGGCTTGACAGACTGTGGCACGGGCGCGAGCAGGCCTGTGGTCGGGGATCCGAGCAACGGGAGGTGAAGGGCGATGTACGTCGAGCTGAACCTGCAAACCGGGCGGCGGCGGCTTGTGGAGGTCGGCGACTTTGACCGGTTCCACATCGAGGCCGACGGCGACCGCCACGACGCGCTGGCAGCGCTCGGTGCCGAGGCGCGCCTCGGGCGGACCCATCACCTGTGGTGGTCGATCGAAGCGGTGCGGCGGCTGGCGCCGGCGGATCGGGAGCCGGCCTGGGACGAGCGATTCGACGCCATGATGGCGTGGGCGGCGACGCAGGGATGGATCGACGAGGCCGGCACGCACGTCCAGGTCCACATCGAGCGCCCCGCTGGGGGCATTGTCACGACGACCTGAATGGCGCGCCCGGCCGGTTCCGGATGGCGACGTCCCTGGCGATTGCGGCTGCCAAGCGGGCGTTGTTGACGACGAGTTCCACGTTGGCCTCCACCGAGCGGCCCGCCGTGGCCTCGTCGATGGCGTCGAGGACATATGGCGTGACTTCCCCGCCGCTGATGCCGGCGGCCTCGGCGCGCGCCAGAGCCTCCGAGACGGCGGTGTCGATGACGGCGTTCGGCACGGCCGCGGCACCCGGCGGAGGCACCGTGAACAGCACCCCCGTGCGGCCCATGGCGTCGACGATGGCGGCCGCCTCGGCGGCGGAGTCCACGCGGTAGGGGAGTTCCAGGCCGCTGCTGCGGCACCAGAACGCCGGCAATTCATCGCAGCGGTAGCCGACCACCGGCACCCCGAGAGTCTCGAGGCGCTCCAGGGTGTGCGGAAGGTCCAGGAATGCCTTGGCGCCGGCGCACACCGTCGCCACCGGATAGTGCGCGAGGGCCTCGAGGTCGGAACTCACGTCGCCGGTCTCGGCGCTGTCGCGGTGGACGCCGCCGATGCCGCCGGTGGCGAAGACGCGAATGCCGGCCGCGTGGGCCAGCACGAGCGACCCCGACACGGTGGTGGCGCCCGCCGGCCACTGCTCGGCGATCGCCACGGGCAGGTCTCGTTCGGCCATCTTCTCCTCACAGGCGAGGATCGCGGCGTAGCCGTCGGTGTCGAGACCCACGCGGGGCACGCCGTCCAGCAGAGCGGTCACCGCCGGCGTGACGTCCTGGGACTCGATGGTCTCGAGGCAACGCTCGAGGGCCTCGGCGTTGCGTCCCGGTGGCAGCCCGAGGTGCGAGTACACGGTGGACTCCAATGCCACCACGGGGCGCCCGGCCGCCAGCGCCTCGGCCACGCGGGGATGTACCAGTGGCGTGATCACGTCACGTCTCCAGGCTGGGGACGCCGCCGCTGCTCGCCGATCCGTCGCCGGAGCGATCCCGACGGACTGTGGATTCCGGCCTTCGCCGGCATGACGGGTGAGGTGGTCGGAATGGCGGTCGGTGGCATCACTCCGCAGTCTGCACCGCACCGCCCAGCTTGGCCAGCGACTCCAGATGGTCGGCGGCGCGTGTTTGGCCCGCAGCGGTCGCCTCGGGCCAAGTGCATCCCGTCAGGCGGGCTGCCAGCAGACCGCCTGCGAAGGCGTCACCCGCGCCGGTGGTGTCCGGTACAACGTCCAGGTGCGGTGGCCGGACTGCCTCGCTGTCGAATCCCGCGCCGTACAGGCGCGTCGGTCGGGGTCCGTCCTTGACGACCACCAGTTCGGCGAGTTGGTCGTAGCCACCCGTCGCCTGAAGCAGGCTGGCCTCACCGGCGTCGCACAGCAAGACATCGGGAACGATCCCCGCGAGGGTTTCTCTGAATGCGGTGACACCGGCATCGCTGATGGCTCCCACCGAGCAGGCGTCCACACTGACGGTGCCGCCGCCGTGGCGGACCGCGCTGATCATGTCTTGTACCGCCGAGCGGGAGGGATCCTCCAGCAGGGAGTAGCCCGCCACATGGAGGATGGCCAGATCGTCCAGCCAGGCCGGCTCGAATCCGCCGAGTTCGGCGCAGGCGCCGCGGTCGCTCAGCATTGTCCGCTCGCCGCCGTCACCGAGCAGTACGACCACGGTGCCGGTGCGTCCACCGCGCCGCACGCAGGGCTCCACGTCGGCAGCGGCCAGTTCGTCCAGCAGGCGGTCGCCCAGAGTGTCGGCTCCGACCTGCCCGAAGAAGCGCACCCGCCCCGGGCCGAGCGCTCCCGCAGCGGACACCGCGGCGTTCGCCGCGCTGCCTCCCCGGCGCCGCAGGATGACGCACGGCGTGTCGGTGTCGGCGCGCACACCGCTGCGGCGGTGCACCACCACGTCCTCGAGCAGGTCGCCGAGGAAGCCGACCTTCCGCAGCAGTGGAGCCATTCAGCGCAGCGTCGCGCAGAGCGAGTCCATGAACGCCTCGGGTTGCACGTGGGTCACCACCGATGCGTTCGGGGCCTTGCCTGTCACACCGAGGTGGTCGACGATGGTTTGGCCCCGCGCCGGGCCGTCGCCCGTGACGACCTCCACGTAGCGGTCCTCCGTCTCGGCGATCGACGGGTCGAGGGCGACGGCCATCGCCAGCGGATCGGGCAGGTCGAAGCCGCGGATGCCGAGCATTCCCTCCACGAACTCGGTGAGCGTGCTCTGGATGTCGCAAACGAAATCGGAGTACGGGGTGCCGATCGCCCGGAGCCGCGCCTCCCCGTCGGGGTTCACGAAGGCGCAGGTCCAGGACACATCCCACCCCACCATCGTGATCGGCATACCGGATTCGAAGACGATTCGGGCCGCCTCGGGGTCGACGTAGATGTTGAACTCGGCTGCCGGCGTGATGTTGCCGGGGAGCCGGCCGGTGCCGCCCATGATGTAGCAGCGCTTCACGGCGCCGGCCAGTTCGGGTTCACGCAGCAGGGCCGTGCCCAGGTTGGACAGCGGCCCCAGGGTCACCAGGGTGATCTCGCCAGGAGAGCCGCAGATGGTCTCAACCAGCACGTCCACTGCGTGACCGTCGGCGGGAGTGCGCCCGGTGAGATCCAGGCCGATGTCGCCCAGCCCGTCCTGCCCGTGCACGATCTCGGCGGTCACCGGCTCCCCGAAGATCGGCCGGGCCAGCCCGGCGTGCACCGGCACCGACGAGCCGCACAACTCGGTGGTGTAGAGGGCGTTCTGGATGCAGCGGTCCAGCGGCACGTTGCCCGCCACGATTGTCAGAGCCTCGACGTTGACGTCCGAAGTCCGCAACGCCATCACCAGCGCCACCGCGTCGTCTGAGGCCGTGTCGGTGTCGATCAGGAATCGGCGCATGGCACCCTCCTCGCTGTCGGGGCCTCAGCCGGTGCCCAGCGCCGCGTAGCCGGGCTTGATCACGTCGTCGATAAGCGCCAGCCGTTCGCCGAAGGGGATGAACGAACTCTTCATGGCATTGATCGTGAGCCAGCGCAGGTCGGCCATCGTCCAGCCGAAGGCCTCGGCGCAGAGATGCATCTCCTTGGTGAGGGACGTGTCGCTCATGAGGCGGTTGTCGGTGTTGATGGTCACCCGGAAGCGCAGGCGCCGGAGCAGGTCGATGGGGTGCTCGGCGATGGAGGGCGCCTGGGCGGTGTGCACGTTGGAGCTGGGGCAGAGCTCCAGGGGGATGCGCCGGTCCCGCACGTAGGCGGCCAGTGGCCCCAGTCGAGGTGGCGCGTCGGGATCCGAGGCATCGACCTCGATGTCCTCGACGATGCGCACGCCGTGGCCGAGACGCTCGGTGCCGCAGTACTGCACCGCCTCCCAGATCGACGGCACGCCGAAGCCCTCCCCGGCGTGGATCGTGAAGTGAAAGTTGGCCCGCTGCAGGTACTGAAAGGCGGCGATGTGCCGGGTCGGCGGGTGGCCCGCCTCGGCGCCGGCGATGTCGAAGCCGACGATGCCGTCGTTGCGGTGGCGCACCGCCAACTCGGCCACCTCGAGGGCGTGCGCCGCGTGGCGCATGGCACACAGCAGCCCGACCACGCGGATGTTGCGTCCCCGGCTGCCGGCGGCGAAGCCCTCCAGCACACTGCGCACCACCTCGTCCATGCCGAGCCCCCGCTCGGTGTGCAACTCGGGCGCGAATCGCACCTCCGCGAACACGACGCCGTCGGCGGCGAGATCCTCAGCGCACTCGGCGGCCACGCGGGCGATGGCGTCGGGCGTCTGCATGACGCCGACGGTGTGGACGAACGTCTCCAGGTAGGCCTCGAGGCTGTCGCCCGAGGCGGCCCGGGTCATCCAACGGCCCAGTTCGCCGGCGTCGCCGGTGGGCAGGTTCCCGTAACCCGTCTCGGCGGCCAGTTCCACGATGGTGGCGGGCCGGAGGCCGCCGTCGAGGTGGTCGTGCAGCAGCGCCTTGGGAGCCTGCCGGATCTCCTCGAAGGACGGAGTTGCGGCGTTCACGCCCGCCCGCCGGCGGTGACGCGGTCCAGCACCAGGGGTCGCGGCGGACCGGCCTCCGCGGCGACCTCGAAGCCACCCTCCAGGGCCGCCAGCGCGCTCGGCATCAGGGATTCGTCGGTGGTGTGCAACTCCAGCAGCGGCTCGCCGGCGCGCACCACATCGCCCTCGGCGGCCCGGCACACCACACCGGCGGTGGGGCTCACCGGATCCTCCTTGCGGGCGCGCCCGGCTCCGAGCCGCCAGGCTGCGATGCCCACGGCCAGGGCGTCGAGTCGGACCAGCACGCCGTCAGCCGGCGCGGACACCGTCTCGACGACCGGCGCCCACGGCAACTCGGCATCCGGGTTGCCCCCCTGGGCGGCGATCATGGCGCGCCAGACGTCCATCGCCGCACCCGAGGCCAGAACCTCTGCGGGGTCGGCGTCCAGGCCGGCCAGCTCGACCATCTCCCGTGCGAGGGCAAGCGTCACCTCGACCAGGTCGTCCGGCCCGCCCCCGGCGAGCGTCTCGACCGACTCGCGCACCTCCAGGGCGTTGCCGGCGGTCCGCCCCAGCACGGTGTCCATCCCCGTCAGCAGCGCCGCGGTGCGTACGCCGTGGGACTCGCCGATAGTGACCATTGCCTCGGCCAACTGGCGGGCGATGGCGTGGGTCTTCATGAAGGCGCCCGATCCGACCTTGACGTCCAGCACCAGGGCGCTGGTGCCCTCGGCGATCTTCTTGCTCATGATGGAACTGGCGATCAGCGGGATCGACGGCACCGTGCCGGTGACGTCCCGCAAGGCGTAGATGCGCCGGTCGGCGGGCGCCAGGCCCGCGCCCGCAGCGCAGATCACCGCACCCACATCGGCGAGTTGGGCCAGGATCTCGGCGTTGGAGAGCGAGGCCCGCCAGCCGGGGATGGCCTCCAGCTTGTCCAGCGTGCCCCCGCTGTGGCCCAGGCCCCGGCCCGAGAGTTGCGGCACCGCCGCCCCACAGGCCGCCATCAGCGGCGCCAGCACGAGCGAAACCTTGTCGCCGACGCCGCCGGTGGAGTGCTTGTCCACGGTGGGGTGCTCGAGGCCCGAGAGGTCGAGGCGCTCCCCGGAGTCGATCATGGCCTGGGTCCAGACCGCCAGCTCGTCGGGCTCCATGGCCTGGAAGTAGATGGCCATGAGCAGCGCTGAGGCCTGCTCGTCGGGAATGCGCCCGTTGGTGTAGCCGTCGATGAACCAGACGATCTCGTCGGGCCCCAGCGCCTGCCCGTCCCTCTTGGCGCAGATCAGGTCGACGACGGAGAAGTCGCTCACAGGTCGTCGGGGCCGAAGGCTTCGGGCAGCAGGTCGGCCAGCGAGGCGTCGCGGTTGATCACCAGTTCGGGGCCGCCGACCTCATACAGGACCTGCCGGCAGCGCCCGCAGGGCTTGCCCGGCGGCAGGGCGTCGAGGTCGTAGCCGCCGACCACCGCCATCGCCACCAGCCGTCCACCGCCGGTCGTGTGCAGCGCGCACACCAGCGAGCACTCCGCGCACAGCCCCAGCCCGTAGGAGGCGTTCTCGGCGTTGCAGCCCACCAGGATCCGCCCGTCGTCCACCAGCCCCGCGGCACCCACGTGGTAGCGGGAGTACGGGCAGTAGGCGTTGGCGGCCACGGCCCGGGCGCGCCGGAAGAGGTCATCCCAGTCCGCCTCGGCGGCCGTGACCGAACCGCCTGCGGTCATTGCTGCTGGCCGCGCCGGTAACGCATGCCGTCCGCGGCGGGCATGCGCAGCTTGGAGGTGTAGAAGAGCAGCACCAGCAGCACCGTGATGTAGGGCAGAGCCTGGGGGAACTGCTTGGGCACCGTCTCCGTGGCGTAGTGCCACACGGCGAAGCCGCCTGCGGCGATGGCCAGCCCGGCCGCGGCCCGGTACCGGCGGCGGCCGAGGAAGACCAGCGCCATGAGACCGAGAGCCAGCACCACCATCAGCAGCAGCCCGTGCACCGCGGGCCGGTCTCGCAACTGCAGCGTGTCGGTGAAGCCGAACAGCAGCCCGCCGAGGGCGGCGCCCACGGGTCGCCAGTT
>JAGWAK010000045.1:0-1294 GCA_021296435.1 Acidimicrobiia bacterium
GCTGCTGGAGCCCGAGTTCGAGCGCCTCACCATCCGCATCGGCACCAAGGCGGGGGCCTACTGGCCGCACCGCTTCGTGGACGACAAGGACGCGGAGGAGACGCTGCGGCTGTTCGACGACATCGTTGCCGCCGGGCGGCACCTCGCCATCATGGGCCACTACTCCCACCCGGTGGAGTTGGCCACGGAGGCCTCCGAGAAGGCCGTGCGCAACATCCTGAACACGGGGGCGGTCATCCGCTGCCAGGCGCCGCTGATCCGCCACGTCAACGACGATTCGAAGATCTGGGCCGACATGATCCGCCGCGAGGTGAAGTTGGGCTGCATCCCCTACTACATGTTCGTGGAGCGCGACACCGGGGCGAAGCGCTACTTCGAGCTGCCCCTGGAGCGGGCCCTGGAGGTCTACAACGGGGCCTTCCGGGACGTGTCGGGTCTCGGGCGCACCATGCGCGGGCCGTCGATGTCGGCCACGCCGGGCAAGGTCCAGGTCCTGGACATCATGCAGGTCAACGGCGAGAAGGTCTTCGCCCTGCGGATGCTGCAGGGTCGCAACGCCGACTGGACCAACCGCATTTTCTTCGCCGCCTACGACCCCGCGGCGGTCTGGTGGGACGACCTGAAGCCCGCCCCGTTCGACGACGGCTTCTTCTTCGACCCCGAGTTGAACGAGATGCACCTCGCTGCCGTGGCCGCCGCCGACGGCCCCGTGCCGGTCAACATCGGCCGCAAGGAACCGTCGAGCGCCTGACCGCGATCCCCCCAATCGGCGCCGCCGCCGCGCTGGGCGCTTGCTTCCCGTTGCGGTCCTCTGCACGGACCGGCCGGTGCTGCCGGTGACGCTCCGGCGGCCTCGAATGGCCGCCTACGGCGTCCCCGGCATCCCCGTCCTCGACTTGCTGCGATAGACCGCCGCCGTTCGTTCCAGGTTCCTGGTGGCTGTTCCGCGCCATGCCGGTGGACGCCGGAATCCGCTTTCGTAACCTGTTGACCTGCACCTTCCTGTGACCTCCAGCGAACGGCTGCGCTTCGATGTGTTCATGGAGTCGGCGCTGTATGGCGAGCCTGGCGGGTTCTATGCCTCGGGGCGCGGCGCGGGGCGGCGGACCGGAGACTTCCTGACCAGCGTGGAGGTCGGGCCGCTGTTCGGGCGGCTGGTGGCTCGCCTTGCGGACCGGTGCTGGGAGCGGTTGGGTCGGCCGGATGACTTCACGCTCGTGGACGCTGGAGCTGGCAGGGGCGCGCTGGCCCGCAGCGTTCTGGCGGCCCGGCCGGCGTGTGCCGACACCCTGCG
>JAGWAK010000045.1:1368-21520 GCA_021296435.1 Acidimicrobiia bacterium
TCCCGGGCCGACCTACCCGATGGGCCGGTCGACGGCGTGGTGATCGCCAACGAATTGCTGGACAACCTTCCGAGCCGCCTCCTGGAGCGGACGCCGGACGGCTGGGCTGAGGTCTATGTGTCGGCGCGGGAGCCCGCCGGCGCCGGTGAGCTGATCGAGACGCTGTGCCCGGTCGCCCCCGAGGTGCAGGACGCTGCGGACGCGCTGGCGCCACGCGCACCGGAGGGTGGGCGCTTACCGCTGGCCGCCGAGGCGGTCGAGTGGGTGGGTCGGGCGCTGGCGCTGCTGCGCCGGGGAAGCCTGGTGGTTGTCGACTACACCGACACCAGTGCCTCCCTGGCGGCGCGGCCGCATCGGGAGTGGGTCCGCACCTACCGTGCCGGCGTGCGGGGCCACGAGCCACTGCGCCACCCTGGGAGATGCGACATCACCGTCGAGGTGCCATTGGATCAGGTCCTAGGCGTGTACCCCACTGAGGAGGTATGCGATCAGGCGACGTTCCTGCGCTCACTCGGCATCGAGGATCTCGTCGCCGAGGGGCGTGCGCTGTGGCATGATCGGGCCGCGGTCGGTGACCTCGCTGCGCTGGAGGCGCGCAGCCGGGTGCACGAGGCAGAGGCTCTCTGCGACGCCTCCGGGTTGGGGGCGTTTACGGTTGCGGTCTGGCGCCGCGAATGAGCCGGCCGGGGCGTTCCCCGGTGAACTCGCCGTCGGCGGCCACCTCGATCCCCGACACGAAGGTGTGGCGGTAGCCCAGCGAGCGTTGCTCCAGCCGCTTGCCGCCGGCGGGCAGGTCGTGCACCACCCGCGGGCGGGTCAGGCCCAGAGCGTCAAAGTCCACGATGTTGACGTCGGCCTTGTAGCCGGGTGCCAGCAGCCCCCGGTCGGCCAGGCCGTAGGCGAGCGCAGTGCGGCGGGTCTGCTTGTTGACCAGAAATTCCAGCGGGAAGCGCCTGCCCCGGGTGCGGTCGCGGCTCCAGTGCGTGAGCAGGAACGTGGGGTAGGCGGCGTCGCAGATGGTGCCCACGTGCGCCCCGGCGTCGCCGATTCCACAGATGGTGTGAGGATCGGCCAGCATCTCGGCCACGTCGTCGAGGCTGCCGTCGCTGTAGTTCTCGAACGTGTACAGCAGCAGGTTGTCGCCTTCGTCGGCGGTGACCAGGTCGAGCGCAAGCTCCCAGCGGCTGATGCCGGACTCGGCGGCTCGGGATGCCACCGACGTGTCGGGGTGCGGCTCGTAGTCCAGGTCGTCGCCGAACTCGTAGGTGCGGCCGAGCGCGTAGTCGATCCAGCGGGTGTAGCCGTCGTCCGGGCGATGGTCGATCAGCTCCCGCCGCAATGCCTGGTCGTTGCGCAGCAGCGCCGCCCGCTCGGGCGTGGGCAGGTGCGCAACGCGGCGGTAGGCGGGATGGTTACCGAACGGGTTGACCGTGGCCTCGAGGCCCAGCAACACGCCAATGGGTCGGCAGCCCACCTGCCCGTTGGCCGCGACACCCTCCGCGTTCGCGGCATGGATGTTGGCCAGCGTCTCGCGCCAGCGCTCCGGCCAGGCGTCCATCTGGACCAGCAGCGCCGACAGCGGCCGTCCGGCCAACTCGGCGGCGGTGCGCATGAGTTCGAACTCGCCGGGACCGAAGTCCGAGTTCACCTGCAGCACGCCTGCACCGGCGGCGCGCATCCCCCGTGCCAGCGCTGCCAGCTCGGGATCCCCCGCAGACAGCGACGGCGTGAGCCGGCCGTCGGCGGCGCGGTGCTTGGGGGTGCGGGAGGTGGTCACCCCGAGCGCTCCGGCCTCTAACGCCTCCGCCGTCAACGCCTCGATCCGCGCCAACTCGCCGTCATCGGGCACTTCGGCGTGATCGGCGCCCCGCTCGCCCATGACGTAGAACCGCAGGGCACCGTGCGCCAACTGCCCGGCGACGTCCATCACCCGCGGCATGGCCTCCAGCGCATCGAGGTACTCCGGGTAGGACTCCCAGCAGAAGTCGATGCCCTCGGCCAGCACCGTGCCCGGGATGTCCTCGACGCCCTCCATGAGGTTGATGAGGTAGTCCTCGCTGCCGGCGGTCACCGGCGCGAAACCCACGCCGCAATTGCCGAACACAGCGGTCGTGACGCCGTGCCAGGACGACGGCGTCATCTCGGGATCCCAGGTGGCCTGGCCGTCGTAGTGGGTGTGGATGTCCACCCAGCCAGGCAGCACCAGATGCCCCTCCGCATCCACCACCCGCCGGGCGACGGTCACCCTGTCGCCGTTGCCACCGGCGGAGCGGACCGATGCGATGACGCCCCCGGCGAGTGCCACGTCGCCGACGAATGCCTCGCTTCCGCTGCCATCGATGATGGTGCCGTTGCGAATCAGCAGGTCATGCACCTGTCCAGACTACTTGTGCCCGCCTGCGGGAGGGCGGGGACTCGCTGCGGGGGGTCCGGGTAGGATCGACGACCGCCCCACCGCCGGGCGGGGACGCGGCCGGGACGCCGATCGTCCCGCTGCGGCGCGAAGCGAGGTGTCACCATGGCCGAAGCGACCATCGCCGACTTCTACGTCGAGGAGAGGACATTCCCACCGCCTGAGGGCTTTGCCGGGGCCGCCGCGGCGCGGTCCTTCTACGACGAGGCCGCCGCCGACTACGAGGCGTTCTGGGCGCGCCAGGCGCGTGAGCTGCTGACCTGGTTCGACGACTTCGACACCACGCTCGAATGGGACCTGCCGTACTCCCGCTGGTTCGTGGGCGGAACCCTGAACATGGCTTACAACTGCCTCGACCGGCACGTCATCGCCGGCCGCGGCGACAAGGTGGCCTTCCACTGGGAGGGGGAGCCCGGCGACACCAGAACCATCAGCTACGCCGAATTGCTCGACGAGGTGCGCCGCTTCGCCGCCGTGCTGCGCTCGCTGGGTCTGCGGGCCGGCGACCGGGTGGCGATCTACATGCCGATGATCCCCGAACTGCCGGTGGCCATGCTGGCCTGCGCCCGCATCGGCGTGGCGCACTCGGTGATCTTCGGCGGCTTCTCGCCCGACGCCATCGTGGACCGCTGCGAGGACGCCGAGGCCCGCATGGTCATCACCGCCGACGGCGGCTACCGGCGCGGCGCAGCCTCGCCGCTCAAGGTCAACGTGGACGAGGCCCTGGCCGCCGGTGCACCGTCGGTGGAGACGGTCGTGGTGGTGAATCGCTGCGACCTCGACGTGCAGATGCAGCCAGGACGCGACCTGTGGTGGCACGAGCTCATGGCTGCGGCCGATCCGGCCGACGCCGACCCCCCCGGCGGCCCCGAGGCATTCGACAGCGAGCATCTGCTGTACCTGCTGTACACCTCCGGTACCACCGCCAAGCCGAAGGGCATCATGCACACCACCGGCGGATACCTCACCCAGGTGGCCTTCTCCCACCGCTACGTCTTCGACCTGCGCACCGAGAGCGATGTCTACTGGTGCGCCGCCGACATCGGCTGGGTGACCGGGCACAGCTACATCGTCTACGGTCCGCTCGCCAACGGCGCCACCTCGGTGATCTACGAGGGCACCCCGGACACCCCGCGTCCCGAGTTCCGCAGCGGCGACCGGCCCGGCTGGCCGAAAGATCGCCTCTGGGACATCGTCGCCCGCTACGGCGTCACGCAGCTGTACACCGCCCCGACGGCCATCCGCACCTTCATGCGCTGGGGCGCCCAGGAGCCGCAGCGCCACGACCTGTCGTCCCTGCGGGTGCTCGGCACCGTCGGTGAGCCCATCAATCCCGAGGCCTGGATGTGGTACCACACCCACATCGGCGGTGAACGCTGCCCGATCGTGGACACCTGGTGGCAGACCGAGACCGGCGGGCACATGATCAGCCCGCTGCCCGGGGTGACCACCACCAAGCCGGGCTCGGCCACGCAACCGCTGCCGGGCATCTTCGCCGAGTTGGTGGACGACAGCGGCAATCCGGTGGCGCGCGGCGGCGGCTACCTGACCATCACCCGGCCCTGGCCGTCCATGCTGCGGGGCATCTGGGGGGATCCGGAGCGCTACCGGGAGACGTACTGGTCGCGCTTCGAGGGCCGCTACTTCGCCGGCGACGGCGCCAAGCTCGATGAGGATGGTTACCTGTGGCTCCTGGGACGCGTCGACGACGTCATGAACATCTCCGGTCACCGCATCAGCACCACGGAGGTGGAGTCGGCGCTTGTGGACCACCCCGCGGTGGCCGAGGCGGCCGTGGTCGGCGCCAGCGACGCCGTGACCGGCCAGGCCATCGTGGGCTACGTCATCCTCCGGGGCACGGCGCAGGCGAGCGACGCACTGCGCGAGGAAATCCGCGGGCACGTGGCCACGAAGCTGGGACCGATCGCCCGGCCCAAAGCGGTGGTGCTGGTGCCCGACCTGCCCAAGACCCGAAGCGGCAAGATCATGCGCCGGCTGCTGCGCGACGTCGTGGAGGGACGCAACCTGGGTGACACCACCACACTGGCCGACGCCTCGGTGGTGACCGAGATCCGTCGCCGGGCGGATGAGCAGCCGGCTGAGGACTGAGGAGTCCCGCGCGTGCCGCCAGGCGGCCTGGGCGGCCCGGGTAAACCGCGGGCCGGGGTCCGTGCGTTGATCGGTCTTCCCCGCCGGTTTGCACCGTGACCGGTCCGGTGGCTCTCCCAGCCCATTGGACTTGGCGAAGCGACCCGCAGCAGCCCGCCGACGCCGCCATCGTGGACATCGACGGGGTGCTGGCTGACGCCGCGCACCGCCAGTGGCACCTCGACGGCCCGACCCGGGACTGGAATGGGTTCTTCGCGGCAGCCTCCGGCGACGCCCTGCTGGCGCATCACGCCGAACTGGTTCACTGTCTGGATCCGGGGCTGCAGGTGGTGCTGCTAACGGCGCGCCCGTTCCGCCTCCGGCGGCTCACGCTGGCATGGATCGAACAGCACGGCCTGCGTTGGGACCTGCTGGCCCTGCGCGGCCCCACAGAGGACATGCTGCACTCGGTGCGATTCAAGCGCCGGGCCCTGGCTGTGCTGCGCTCGTACGGGTTCACCCCGGTGTTCGCACTTGAGGACGATCCCCGTATCGTTGAGATGTACGCAGGCGAGGCCCTGCCGTGCGTGTACGTCCACTCCGGCTATTACGGCTGAACCGAGCGGGATGGGCACGCTCGACTCGCCGGGGGCGGACCCCGGCGGGGCGGCTCGGGGGGTGAGGAGGCGACGTGAAGAACACCTTCAAGACCTTCGTCCTGCTGGCGCTGCTGGGCGGCCTGTGCATCGGCATCGGCGGCCTCTTCGGCACAGGCGGGCTCATCATCGGCGCGGTCCTGGCCTTCGCCATCGTCGGCTTCTCCTACTGGTTTTCCGACAAACTGGCCATTGCCTCCGCCCGCGCTCGGCTCGTAGAGCGCCACGAGTTTCCCGAGTACCACGCCGTGGTGGAGGAGCTGGCCGCCCGGGCCAAGCTGCCCAAGCCGCGCCTGTACGTGACACCCAACCCGCAGCCCAACGCGTTCGCCACCGGGCGCAACCCCGATAAGGCGGCGGTGGCGATCACCGCCGGCCTCATCGAGCACCTTTCCTGGACCGAGATCAAAGGGGTCCTGGCCCACGAACTGATGCATATCCGCAACCGGGACATCCTCATCGGCTCGGTGGCGGCCGCCGTCGCCATGGCGATCACGCTCGTCGCCAGGATCGCCTTCTTCGCCGCCCTGTTCACGGGTGGTGGAGGCGGCCGGGATCGCGGCGGCGGGCACCCGTTCGTGCTGCTGGCGACCATGATCCTGGCCCCGATCGCCGCCGCCCTGCTGCAGTCGGCCATCAGCCGCACCCGGGAATTCAAGGCCGACCGCACCGCTGCGCAGCTCCTCGGCGACGGCGAGCCCCTGGCGAGGGCGCTGGAGAAGCTGGACCGGGCCGGGCGTCGCATCCCCACGCCGGTGGCGCGCGAGCAGGCCTCGCACTACATCGTGAACCCCCTCGCCGGCCAACGCTTGGAGTTCGCCGGCCTGTTCTCCACCCACCCGGCCACCGAGGAGCGGGTCAAGCGCCTCCGCTCCGGCGAGTGGCGGCAGCGCTACCTCACCTGAGCCGCTCCGGCGCGGCGACGCGCCGCGGCACGTTCATCGCCCGGCGGATCGGGCCGTCGCCCCGCTAGCCCGCCTCGAAGCCGCCGTCCACGAAGACCGTCTGGCCCGTCATGTAGTCGCTCGCCGCCGAGGCGAGGTAGATCGCCGGGCCGACCAGATCCTCGGTCGTCCCGAGGCGACCCATGGGGATGCGGCTGCGCACCCATGGCCCGATCTTCGGGTTCTCGAAGATCCCCTGGGCGATGGTCATGGGCGTCTCGTGATAGCCCGGTGCGATGGCGTTCACACAGATCGCCTCCTGCGCCCACTCGACGCCCAGAGACCGCGTGAGCGCCACAACCCCCAGCTTGGAGGCCCCGTAGGGCGCGATCTCGGCGATCCCGATCGCCCCCGCCAGGCTGGCGATGTTGATGATCTTGCCCCTGCCGTCGCGTTCGGGGTCGCGGCCACCCTCGATCCAGAGGCGGGCCACCTCCCGAGACAGGAAGAAGACTGCCTTCAGATTGGGGTTCATGACGGCGTCCCAGTCCTCTTCGGCGAAGTCCAGGGCCGGCTTGCGGCGGTTGAGACCGGCGACGTTGACAAGGATGTCGACGCCGCCCATCCGCTCGGCGACCGCCTCGGCCAGCGCCGCCGGGCGACCGGGGTCGGTCAGGTCGAAATTGCCGAACGTCTGCACATCTCGACAGCCCGCCGCCTCGGCGGCCGCGGCGTTGTCGTCCAGCTTCTCCTGCGAGCGACCGGTGAGCGCCAGACGAGCGCCGGCCAACCCCAGGCCGATTCCCAGCGCCTTACCGATGCCACCGGATCCCCCGGTGACCAATGCCACCCGGCCGTCCAGCCGGAACATGTCGGCTCCAGTCCCACTCATACCCGCTCCCTTCCGTGCCGGTCCCGCCGGAGGCTAAGTGGGCCGAGCGGGTGTATCAACACTGCCCCGGAGCCGGAGGGAGTGGACCGGGTGGGCCGCGCTGGCACATCGGGGGGTCAGGACTAGGCTTGCCGGGCCCCGCGGAGCCCTCGTCGACAGTGGGATCCGACTCGTGGCACGGCTCTCGTGCGAGGCCGGCGATTTGCTGAGTTCCTGTCACGGGTATATCTCATTGAGAAGACTCACCCAGGAGAGGAGCTCGGCGTGCCGGCTACGAGGAATGGGAATCCTCTCGCGTCGGTGGACAACGTCCGCCGGTCGCTCATGCTGCTGGGCGCGCTCCTCTATCCACTCTCCGATGAACGGGCGGCGCAGGACAACCAGGACGCGGCGGGCTATATCGAGGCCGTGGCGGCGCGTATGCGAGGAATGTGTGCGCAGGCCCAGGCCATCTTGGAGAACGCTCTGAAGGCGTTCAGCCACGATGCCGGCGAGACGAAATCCCGGCGCAGCCGGCGAAAGGCCCGAGCGGCCGGCGGTTTGCCCGAGGGCGTCCAGGAAGAGGTGGATCGGATCCTGGTCGAGTGCGATATCCCCGATGCTCTGGAGTGGCTCAGGCAGGGGACGTCCATCGGCGGCGCCTCCGGGACCCCCCTCGAGGACCTCGTACCCCTCGCGGCCCGGACCGCCGCGGCCGCCGTGCGCCTGTCCGTGGTCGCTGCCGCTCACGTCGAACTGTCGTCCACGGCGGAAATCGGGGGAGACGGCGACGCCGAGAGGGCCACGGCAGTGGCGGGCGGAACCGTGCGAACCGCGCAACGCATCGCCCGCGTCCTCGATGAGTGGGACATGCTCGCCGACAGCCCGACGGCGATCATCGGCTGCCCGCCACCGCCGGGAAGCGTCGTCGACGGTGCGAAGCCGCGGCCAGACCGCACCCAGGCCCGGCGCCGGTCCCTCGGCGTGGCCGCAGCCCTGGCAGGGGGTGAGGCGGCTGCGGCGGGACAGGCTCCCGGCTCGGCGCAGCGGCGAATGCGCACCGACACCGTGTGGTCCGCCGGCGGCGCGGTGCAGCGGGACTGAGCGGACCGGAGAGCAGCCGAAGGGCGGAAGGGCCGCCGGACGACCGCGTGGCGAATGCGCAGTTGAGGATTGGGCGGCTATAGATTCGAGGCATGGGCGGAGACGCCGAGCCCGCCAACGGCGGCGGACTGCGCAAGCTGGTACTGCGCGAGCGCCATGAGGCGGCCGGCGCCCGCTTCGCACCTTTTGCCGGCTGGGAGATGCCGCTGCAGTACCAGGGCACGGTGCGTGAGCACGACGCCGTGCGCGAGCGCGTCGGCCTCTTCGACGTGTCGCACCTGGGACGGGTCTGGCTGCAGGGACCGCGGGCGGCCGCACTGCTGCGCTCGGCGACGACCTTCGACGTCACCACCCTGGAGGCGGGCAAGGCACAGTACTCGCTCTACTGCAACGAGGCCGGCGGCATCGACGACGACGTCTTCGTCTACCACCTCCCCGGCGAGCGCTGGCTGATCGTTCACAACGCCGCAAACGCCGCCGCGGATTTCGAGCGGTTGCGCTCCGTCGCCGGCGACGCCGCTGAGGTGACCGGGGACACGGTGATGCTTGCCGTCCAGGGACCCGATGCGATCGGCCTGCTCGGCAACGTCCTCGCTGGAGGCATCGCCGAGCTGGCGCCGCGCGACTGCGTGGAGTTGGACTTCGGAGGTGCGCCCGTGCTCTTCGCCCGGACGGGCTATACCGGCGAGGACGGTGGTGAGTGCATCGTCGACGCCGGCCACGCCGGCGCGCTCTGGGACGCGCTCACCGACGGCGGGGCCACGCCGGTCGGTCTCGGCGCACGCGACACGCTGAGACTCGAGGCGGCGCTGCCGCTGCACGGCAACGACATCGACGACACCACGCACCCCTACGAGGCCGGACTCGGATTCGCGGTGAGCCTCGACGACGGCGCGCCGTTCACGGGCCGGGAGGCGCTCGTGGAGGCGAAGGCCCGGGCCCGCACGCGACGTCTCGGCCACTTGGCGGCTCGCGGGCGCGGCGTGCCGCGCGCCGGACACGCGGTGCGCGTGCCCGGCGGCGAGACGGTGGCGCACCTCACCAGCGGGGGATTCAGCCCGACCCTGGGCCTCGGCATCGGCATGGCCTACCTCCCGGCCGAGCTTGCGAGCCCCGGTGTCGCTCTCGAGGTCGATGTTCGCGGCCGCGCTCTCCCGGTGGAGGTCGTGCGCCGCCCGTTCTACCGGAAGGCGAGGAAGACGTGACGACTGACAGCGGCACCCCCGACGAACTCCTTTACGCCCCCAGCCACGAGTGGCTGCGCCGCGGCGACCAGAACCCCGGCGAGGCCACCATCGGCATCACGGACTTCGCCCAGGATCAACTCGGTGACGTGGTCTACGTCGATCTTCCCGCAACCGGGACCACCGTCGAGGCCGGCGAGTCCTGCGGCGAGATCGAATCCACCAAGACGGTCGCCGAACTCTACGCCCCGGTCGCCGGCGAAGTGGTCGACGTCAACGATGAGCTCAGCGACGCCCCGGAACTGGTCAACGAGTCCCCCTACGGAGAGGGCTGGCTGATCCGCCTCCGCATCGCCGACGATGCCGACCTGGCGAACCTGCTCGACGCCGCCGGCTACCAGGCGCAGCTCGCCGCGGAGTGACGATGGCGCCCTCGCCGCTCGACGGTTCACCCCATCCGTACATCCCGGCCACGGAGTCCGACCGCGCCCGGATGCTGGAGCGGGTCGGCGTCGCAGACGTGGGCGCATTGTTCGCCGACCTGCCCGCGGCCATCGTGGATCCGGCGATCGACCTCCCGGGTGCCCTCACGGAGCCGGAACTGGTCGCGCTTCTCAGCGAACGGGCGGCCGAGAACGCCGACCCGGCGCGACCCGACTTCCTCGGCGCCGGCGCCTACCGGCACGCCATCCCGGCGATCACCTCGCACCTCGCCAGCCGCTCCGAGTTCGTCACCGCCTACACGCCGTACCAGCCGGAGATCAGCCAGGGGACGCTGCAGACGGCGTTCGAGTACCAGTCTAACCGGCATGGACGTCTCGAACACCGGCCTCTACGACGGGGCCAGCGCCACCGCCGAGGCGTGCCTCCTGGCCGCCCGCGTCACGAAGCGCAATGCGGTCGCACTGCTCGAGCCGATCCACCCCGGAACCGCCGACGTCGTGGGGACCTACGCCCGCGGCGCGGGGCTGCGTACCGACACGCTGCGGTCCGCGGACGCCGCCGGCGAGGATCATGCCTGCCTCGTGGTCCAGCAGCCGGACTTCCTCGGCGCCATCGTGGATCTCGAAGGGCTGGCGGAGGCGCTGCACGCCGACGGCGTGCTCCTGGTCACGGTTGCAGATCCGTTCGCTCTGGGGTTGCTGCGGGCGCCGGGCGACGCGGGTGCCGACATCGTCACCGGCGAGGGTCGGGATCTGGCGGGTCCGCCACACTTCGGCGGGCCGTCGCTGGGGCTGTTCGCAGCGCGCTCGGTGTTCCTGCGGCAGATGCCCGGACGCATCGTCGGGCGCACGCGCGAGCTGCATCGGTCGGCGAGCAACGGCGGCGCGCCGCGCACTGGCTACGTGCTCACCCTGCAGGCCCGCGAGCAGTTCATCCGGCGTGAGCGGGCCACTTCGAACGTCTCGACGGCGCAGTCACTAGTCGCGCTCGCCTTCACGATCACGACCCAGGCGCTGGGCCCGCAGGGGCTGCGAGAGGCTGCCGAGTTGAGCTACCAGCGCGCCCACGACACAGCGCGGCGCATCGCCGCGCTGGACGGCTACGAGACGCCCGAGCGCGGGCCGTGGTTCTCGGAGTTTCTCGTGCGCGGCCCGATTCCCGCCGCCGACCTGGCCGCCGCGCTCAGGGCGCGGGGAATCGGTCCCGGCCTCGACGTGTCGGCGAGACCGGAGCCCCAGGCGCAGGACGCCCTGCTATTCGCGGTGACCGACGCCACCCCCGACGCGCATGTCGATGCACTCATTGCGGCCATGGCGGACATAGGGGCCGAGGCATGAGCGCGCCCGCGCCGGTAGGCGACGACTTTGGTGCGCGCCTGAGCTTCGATCGGGGAGTGCCCGGCCGTCGCGCGGTCGACGTTCCCCGCTGGGACGGCGAGGTCACGCCGCTTCCCGACACCGGCCTGCTGCGCGATTCGGTGCGGCTGCCGGAGCTGAGCCAAGGCGAACTCGTGCGCTACTACACCGAACTCTCGGCGCGGAACTACGGCATCGACTCCCCGCTCGGCTCCTGCACCATGAAGTACAACCCGAAGGTCGGCGACCTCGTGGCCTCGCTGCCGGGGCTGGCCGAGGCGCATCCGCTGGCCCCCGCCACCGAAGTGCAGGGCACCTTGCGCACGCTGGGAGAGTTGAGTCGCGGTCTGGGCGAGATCACCGGACTGGGCGGGGTCAGCCTCGCTCCGGCCGCCGGCGCGCAGGGAGAGTTGGCCGGTGTGCTGATGATCGCGCGTGCCCTCGAGGATCGTGGCGAGCTGGCGCAGCGGCGACGCATCCTCGTCCCGGACTCGGCGCACGGCACGAACCCGGCGACCGCCGCCATGGCCGGCTTCACGGTCACCCAGATCCCGACGGCGGCGGACGGGTCGATGGATCGCGCCGTCATCGAGAGCGAGTTGGACGGATCGGTGGCTGCGGTCATGGTCACCGTGCCGAACACGCTGGGCCTGGTGGCCGGCCTGATCCACGATGCCGGCGCCTATCTCTACGGCGACGGCGCCAACCTCAACGCCATCATGGGGCGCGTGCGCTACGGCGATCTGGGGTTCGACGTGGTGCATCTGAACCTGCACAAGAGTTTCAGCACGCCCCACGGCGGCGGCGGCCCCGGTGCAGGGCCGGTGTGCTGCAGCGAGGAGTTGGCGCCCTACCTCCCGACCCCGGTGGTGACCGAGGGCGACGACGGCGTCGTGCGCCTCACCGAACCCGAGCGCAGCATCGGCCGCATGCAGCAGTTCGGCGGCAACGTCGGTGTCCTCGTCCGCGCCTACGCGTACATGCGCGCCCTCGGCCTCGACGGCCTACGCGCCGTGTCGGGCCAGGCCGTGCTCAACGCCAACTACCTGCGCGTGCTGATGTATGGCCACTACGACCTGCCGTACGACCGGCCGGTGTTGCACGAGGTCGTCTTCTCAGGCTCGCGGCAGCGCCGCACCTACGGCGTGCCCACCTACGACATCGCCAAGCGCCTCATCGACCACGGCTTCCACCCGCCCACCGTCTACTTCCCGCTGATCGTCGAGGAGGCGCTCATGATCGAGCCGACCGAGACGGAACCCCCCGAGGCGATTGAAGCGTTGGCAGCAGCGATGATCGCCATCGCCGCCGAGGCCGAAGCTGATCCGGAGACGCTGCACCGCGCCCCCTTGAGCGCGCCCATCGGACGGCTCGACGAGGCGACGGCAGCGCGCCGCCCGGTGCTCCGCTGGCAGGAGGACCTCGCCGACTGCTCCTAGAGGTCCGGCGCGCCGGCGGGCCTCGGACGGCGCGCGCATGCTGGTGGGCCGGGGAGGATTCGAACCTCCGAAGGCGTCGCCGGCAGGTTTACAGCCTGCTCCCTTTGTCCGCTCGGGCATCTGCGGCCGCCGGGAACAGGGCCCCCACGGCGACTGGCGCGCGGCGAGTTGGTACTGTCGCCGCATGACCGCACGAGTTCTGGACATGGGTACCGAGGTGCGCACCCGGCTGATCCGGGTAGCGCTGGGTGACGAACCGGCCGAGGCGGTGCTGACCGGCGCCCGGGTGGTCAATGTCTTCACCCGCGAGATCGTGAGCGCGGATGTCGTGATGGCGGCCGGTCGGATCGCCGCGGTCGGCGACAGCGGGGAGCAGCTGGTGGGTCCGGACACCGAGATCATCGACGCCGATGGCCGGTTCGTGGTCCCCGGCCTCATCGACCCGCACATGCATCTCGAGAGTTCCAACATCACCGTCACCGAACTGGCCCGCGCCATCGTTCCCCGCGGCGTGCTCTCGGTCTGCGAGGACCCCCACGAGATCGCCAACGTGCTGGGAGTGGCGGGCGTCGACCTACTCACCGCCGAAGCCGCCCGTCTGCCGCTGAACCTGTTCCTGCGGGTGCCGGGGAGGGTGCCCGCCATGCCGGCCGACCGGGAAACCTCGGGCCACGCAATGGATCTGGCCGAGACACTGGCGATGCTGGACCGTCCCGAGGCGGTGTGCATCGGCGGCGACATCAACCCTGCCCTGCTGCTGGGTGCCGACCGGGCGCAGCTGCAGAAGATCGAGGCCACCATCGAGCGCGACAAGACCGTGGGCGGCCAGCTTCCCGGTTTCCGCGGCGCCGTGCTGGACGCCACGCTGGTGGCGGGTGTGGAGGACACCCACGTGGCGGAATCGCCGGCGGAGGTCGTCGAGCAGCTGCGCCGCGGCGCGCGGGTGCTGCTGACGCCGCGCATCGACCGGCTGCCGGCCTCCGAATGGCCGGAGATTGTCGCCGCCACCGAGCGCCTGGGGCTGGACACCCGCCGCCTGGTGCTCTGCACCGACGACATCCACCCGAACATCCTCATGAGCGAGGGCCACCTCGATCAGCGGGTTCGCCTGGCTATCGAGGCGGGATTCGACCCGCTCACAGCCGTGCAGATGGCGACCCTGAACGCCGCCGAGCTGATGCGCGTCGACCGCCACCTGGGCAGTGTGGCTCCCGGCCGATTCGCCGACCTGGTGCTCCTGGAGAGCCTGGAGGACTTCACACCCTCGGCGGTGCTTTACCGCGGCGAGATGGTCGCAGCCGGCGGGGCCTTGGTGCAGGAGCCGCCCCCGGCGGACTACCCCGCCTGGTCCACCGGCACGATCCGCGTCGCCGTACCAGCACCGGAGGACCTGGCACTGCGCGTGACCGCGCCCGACGGGCCGGTGACAGTGAACGCCGTGGCGTTCGGCGCTCCGAAGACCATGCACCAGGTGGACCTCGAGGTATGCGACGGGATCGTTCACCCCGACAGTGCCTCCGACGTGGCGGGGATCGCCGTCCTGGAACGCCACCACGGAACCGGGAACATCGGCAAGGGGTTCGTGACCGGGCTGGGCATCATTGGCGGCGCGGTGGCCTCCACGGTCAACCATGATTCGCACAACGTGGTCGTCATCGGGGATTCCCATGCTTCGATGGCGGCCGCCGCCCGGGCGGTCATCGAGGCGCAGGGCGGCTACGCGGTCGCCGTCGGCACCGAGGTGGCCGCGGTGGTACCGCTGCCGATCGCGGGCCTGCTCTCGCTCGAACCCCTGGAGGTTGTGGGGGAGCGCCTGGCGGCGGTGGAGCGGGTCCTGATCGAACAGTTGGGGTGTTCGATCGGCTACCGGCCCGTCTACGCCCTGAACTTCCTCTGCCTGCCCAACATTCCCGACGTGGGCTTCACCGACCGCGGGATCATCGACACCGCGACGATGGAGATAGTCGGCCCGCTGGCGACCGCCGGGGCCTGATCCCCGGCCCGGAAGGGCGCGCCGCGGACTAGCCCAGCAGCTGCTGCATGACGGTGCAGTCGAGCCAGCGGCCGAACTTCCGGCCGACCTGGCGTTCGACTCCCACGAGTTCGAAGCCGCACTCGGCGTGCAGTCGCACCGACGGCTCGTTCTCGCCGGCGATGCGGGCGATCATGCTGTGGAACCCGTGCTCGGCGGCGAGGGCCACGAGGTGCTCCAGCAGCGCCCGACCGATGCCCCGCCGCAGGCAGTCGCGCCGTACGAACACCGAACTCTCGACGCTCGTGTTGTAGGCCGGCCGCGGCCGGTAAGGCGACAGGGAGGCAAACCCCACGACCTCGCCGTCGCTGACGGCCACGATCACCGAGTGCGCCCCCGAGCGCTCAGCCAGCCACTCCTGCTGCTCGGCGATCGAACGCGCCCGCAGATCGAAGACGGTGCGCTCCCGTGTGGCCTCGTGGTTGTAGATGGCGGCGATCGCCTCGGCGTCGCCCCGATTCGCCAGGCGGATCTCCATCGGGCGAGACGCTACCGCCCCGAGCGCACCTTCGATCGGGCGCGTTCGGGGCGTCGAGTTGACGTGTGACCACGGGGTTGGGGCACCGGTGGGCCGTGTAGCATGTTGGCCGCTCGGCTCCCTTAGCTCAGTCGGCAGAGCGTTTCCATGGTAAGGAAAAGGTCGAGAGTTCGATTCTCTCAGGGAGCGCACCGTCCCGACCTCCAAGCGGCGTAGCTCAGTTGGTAAGAGCGCTCGACTCATAATCGAGAGGTCGCCAGTTCGATTCTGGCCGCCGCTACCGCAAGCCCGGGACCGGCCGGCGCAGTCCCACCGTGGGAATGGCCCGGTCAGGTGGGTATCCTGACCTGTCCCGCACCGCCTGGGTCACATCCGAGGGCAGTAGCTCAACTGGGAGAGCACCGGTCTCCAAAACCGGCGGTTGGGGGTTCGAGTCCCTCCTGCCCTGTGCCATGGAAATGAACAGACAGTTTCGCCGCATGGCCCGCAAGCAGGGGGCCATCGACGAAGAGGGCGCGCCGGTCGCCGAGCGCCGCCGGCAGCCCACACCGCGCCGCGAGCGAGCCTCGCCGGCGCAATTCATGCGCGAGGTTCGAGCCGAGCTGCGTAAGGTCTCCTGGCCGACTCGTTCCGAGGTCGTCAACTACTCCATCGTCACCCTCGTGGTCGTGGTCATTCTCACGGCTGTGATCGGTGCCCTGGACTACGGCTTCGGCGAGGCAATCCTGAAACTCTTCGAGCGATGAGCAATTTTGTGAGCGAGCAGTCCCCCCCACTCGAGGCCGATCTGCCGGGTGGTGCACCGCCCCAGGTTGCCGAACCGCCGGCCGAGGCGGTGCTTCCGTCCGGCCCCCTGGCGCCCGGCACCGAGGCGCCCGGTACCGAGCAGCACTACGACGTTCTGAGCGAGGACGAGCTCCATGCCGCCGCGGAGGCTGCCGCCGAGGCCGAGGCCGCCGAGGAAGTCGTCGCAGCGCTCGACGAGGAAGTCACCGCAGCGCCCGACGAGGATCGCCCATCACAACGCCCCGGCCGGTGGTACGTCGTTCACACCCAGTCGGGATACGAGAAGAAGGCCAAGCAGGATCTCGAGGCGCGCGTTCGCAGCCTCGACGCCGAGGACCTCATCTACGAGGCCCAGATCCCCACCGAGGACGTCGTGGAGTTCAAGGGCGGGAAGAAGGTGGTCGTCCCGAAGAAGGTCTTCCCCGGCTACCTGCTGGTGCGCTGCCGGCTCACCGACAAGGCCTTCCAGGTCATCAAGGAGACCCCGTCGATCACCGGTTTCGTGGGACACGGACCGAAGCCCACCCCCCTGGGGAGGCGCGACGTGGAGACGTTCCTGGAGTCCAAGACAACCGGTGATGAGGCCGCCAAGCGTGGCCGCCCCCGCCTGCAGTTCGAGGCGGGCGAGACGGTGCGGGTGCGCGAGGGTCCCTTCGCGGAGCTGTCGGGGGAGATCATCGACATCAACGCCGAACAGTTGAAGGTCAAGGTGCTGGTCAACATCTTCGGCCGCGAGACCCCGGTCGAGCTGGAATTCTCCCAGGTCGCCAAGCTCTAGCCGCCGCCACAATCATCCACAGGAGAGCCGATCATGGCCAAGAAGGTCCTCACAGTCGTCAAGGTCAACATCGAGGCGGGCAAGGCCACCCCGGCACCGCCGGTGGGGACCGCGCTCGGCCCGCACGGCATCGCCATCATGGACTTCTGCCGGCAGTACAACGACCGCACCGCTGACCAGCCCGGCCAGGTCGTCCCCGTGGAACTCACGATCTTCGAGGACCGGTCCTTCAGCTTCATACTCAAGACCCCTCCGACCTCCTTTCTGGTCCGCGAGGCGGCAGGGGTGGAGAAGGGCGCCGGTGAGGTTGGGCGCGAGTTCGTCGGTTCGATCACGGACGAGCAGTTGACGTCGATCGCCGAGATCAAGCTGCCCGATCTGAACACCGACGACATCGACATGGCCAAACGCCAGGTCGCCGGCACCGCCCGGAGCATGGGGGTCCGGGTGGTCCGCGGCTAGTGCCGCCGACCCCGAGCGCGGTGCATCGCGCACCGCTCGGGACAGATTCGCAGCAGCCCCCGGCGTCCCGCCCCGGAACGCCCAGGGCCGGAGGAGCAGAATGAACAAGGGAAAGCGTTACAGCGACGCGGCTCGCCGCTATGACCGGCAGCGCATGCACGAAGCCGTCGAAGGTCTCGACGTGGTGAAGGGCCTGCCGTCGGCCGACTTCGACGAGACCGTGGATATGGCCGTCCGCCTCGGGGTCGACCCTCGTCGGGCCGAGCAGATGTTGCGCGGGACCGTCTCGCTGCCGTCGGGTACCGGCAAGCAGGTGCGTGTGGCTGTCTTCGCCACCGGCGAGGCCGCCATCGCCGCCCGCGACGCCGGGGCCGACCACGTGGGGGACAACGACCTCGTCGAGGCGATCGGCGGGGGAATGATGGACTTCGACGTGGCCATCGCCACGCCGGACATGATGCCGCTCGTCGGCCGCCTGGGGCGCACGCTGGGGCCCCGCGGCTTGATGCCCAATCCGAAGAGCGGCACCGTGACCACCGATGTGACCAAGGCCGTCGCCGACTTCAAGGGCGGGCGTGTGGGTTACCGGACCGACCGCCAGGGCAACGTGCACGTCCCGATCGGGAAGGTGAGTTTCAGTACCGAGGCGCTGATGGAGAACCTGCGCTCGGTGATGGAGGAGTTGCAGCGGGTGCGGCCCGCGGCCGCCAAGGGTCGTTACGTCCAGAAGGTGACGATCAGTTCCACGATGGGACCGCCGGTCAAGATCGACCCCGCCAGCATCTGAGCCCACATCGGGACCATTGGCGAGCCGTGGAGGTGGCGTGAGGACCCGCTAGCCTGCGAAGCCCCACAACCGAATGCTCGCTGAAGATCTCCGGTGCTCTGAGGAGCTGAAAGGGTACGGCAGCACCCCTGCTGACGCCCGCCTGACGAGGTGACGCCCCCACTCCCCCGGCGCCGCGTGGTCTTCTGCGGCGCCGTTGCCGTTCCCGGCCAACCTCGACCGACTTGCGGCACCGCATTCTGAACCAACACCGGAGACCACCGTGTCCGAGTCATCGAGTGAACACGCACGACCGCCCCGCCCCGACAAGGTGGCTGTCGTTGCCGAGATCCGCGAGCGGCTGACCGCCGCCCAGGGAGCGGTGCTGACCGAGTACCGCGGGCTCGACACGGCCGCGATGGCCCAGTTGCGCCACTCGCTCGCCCCGTTCGGCGGCAGCTACAAGGTCTACAAGAACACCCTGATCCGGCTGGCGGCTCGCGAACTGGGGATCGATTGCGAGCACCTGCTGGTGGGACCCACCGCCGTGGCGTTCGTGGAGTCGCTCGCCGACGGCCGGCCCGGGGACACCTCGGCCGTTGCGAAAGCCCTGTTCGACTTCCAGCGAAACGACAAGAGGCTGGTCATCAAGGGTGGCTTGCTGGGTACCGACTCCGTCGGCCCCGAGGCGGTGGAGCACCTGTCCAAGCTGCCCCCTGCCGAGCAACTCCAGGCGCAACTGGCCGGCGCGCTGGCCAGTCCCCTGCGGCAGATGGCGGGGCTGCTCAGGGCACCGCTCCTGTAATTCGCTGGACTGGCGGCGGCGCCGGCCGGCAACTTCGCCGGTCTGCTCCGGGCGCTGATCGACGAGCGCTCGGCGGGCTGAGAGCGCCCGCCGGCCCCTCACGCCCGCCGGAACGGCCGGCCGGCAAAGGCAAACGCACCGAGACAAGAACAAGGAGAACCATCATGTCCAAGGTCGACGAAGTCCTCGACACCATCAGCGCCATGACCGTGCTGGAGCTGAGCGAGCTCCTCAAGGAGTTCGAGGAGCGCTTCGGGGTCACCGCAGCCGCCCCCGTTGCGGCGATGCCCATGGCGGCACCCGCCGCCGGTGCTGCCGAGGCACCCTCCGAGGAGGAGGAGCAGACCGCCTTCGACGTCGTGCTCGCAGAGGTCGGCGACAAGAAAATCCAGGTCATCAAGGAGGTGCGCGCGCTCACCAACCTGGGGCTGAAGGAGGCCAAGGAATTGGTCGACACCGCTCCCCAGCCGGTGCTGCAGGGCGTGCCGCGCGAGGAGGCCGACGGGGCCGCCGAGGCCCTCGAGGGCGCCGGCGCCGTCATCCAGATCTCCTAGTCCCCTGACAGAACCAGTAAGAAAACCTGCGGCGGGAACCGCCAGCGGGTTGCCCGCGGGGGCACCGGGCACTACAGTAGACGCGCCGTGCAGCCGCTTTCCGCGTAATCATCCCCGTTTTCTGCCGTCCGGAAACTCGGGTTCCCAACCTCGTGGCACCGTCGCGCGTCCCCAAGTCGGTCATGTGCATCCCCAGGAGTGAGACGTGGCATCTCCAGCTGTCGCTCGCCAGCGCTACTCGTTCGGAAATCTCGAGGAGGTTCTCGAGCTTCCCGATCTGATTGCGATCCAGCGTGATTCCTTCGACTGGTTCCTCAACAAGGGCCTTGCAGAGGTCTTCGCGGACATAAGTCCCATCAAGGACTACTCCGAGAACCTGCTTCTGGAGTTCGAATTCGATCCTGATGACGAATTCCTCCTCATGGAGCCCAAGTTCTCCGTGGAGGAGTGCAAGGAAAAGGACATGACCTACAGCGCACCCGTTTTCGTGCGGGCGCGCTTCCTGAACCGCCACACCGGTGAGATCAAGGAGCAGGTGGTCTTCATGGGGGACTTCCCCAAGATGACCCCCAAGGGCACCTTCATCATCAACGGCACCGAGCGGGTGGTGGTGTCGCAGCTCGTGCGGTCGCCGGGTGTCATCTTCCAGCCCGGCGAGCGGTACCGGCTGCGGAACATGTCCAAGCACCAACTCGTGACCGGCACGATCCATCCCTACCGCGGGGAGTGGATCGAGTTCGACGTCGAGCACCGGCCCGGGCGGGACGTCAGCGCCGGCGTGCGGGTGGCGCGCAAGCGTCGCCTCAGCCTGTTCACGTTCCTGACGGCGCTGGGGTTCGGCGACGAGGACACTTACCCCGGCTTCTTCGACCGCTTCGTGGCCTACTTCGACTTCCTGGCCCCGCAGTGGGAGAACGAGAAGAACAACGAGTTGTCCCGCGACGACGCCCTTATCGAGATCTACAAGCGGGTGCGGCCCGGCGACCAGCCCAGCGCCGAGGCGGCCCGCGCCTATTTCGCCGGCGCCTACTTCGACCCGCGCCGTTACGACCT
>JAGWAK010000046.1:0-337 GCA_021296435.1 Acidimicrobiia bacterium
GGCGCCCACCCCAGTCAGCGCGAACGGCATGCCACACCCGATCCAGAGGAACATGGGCAGCGTGTGCAGGTAGACGTCGCGGTCGCTCACCCCGGCGCTCCAGCCGAAAGTGACGGCGTTGAGCCAGATGGTTCGGTGGGTGACCTGGACACCCTTGGGGCGAGCCGTGGTACCGCTGGTGTAGTTGATGGCGGCGGTGGCGTCC
Source organism: Acidimicrobiia bacterium (assembly GCA_021296435.1). Lineage (GTDB taxonomy): Bacteria > Actinomycetota > Acidimicrobiia > Acidimicrobiales > CATQHL01 > VXNF01. Next base: position 206 of record JAGWAK010000046.1, read on the forward strand.
TCGTCGGGCTCCCAGGGGCGCGGTTCGACGTCGCTGCCGGCGAAGAGCGCCTCGTCTGTATCGGGCCCGATGATGAAGCGGTGCTCGCAGTCCACACCGGCCAGATCGTCGGTCAGTTCGGGGGCGATCAGC
>JAGWAK010000046.1:538-10701 GCA_021296435.1 Acidimicrobiia bacterium
TGAGCGTCCCCCAACTCGGCGCCGGCTGGTCGGGTTCGTCGATCAGCGCCGGCCGGTCGGGATAGACGTGCGCCGCCCGTTCGATGAAGTCGCCCACGGTCAGCGGTACTCTCATGCGCCCTCCCGCTCGCCCGAGTCGTGACTGGTCGTGCAATCTAGCCTTGGCGCCCGGCGGCCTCGGCACCGGCGCGAGACTGCTGAGCCAAGCCGTTGGGCTGCCGACCCGAAGTGGACGTGCATGGATTCCGGCCTTCGCCGGAATGACCAGCGGCGCGACTGGACTGACGACGGAGCGGGATCGGAATGGCTGGCATGGAGCCGGGACATCCACAGGAGAACACGATCGAGGGAGTGACGATGAGGAGCCAACCGCTGGTGGCCGTGGAACCGGATTGCTGGCGACGGGCCTCGCTTGCGGTGGCCGTCACCGCCCGAGGCCGAGGGTCTGATCTGGGTGGACCCGGAGAAACCCGGACTACTGGGGCCCGTTCTGGAAGCGGCGCCGCAACTGCGCTGGATCCAGCTGCCCTACGCCGGCATCGAGCCCTACCTGCCGTTACTGGACGGCGAGCGCCTCTGGACTTGCGGTAAGGGCGTGTACGCCGAGCCCGTGGCCGAGATGGCCCTGAGCATGCTGCTCGCCGGCATGCGCGGCCTCACCACCTACATCGGTGCCCGCAGCTGGCTGGGCCCCGAGGGCCGCAACCTGCGCGGTGCCAACGTCACGATCCTCGGCGGTGGGGGCATCACGGTCGAGCTGCTGAAGTTGCTGGAACCGTTCGACTGCGACACCACGGTGCTGCGCCGCCACCCCGAGCCGCTCCCCGGCACCTCCGATGTCCGCGTCGTGGGGCCCGAAGGTCTCGACGAGGCGCTCCCCGGCAGCGATGCCGTGGTCGTGGCGCTGGCCCTCACCGCCGAGACGAGAGGCATCATCGACGCTCGGGCGCTGGCCGCGATGCCCGAGCACTGCTGGCTCGTCAACGTGGCGCGCGGCGAGCACATCGTCACGGCCGACCTCGTCGCCGCGCTGGGTGCGGGAACCATCGCCGGCGCGGCGCTGGACGTCACCGATCCCGAACCCCTGCCCGACGGCCACCGGCTGTGGGACCTGCCGAACTGCATCATCACCCCCCACGTGGGCAACACGCCCGAGATGGGGATGGCGCTGCTGAACCGCAGGGTGACCGAGAACGTGCGGCGCTACGGGGCGGGCGAGCCGTTGCTGGGGCCTGTGAACGTGGCTCTCGGCTACTGAGCACCGGCGCAGCCCGGCGCGCACGGCGGCTGAGGGCCGCGCCCCCGCCGGTGGGCCGCGCCCCGCTCGGGAACCGCGCCCCCGCCGGCGGCCTCGCCGGTGGCTACGGTTCGGTCGGGACGCGCAGTTGAACCAGCCGGCTGGCGCCGCCGTCGTGGCGGATGACCCGCAAGGCCCTGCCACTGACGGCGTGGGTGGCGGGGCCGAAGGAGGCCGCGTCCATCCAGAGTTCAACGTCTTCGAACTGCTCGATATCGGCCGCCAGAACGGCTGCGTCGAGGCTGGCGGTGCGCTGGACCGCCCGGATGAAGATCCACAGCGCCTCGGCGCCGGTGACCGCCCAGCCGACACGGTCCTCGACTTCCGCCAGACCACGGGGATCGACGTCCTGCCCTGCGCCCTCCGGCTCCCGGCGCAGATCGCCGGTGATGATCGACGCGAAGTAGGCGTTCACCTGCGCGCTCGGGTCGTCGCCGAACGTGGAAGCCTCGGTGATCACCGTGAGGGGTTCCAATCCGAAGATGCCGCGCTGCCAGGCCACGCCGTCCAGCGCCGCCGGCGCCAGCACCTCCGTGCCGATGCCCACCGACCGCAGCAATTCGAACATCTGGACGCCGCGCCCGCCGACCGCGGCGCAGAGCACCACGATGGGGTAGTCGGCCACCCGTTCCAAGGCCCGGGCCGTTGCCTGCGCCCCGACGACGGGCTGCGCGGCGATCCAGAAGCGGTCGAAGGACAGCGTGAAGCCCCGCGAGCCTCCCAACTCGGTGAAGCGGCGGTCGAAGCTGTCGCACATCTCGACGGCCTCCGGCTTGTCGACCTCCACCAGAGTCGCCGCCGATCCGATCCCCGCGTCGACGGCGTACTCGGCGAGCACCCGCCCGTAGGACTGAGCGGAAGTCCCGGCGGAGAACACCCGAGCCCGCCCCGTCGCCACCGTCGGCAGGGGCTCGGGACCGCACGGCACGACCACGAGCGCGCCGGCACCGTGGGCCACCTCCCGCACCGGCCGGTTGAAGTACGGGTCGCAGGACGTGAAGAGCACGGTCACGCCCCTGTCGATCAGCCGCCGCGCCGCGCCATAGGCCGTGTTGAGCTCGGAATCGGAGTCCTCGAACAGCAACTCCAGGGGCCTTCCCCGGACACCCCCTGAGGAGTTGACCTGCCGCACGGCGTAGGCGAGCGAGTCGAGCACCGGGCCGTCGTGCGGTGCCAGGCGACCGCCGGCAGCCATGATCACGCCGATCCTCACCGGCTCGGAACCCCCGTCGGCGCCGTCATCCCGGGCGTCGACCTCGTCTGGGGGGGTGGCGGCCTCGGCCGGCGTCCCCCCCGTCGCGGCCTCCGCCGGGGGCGTGCCTGCGTCCGCTGTCGCCGGCTCGGACGGATCGCTGGCACAGGTGGCGGCCAGCAGAGCCGCCACCGTCAGGACTGCGGCGACTCCATGGCGGCTGCGCACGTCACGGAGGCTACGCCCCGCTGGCCCCCGAGCGAAGGAGGCGAGGGAGGCCTGGAAGCGAAGCGCGTGGAGGCGCAGGCGCGGCGGATCGCCGCCGGGGGGGGGGTTCGCCCGCCGGGCGACTCTCAGCCCGCCACGAGCGCCCGCAGCGACTGGCGCAGCGAGCCCGCGGTGGCGATCACGGCCGACGGCTCGTAGCCGCAGTGCGCCATGCAACTGGCGCAGCGCTCGTCGCGGCCGCGCCCGTAGCTGTCCCAGTCGGTCGTCTCGAGCAACTCCCGGTAGGTCTCGGCATACCCGTCTGCCATGAGGTAGCAGGGTCGCTGCCAGCCGAACACGGAGTAACTCGGGATCCCCCACGGGGTGCACTGGTAGTCCACCTTGCCCTCGAGGAAGTCCAGGAACAGCGGGGAGTGGTTGAGGCGCCAGCGCTTGCGACGCCCATCGGCGAAGGCCTCCCGGAACAGCCGCCTGGTCTCGGTCACCTGCAGGAAGTGCTCCTGGTCGGGAGCCTTCTCGTAGGCGTAGCCCGGGGAGATCATGAGTGAGTCCACACCCAGGTCATCGTTCAGGAAGTCCAGAACGCCGCGCACCGACTCCGGCGTGTCGGTGTTGAAGAAGGTGCTGTTGGTGGTGACCCGGAAGCCGCGCTTCTTGACTTCCCGGATCGCTTCGACCACCTCGTCGAAGACGCCCTCCCGGGCCACCGCGATGTCGTGGCGCTCGCGCAGCCCGTCCACGTGCACTGCCCAGGAGAAGTAGGGCGAGGGCTTGAACTGGTCCATCTTGCGCCGTAGCAGCACGCCGTTGGTGCACAGGTACACGAACTTCTTCCGCTCCAGCAGCGCGTCGACGATGTCGCCGATCTGCGGATGCAGCAGCGGCTCGCCTCCGGCGATGGAGACCATCGGCGCCCCGCACTCCTCCATGGCGCCCACGCACTCCTCGACGCTGAGGCGCTTGCGCAGGATCTCGGTGGGGTGCTGGATCTTGCCGCAGCCGGGACATTCCAGGTTGCAGGCGAACAGCGGCTCCATCTCGACGATGAGCGGGTATTTCTGGCGACCCCGGAGCTTGTTGGCGAACATGTAGGCGCCAACCCGGGCGGCCTGTCGAAGCGGGATCCCCATCAGGAACTACCTCCCGGGGCTGCTCTTTCCAGCCCTCGCCATCTGTCGGGCGCGATCGGTGTCTCCCGGGAACTAAGCGCCGCGGCGATCCGGGAGATGACCGCCAGGGCCCGACGCGCCCGCCACGGTAGCGACAACGACACCAGCTCCGCGGCGGGCGTGTCGCAAACGACTCTGACCACCGCTAACGGCGCCGGATCGGCAGCCAGCAGCCACCACGACTCCATATCGGCGGCGAGGGCTCCGTCGCCGGCGAGGCGGCGGCGCTCCGCCCCGCGCACGGCGCGGGTCACCGACCGGACCGGGCCGCGCACCGCCGAGACTCCCGCCTCGCGCAGCTCGACGCGGACGGTCTCGGCCGCCTGTCCCCAGGCGGAGCGATCGGGTCCGGGTCCGTGCACGGTGTCGGCCACGATCACGTCGCCCGGCTCGAGCGAATCGGTGACGGCGCCCGCCAGTCCGACCACGATGGCGCCGGGCCGCCGGTCCCCGGGCACCCACCGACCGGCCGCGAAGGCGGCGGCGCGGCGCGGCCCCATACCGGTGCGCACCACCCTTGCGTTGCGGGCCCCTCGCCGCACTGCCGCCGCCTCCGGGCGCAGCGGGCACCAGAACTCGAGGCTCACCGCAGCGACTCCTCCCCGACGGTGGCCCGCAGGTAGCGGCCCAGTGCCATGGTCGGGAACACCTGCCGGTAGAGGTGGTAGTTGATGTAGAAGTAGCCCTGGAAGCCGGTGCCGGTGTACTGGGGTTCCTCCCAGGTGCCGTCGGGACGGCAGGTGCGGGCCAGCCACTCCACGCCGCGGCGGGTCGGCTCGCCGAACTCGTCGGCGGCCATGAGCGCCAGCAGCGCCCAGGCGGTCTGGGAGGCGGTGGGGTCGCCGCGACCCCGCCAGCTGTCGGACTCGTAGGACCGCAGATCCTCGCCCCAACCCCCTTCGGGGCCCTGGGTGGCGTGCAGCCAGCGCACGGCGCGGCGGATGCGGTGGTCGCTGGGCGGCACGCCCACCGCGCGCAGCGCCGGCAGCACCGCGCCGAGGCCGTAGAGGTGGTTCACACCCCAGCGCCCGAACCAGGATCCGTCACGCTCCTGGTCGAGCCACAGCCAGTCCACGGCGCGCCGCAGGCGACGGGCGTCGACGGGAATGTCGGTGTGGGCGCGCACCCAGCAGAGCATCTCCACCACGTGCGCGGTGACATCGGAGCTCGGCGGGTCGATGACCTCGCCGAAGTCGCAGAAGGGCAGCTGCTCGCAGAGGCGCCGCACGTTGTCGGCGTCGAAGGCGGCGTACCCGCCGTCGCTGCTCTGCATCCCTTCGGTCCAGGCGACGGCGCGGGCGATCGCGTCGTTGGCGCGCTCGGGATCGGAGGCCTGGGCATGGCCCAGTGCCAGCACCACTTCGGCGGTGTCGTCGAGATCGGGGTAGTTGTCGTTCTGGAACTCGAATGCCCAGCCGCCGGGGGCGAGCTGCGGGCGCCGGGCCGCCCAGTCGCCGCGCACGCGCACCTCCTCGTCCAGCAGCCAATCGGCGGCGGTTACCATCGCCGAGTGGTCGCGGCGCAGCCCGGCGTCGCCGAGGGCCACTACCGCCAGCGCCGTGTCCCACACCGGCGACTGGCAGCACTCCATCCAGCGCATGTCGCCGTCGCGCACCTCGTAGTTGTCGAAGCAGGAGAGCGCCTTGGCCAGGATGGGGTGGTCGAGGGCGTAGCCCCGCAGGTGCAGGGCGATGATCGAGTACACCCAGGGGGGCTGGATGCCGCCCCAGCAGCCGTCGGACTCCTGGCGGCGGATGATCCACTGCTCGGCGAGCTTCATGGACGTCTCCCGCAGCCGCCACGGGGCCCGGTCGTGGAACTTGTGGAGGGCCTTGTCGAGACGCTGGAAGCAACCGGCGGGGGTGCGGATCGACCGGGGCACCCGCTCGGGCGGCACCGCTCCGGTGCGCAACTCGGCCAGGTCGAAACCCAACTCGGCCTGCGGCCGGTAGGTGCTCACGATGCTCAGCGGGACGATCGTCTGGCGGGCCCAGCAGGCGAAGTCGTAGATGTTCAGCGGTATCCAGCGTGGCAGCAGGATCAACTCGGGGGGTACGGCGGGCAGGTCCCGCCACGACCACTGCCCGAACAGGGCCAGCCAGACGCGCGTGAAGACGCGCGCGCACTCCAGACCGCCCAGGTCGCGCACGAACTCCGCGGCCAGGCGCATGTGCTCGGCGTCGGGGTCGTCGCCGGCGAGGCGCAGTGCCACGTAGGCCTCCACGGCCAGCGAAAGGTTCGAGGGGCCCCCGTAGTGGGACGACCAACCCCCGTCGGGGCACTGCTTGGAGCGGATCCAGTTGGCCGTGAGAGTCAGGGTCTCGTCGTCGCAGATACCCAGGAACGTGCGCAGCAGGAGATCCTCGGCCTCGATCGCCACGTTGGTCTCCAGGTCGCCCTTCCACCAACCCGCAGGGTCCTGGGCACCCAGCAGCGCCTCGGCCGAGCGCCCCAGGGCGTCGGCCGCTTCCCGTTCGAGTTCGCCGGCCTCCGCCACCGAGACGAGCCACGGGAGCCCGGCCAGCGAGTCCTTCGCCATCGTCATGCTCGAACCTCCGTCAGGGCCTTCATGCTCCGGTCCGGTCCTCTCGGTGCCATCGGTCCGATCCTAATGGTCCCGGTCGACGATGAACGCCGCCAGGTCCTGCAGCTCGGCGGCGGCAGCGGGGTCCACGCCGGCCGAAGCCACCGCCTCCAGGGCATTCTCCATGCAGCGCCGCGCCGCTGCGGCCGTGGCGGAGCGGCCACCCAGCTCTTCGATGAGCACCGCCGCCCTCGCCAGATCCTCCTCGTCGAGGTGGTCCCGACTGTAGAGATCCGCGAGTTCGCTTGCTCCTGCCTGCCCGGAGTTCATAGCGACGGTCACCGGCAGCGAACGCTTGCGCTCGCGCAGGTCGTTGCCGGCGGGCTTGCCCGTGACCTCGGGACGGCCCCAGATGCCGAGCAGGTCGTCGGCTGCCTGGAAGCCCCGGCCCACCTCGTCGCCGTAGCGACGCAGCGCCCGCACCGTCGCGGCGGGCGCATCGGCCAGGATGGCCCCCACGGCGCCGGCGTGGGCCAGCAGAGCGCCCGTCTTGAGCGAGATCATCTCCCAGCAGTCGTCGAGGCTGACGCTGGGGCGGCTGTGCAGGGTCATGTCCTGCGATTGGCCGGCGATCATGGCGGCCGTGGCCCGCGCCAGGTCGGCGGTGGCCGCGGCCCGGGGCGGCGTCGTCTCGGCCAGCAGCACCTCGAACGCCAGGGCCATGACCGCGTCGCCGATGATGACAGCGTTGTCGGTGCCGTAGATCTTCCAGACGGTGGGACGGTGCCGGCGCTCGACGTCGCCGTCGACGATGTCGTCGTGGATCAGCGAGTAGTTGTGGATCAACTCCACCCCCACCGCGCCGGGGACGGCCACCTCGGGGGCCGCGCCGGCGGCCTCGGCGGAGAGCACGGCCAGCGCGGCGCGCACGCCCTTGCCGCCGGAGCCCTCGGGCAGAGCGGCGCCCTGCGCGTCCGTCCAGCCGAAGTGGTAGCGCACCGGGACGGCGAGTTCGCCCGGCAGGCGATCCACCGCCGCGACGAGCGCCGGGCGAACCAGGTCGCCGGCCCGTGTGAGCACCGCCGGTGCCTGCCGGCTCATGCCGCCACCGCCGGAGTGGGCGCGCCCGGGGCCGCCTCGGCGAACCCCGCAGCCAGTTCCGCCGCTTGCAGCCCGCTGCGCACCGCTCCTTCCATGGTGGCCGGCCAGCCCGTGTCGCACCAGGCGCCGGCCAGGAAGACACCCGGCAGGGCGGTGCGGCCGGTGGCGCGCAGGGCGTGCGACCCCGGCGCCCCGACGAACGTGGCCGCCCGCTCGCGCGTGACCATCGACTCGGTGACCCGGGCACCTGCCGCCGCCGGCAGCAGGCGGGCCATCTCGGCGCTGAAGTGCTCGACCAGATCCGCCGAACGGCGTCCGATATGGCGGCGCGCCGCCGACAGCGAGATCGTGAGGCACTGGCGCCCGTCGTCGAGCCCGCCTGCGGCGGTGTGATCGAAGACGAACTCCACGTCACTGCCCACCGCCGCGGCCATCGGCAACTCGGTCACGGCTCGGTCATAGACCAGGTGCACGTTCACGATCGGCGAGGTGCCGAGTTCGCCGAGCCGGTCCTGGCCCGCAACGCTGCCCGGCGGCAGCAGCCCGGCGGCGGCGTCGTGCGGCACCGCCACCACCACGGCATCCGCCTCCAGGTGCCCGCCCTCGGTGTCCACGACCGGACGCCCCGCGGTCCCGCTGCGCACGCCCCGCACCGCCGCGCCCGTGCGCACCTCGCCGCCGGCGGCCTCCAGGGCGCGGCGGGCCGCCTCGCCGTGCAGGACCGACAGCGGCACCGTGGCCCAGCCGATGTCAGCAGCGTTGGAGTGGCTCAGCAGCCCCGTGCGGAACACCATCGCCGCCAGCTTCAGGGAGGCCTCGGCGGCGGGAACGTTGACCGTCGGCAGCACGATGAGGTCCCAAAAGGCCGCGACGGTGGCGCCGTCCTGACCTCGGGCGCCCAGCCACTCGCCGAAGGTCAACCGGTCCAGGGCGGCGTCGTCGGGATCCAGGCGGCGCAGCGCCAGCGCCGCGCGGATCACCGCCAGGCGCCGGCGACGGCTGAGATGCGGGTAGGTCGCCAGCGCCGCCAGCAGGTGCAGCGGGGCGGGACCTCTGGTGCGCCGGATCGCCCCGACCGGGCCGCCCGGGCGCAGCACCGGCACGTCGAGGCGGCTCTGCAGGTGCACGTCGCCCGCCGAGCCGATCCGCTCCAGGAACCACCGGTACGCCTCACAGCAGCGCATGAACACGTGCTGGCCGTTGTCGAAGGAGATGCCGCGGTGCTCAAAAGACCAGGTGGCCCCGCCCAGGCGGGGTCGCCGCTCCAGCAGGGTCACCGAAGCGCCCCGGTCGGCGGCCTCCACGCCGGCGGCCAGGCCGGCGAGGCCCCCGCCGACGACCACCACGCTGGGGCGGCGCTCGTTCACGGCCGCAGCCCCGCCATGCTGCGCAGCGCCACCAGGGCCTTCTCCCGGCCCGGGAGGCGGACGCGCATGCTGAGCGGCCGTTCGGGGTGCGCCAGGATGCGCTCCAGCAACCGCCGGTAGATGCCCGCCATGGCGGCGGTGCAGGCCCGGCTGCGATGGTCGAGGTGGTCCAGCAGCACGAGCCCCCGCTCGAACCACGCCGCCGCCTGCTCGCCGACGTGGCGCACGAGGGCCGCGGTCCCCTCGGTCGGCGCCCACTCCCCCGGCCGGACGCCGAAGCGGGCACGGTCGGACTCCGGCAAGTAGATGCGCCCCATCTCGTGATCCTCGACGATGTCACGCAGCATGTTGGTGAGCTGCAGCGCCACGCCGAGTTCGTCGGCGAGCTGCACTACCTCCCCGGACTGTGCCCGGGAGGCGCCGTTGCCGCCGCCCCTGGTGCCGAAGACCCCCAGGGACAGCCGGCCCACCGATCCCGCCACCAGGCGGCAGTAGCGCACCGTGTCCTCCATCGTCTCGTAGCGGGTGCCCATCACGTCCTGCTGGCAGCCCTCGACGATCTCGTGCAGCACCCCCACGGGGATCGGGTAGCGATCAGCGGCATCGGCGAGGCCCACCAGCACCGGGTCGGCGGGGTCGGGGATCTCGCCGGACGCCAGCGCGTCGATGGAGGTGTGGAACTCCCCGAGCGCCGCCAGCTTGCGTTCGGTGGGCCAGTCCCCGTCGCCGACGTCGTCGATCCGCCGGGCCATGGAGTACAGCGCCGCCATCGCCCGGCGCTTCGGCGCCGGCAGCAAGCGGATGCCGTAGGCGAAGTTGCGCGCCTCCGCCCAGGTGATCTCCTCGCAGCGCCGGTACGCCGCCTCGACACTCAGCGCCGTCACGCCGAACCCCGTCTCAGGATCGCCCCCAGGTACAGGGGCACGGCGCGGCGCAGCAGGCGCCAGGCGCCGGCGCTCCGGGTGGTACTCAACACCTCGAAACCCGCCGCCTCGATGGCGTCCAGACCGGCGAGGCCACCCGCCACGAAGCCACAGATGGCGAGCCGCCCGTACCCGCGCAGTGAGGCCACGAGCGTCCTGCCGTCGTTCAGTAACTCCCGCGCCCGCTCGCATTCGAACGCCACGAGCCGGCGCAGCGGCTCGCCGGCGACGGGGGCCGCCAGATCGGCGGGAGTGCAGCCGAAGCGCGCCATGTCCTCAGCCGGCAAGTAGACGCGGCCCGCGGCGGCGTCCTCGCCCACGTCTTGGAGGTGCTCCAGCACCTGCAGGCCACTGCACACGGC
>JAGWAK010000047.1 GCA_021296435.1 Acidimicrobiia bacterium
GGCGGGTGTGCTGGCCCGGGTGGCGGGCCTGTTCGCCCGGCGGGGCTTCAACATCGAGTCCCTGGCCGTGGCGCCCACTGAGGATCCCCGCCTCAGCCGCATCACCCTGGCGGTGGACGCCGAGTCGGCGCCGCTCGAGCAGGTCATCAACCAACTCGACAAGCTCATCAACGTGGTGAGCATCCGCGAGTTGGCGCCGGCGGAGTCTGTCGAGAGGGAACTGCTGGTGGTGACGGTGAACGCCAGCGGGGACACCCGCGGCCAGATCATGGATCTGGTGCGCATCTTCGACGGGCGGGTGCTGAACGTCGGCCCCGACAAGTTGATGGTCTCGATGTCGGGTGGTCCGAACCGGGTGGACGACTTCGAGAGCCTGCTGCGCCCGTACGGCATCGTGGAACTGCAGCGCACAGGCAAGGTGGCCCTGCCCCGGCTCGCCAAGGCCGGCGGGGAGGTCGGGGAGTTCTGAGGGTCGCCGTCCCGACACGCAAGGACCGAAGAGAGCCCGGCACGCAAGGATCGAAGAGAGAGGGAGCCCCCATGGCCGCCACGATGTATTACTCCGCGGACGCCGACCGAAGCTTCATTGCCGACCGCAAGGTGGCGGTGCTGGGTTACGGCTCGCAGGGCCACGCCCACACCCTGAACCTCAAGGACTCCGGCATCGACGTGCGGGTGGGCCTGCGGGAGGGATCGGCGTCAGCCACCAAGGCCGCTGAGGCCGGGGTACGCGTGCTGTCGATGGCCAATGCGGTGGCCGAGTCCGATCTGGTGATGATGCTGCTGCCCGACACGCTGCAGGCCGAGATCTATACCGAGCACGTCGAGCCGAATCAGGATCCCGGCGATGCGCTCTACTTCGCGCACGGCTTCAACATCCGCTTCGACTGCATCGTGCCGCCGGCGGGGATCGACGTGGCCATGGTCGCACCGAAGGGCCCCGGGCATCTGGTGCGCCGGACCTTCGAGGAGGGCGGGGGTGTGCCGTGCCTCATCGCCGTGGAGCAGGACGCAACGGGTCATGCCCGGGAGACGGCCCTGGCGTACGCCGACGCCATCGGCGGAGCGCAGGCGGGGGTCATCGAGACGACCTTCACCGAGGAGTGCGAGACCGACCTGTTCGGCGAGCAGGTGGTGCTGTGCGGGGGGTTGACGGCACTCACCCAGGCCGCCTTCGAGACGCTGGTCGAGGCCGGCTACCAGCCCGAGGTGGCCTACTTCGAGTGCCTGCACGAGCTGAAGCTGATCGTGGATCTCATGTACGAGGAGGGGATCGGCGGCATGCGCTACTCGGTCTCGGACACCGCCGAGTACGGCGACCTGACCCGCGGTCCCCGGATGGTGGACGACCACGTGCGGGCCACCATGCGCCAGATCCTTACCGAGGTTCAGTCGGGCGAGTTCGCCGACGAGTGGATCGCCGAGAGCCGCACGCGGGAACGCTTCCGGGCGCTGGAGGCCGCCGGCCGTGAGCACCAGATCGAGCAGGTGGGAAGGCAGTTGCGGGCCATGATGCCGTGGATCAGCGCCGGCAAGCAGTCGGTGCAGGAGGCCTCGGGTGGCCAGGGCTGAGCGCCTCCCGCGTCATTCCAACCCTCCTGCTACGCAGTTCCGGCTCCGCTAGCTCGGCATTCCGGCGGAGGCCGGAATCTGCTGCCTAGGCTCGCAGGATGGCCCGCACCGGGAGCCGACTGGCGCCGGCTCTCGCCGTCGTCGCCGCGGTGGCGCTGGTCGCCGCCTGTGCCGAACCCGACCTGACCGTCGGTGTACCGAACACCACCACGACCGCGCCGCCAACCCGGGTGGTCGAGTCCCCCGACTCGGGCGAGGCGCCGGCGCCGGTGCCCGACGACGGCGGTGAGACGGCCTCGCCACCGGAGGCGGCTCCCGATCCGGCCGCGGAGCCGCCTGGTCCGGAGGAGTCGCCGGCGGGTGGTGCGGAACCGCCGCCGCCCCCCGCGCCCCCCGTGCAGCCTGCCGAGGGCTCCGAGCCGCCGGCCCCGGTCGAGGACCCGGCAGCGAGCGGGCAGGAGCCCTCCGAGCCGCCACCCCCGGAACCTGGCGCCGAGGTCGCCGGGCTGACCGCCACGACCCTCCGCGTGGCCGCCATCGCCGACGTGGAGACCGGAGGGGTGGCGGACGGCCGGTCGCGCTCGGTGCATTCGGCCATGCGGGCGTGGGCCGAGGCGGTGAACGCCGCCGGCGGCCTGGCGGGACGCCGCGTCGAGGTCGTGGTGCTGGACGCCGGCCTGTTCGGCCACGAGGCCGTCCTGGCGGAGGCCTGCGCCGGCGACTTCTTCGCCCTGGTGGGCGGCGACGCGCTGCTCGACGACGAGGGGGTCGAGTTGCTGGCCGATCCCGCATGCGACCTGGTGGATTTCCCGGCGCGGGTGCATTCACCCCGACGGGCCGCCTCGCCGCGCACGTTCCAGGCCGTGCCGGTCTCCAACGAGGCCGTGAACGTGGGCGCCCTGCGGTGGGTCGCCGAGCGCCAGCCGGTGCGAATCCGCTCCACCGCCACGTTCTTCGTGGACCTCCCCGTCACGGTCATCGCCGCCGAGCGGACCGCCGAAGCAGCCCGGGGCATGGGATTCGAACTCATCTACGATCCCTCGGTGGCGATCACCGAGAGCTTCGACCCCTATGTGGAGGACATGGCGGCCGCCGGCGTGCACCACGTCCTGTGGGACGGCGACACCCACCGGCTGCTGGATCTGCTGGCGTCGCTGGACGCCGCCGGTCTCACCGTCGGCATCAACTGCGCCACGGCCTGTGACAGCGCGCTGTTCCTGGAGGTGGCCGGGGAGACGGCCGCCGGCGTGCTGATGTGGAGCCCCTTCCTACCGCTGCGGGAAGACGCCTACAGCCCCGAACTGGCCGTCTACCGGCAGTGGCTGGCCGTTGTCGAGCCCGACGCCACCGCCGATCTGCAGGGCGTGGCCGCCTGGGCCGCGGGACGGCTGTTCGAGGAGGCGGTGCGGCGGGCGATCGGTGCGGGGACCCCGGCGGAGGATCCCGAGGCGCTCAGTCCCACCGGTGTCGCCAGGGCCGCGGCCGGGATCGTGAACTGGCACGGCCACGGCCTGCACGGGCCCAGCAATCCGGGCACCGGTGATCCCTCGCCGTGCGGCGTGGTGATGGGCGCCTCGGGCGGGAACCTCTTCCGGTTCCATCCCGTGGTGCCCGGCACGTTCGACTGCGCGCCGGAGAACCTGTTCGCCCTCCAGGCGACCGCTGAACTGGGTCTCGAGTCCCCGCCCGAGCCCGCCGCCAGCGACGCGTCCTCGGAGCCTTAGGAGCGCCGCTCCGGCCGCGCGCCGCTAGTCGGCGCTTCCTAGCTGAGGCGCTGGACGATCATCGCCACGCCCTGGCCGCCGCCCACACACATGGTCTCCAGGCCGATCTCGCCGTCGGCGTCCTCCAGCCCGTTCAGCAACGTCCCCATGATGCGGCTGCCGGTCATGCCGAAGGGATGGCCCAAGGCGATGGCGCCGCCGTTGGGGTTCAGCTTCTCCCAGTCGATCCCCAACTCGTCCGCCGAGGCGATCACCTGGACGGCGAAAGCCTCGTTGAGTTCCACGTGGTCGATGTCGTCGATGGTCATGCCGGCGCGGTCCAGTGCCTGACGCACCGCGCCCACCGGTCCCAGGCCCATGATCTCGGGGTCCAGGGCCGAGACGCCGCTGGAGACGATGCGTGCGAGCGGCGTGACACCCAACTCGGCGGCCCGCTCGGCGCTGGTGACGAGCACCGCGGCGGCACCGTCGTTCAGGGGGCAGCAGTTCCCGGCGGTCACCGTGCCGTCGGGGCGGAACGCAGGCAGCAGGTCGCCCAGGCGCTCGAGCGTCGTTCCGGGCCGGATGCCGTCGTCGCTCTGCAGCAACCTGCCGTCAGCCAACGGGTAGGGGGTGATCTCCCGCTCGAAGAAGCCGCGGTCCTGCGCCGCCTCGGCCCGGTTCTGGGACAGGCAGGCGAACTCGTCCTGGCGCTGCCGGGAGACGCCCTTGAGTTCGGCCACGTTCTCGGCGGTCTGTCCCATGGCGATGTAGATGTCCGGGAGTCCCTCCGGTGGTGTCCAGTCGCCCTGCCCCCCGCCGGTGCGGGCCACGGTGCGCGACTCGGCCTCGGCGAACTGCTCGTTGTGGGTGTTGGGCATGTCGTCGGCCATGCCTGCCACGAACCGGCTGATGGACTCCACGCCCCCGGCCACGAAGCAGTCGCCCTCACCGGCGGCGACGGCGTGCGCCGCCATCCTGATGGTCTGCAGCGAGGAGGAGCAGTAGCGGTTGACGGTCACGCCGGGAGCCTGGAGGCCGGCCAGGAGGCCCGCCGCCCGGGCGATGTTGTAGCCGGCCTCGCCGGCGGGCTGGCCGCAGCCCCAGATCACGTCCTCGACGCTCGCGGGGTCCACGGCGGGAACCTTCGCCAGCACGTCACGGATCACGAAGGCCGACAGGTCGTCGGGCCGCACGTCGACCAGGGAACCCTTGAAGGCTCGACCGATCGGCGTGCGGGAGGTGGCGAGAATGACGGCGTCACGCATGGGGATCTCCTGGGATCGAGTCGCCGGGCGACCCCTCCGGCCGGCCCGGCAAGCAGACCGTCAGGCTAACGCTGGTCACCTCTCATGCATGTTCGCCCCGCTCCGGGAGGGGGAACATGCAGGTTCTGGCTGCGCTCAGGGCCTCAGCGGGACGTCTTGGTCCGGGCGTCGGCGAGGAGGCCGGCGATGGCCATCTGCAGGGTCGGTACGTCGATGATGACGGTCATCAGGCGGAAGCCCTCGTCGACGCGTCGCTCCACGAGGTCCACGTTGGTGTGGATGCCCGGGACGACGCCGTGGCGTCGGCAGGAGTCCACGACCTTGGCCAGGGCCTCGCTGAAGTCGGGGTGGTCGTTGTGCAGCCCCGGGCCGCCCACGCCCATCGAGACGGCCAGATCGGACGGACCGACGTAGACGGCGTCGATCCCCGGGACGCTGAGGATGTCGTCGATGTTGTCGACGGCCTCGGCGGTCTCGATCATCGGGATGCACAGCACCCAGTCGTCGACTCCCTCGAAGTAGTCGGGTTTCCCGATGCGGACGCGGGTGGGCCCGACGCTGCGCCGCCCGACGGGGGCGTACCTGCACGAGGCGACCGCGGCGGTGGCGTCGGCGGGATTGTTCACCATGGGGATGATCACGCCCCCGGCGCCCAGGTCCAGCATCCGGCCGATGATTCCCGGCTCGTTCCACGTGACCCGCGCGAGCGGGACGCTGCTGCCGAGTTCGATGGCCTGGAACATGGCCAGGGCGTCGGCGTAGTCGACCATGCCGTGCTGCAGATCCACCGTGGCGTGGTCGAAGCCGGCCCGCCCGATGATCTCGGCGGTGATCGGCGAGGGGATCGACAGCCACGCCCCGATGGTGCACTCGTCGTTCTGCCACTTCGCTCGGAGGGGATTCATGGGTTCAGACCTTCTTGTCGCTGATTCTCGAAGACTCGTGTTGTGCGAGAGCGGGACGGTAGCGGACCCGGGTGCGCCCGGTCTCAGAGGCCTCTGGCTGTCTGCGCCGCCCGCAGGCTGCTGTAGCCGATCCTCGTGACGCCGGTTCGCTCCAGCAGTTTTGGTATCGACACCGTGTCCACGAGCAGCTCGTGCTGGCTGACCCAGTCGTTCCATCCGGTGTGCGCTGCCCGCAACTCGGGCGTCTCGATACCGGGGTTGACGACCAATTCGGTCACGCCCGGTCCGATCTCGGCGAGCGCCTGCTCGAGGGCGTCGGCGGTGCGGGGGCGCAGCACCCGATCCGGGCTCAGCACGCCGTGCTCCTCTGCCCGACGCCGGAACGGGAAGCCGTAGGTGGACTCGTTGTCCCCGCTCTGCAGGCGGAGCGGAAGGTTGAATTCGGTGGCCAGTTCCAGGTAGACGTCGAAGAACTCGGGTCGGGCATTGAGGGCGTCGAGGTGGGAGCCGAGGTGGTTGACGTCGAACCCCCACAGGATGGCCCGCTCGATCTGCGCCCGGCACTCCCGGCGAACCTCCTCGGTGTCGGCGTGATCCCAGAGGTCGTTGGCAGTGCGGGGAAACCCTCCGTCGCCGTCCAGCAGCGACGGGGCCAGCGTGATGGGGCCCCAGCGGTACTTGTCGAACGGCGCGTTCAGCGTGAGGTTGACCCCCACGTCCTCGCCCCGGTAGGCGGCGGCCGCCTCCCGGGCCCAGGGGCAGGGCACCATCAGCGAGGCACTGGTGCCGATACCGGCGCGCAGCACGTCGTAGGAGCCCACGTTGGTGGCATGCGCGCAGCCGAGGTTCTCGCAGGTGATGATCAGCAGCCGTGTCTCGGGGGGATAGCCGAGATGCTCGACCAGGGTGCCCACGGGTCCGACCCTACCCGCGTCTCGTCTGCAGCGGCCTGTCTGGGCGCTCTCGCACGCGGCCCGTCGGGGACTCGCCGGACCGCGGGGGCGGCGAGTCCCCGGTCACTCTTCGGCGGCGACTCCTGTCATTCGGGAAGCGGCGTGTCGGCTCCGCCGCAGGCCGCCCAGAGCCCAAGGTTCTCGGCCCGTGCCGTCTCGACGGCGCTGGCGAAGTGGGTGGAATAGTCGGTGTTCGGGGCGATGGAGAGGGCTGCGGCGTACCCCTCGCGGGCGAGCGCCATGTTCACGAGCAGACCGTCGGCGGCTCGGTGGACGTACGCCAGCAGCCGGTCGTAGACGTCGCGGGTCTCGGCGCCGCCGGTCAGCAGAACCGGGGTGCCCGGAGGCAGCAGGAGCGAGGTGAAGGCGCTCGCCTCGGCGCCGAAGCACTCTGCCGGCAGGTGGCCGCCGGACTTCTCGGGCGTGTCGATTCCGATGAGCCGCACGCTCTCGGTGCGACCACCCTCGAACACGGCCACGACGGTGTCGCCGTCCACCACCCGCTGGATCTCGGCGCGCGCCGCGGCCGGCGGGATTCCGAAGAGCGACGTCGGGTGCCGTGCCCTGATGGCCTCGACATCCACGCCGGCGAGCACGACCCCGGCCGTCTCGGCTCTCTCAGCCGTGACCGCCACGTCGCCATTGGAGGCGCACGCGGCGCCCAGCACGCCCGCCAGCGTCACCGCCGCGGCAAATGACCGAGCGCGCGGCGTCACGCAGCGGGTTGCGCGCCGGCGCGTCGCCGGCTGGGGCGGTCGGCGCCCACGCGGTGCGCCCGCAGGATTGCCCGAGCCTCGGCGGCTCGGCGCTGCCCGATGGCCCGCGTCTCCTCGTCGAGCACCCAGGCGGCTGCGGGACGAGGCGGCTCTCCGGAGCGCTGCGGCGCCGCCGGTTCGGGGAAGAGCGGTATCTGTGTACTCATGTTTCCATTCTGCAGAGGGGGTGTGACAGTGCTCCGAGCACAAGTCGGTCTTGCCGATCGCATCCCATCCGGTGGCCCCGGGCACCGTTCGAACCTGGGTGCGGCGCCCCTTGAAACTATATGAAATCTACTGTAACTAGAGATTATATCGAGAACAGCGGCAAGTCGCGGCGTTCTTGAGCTCGTCGATCTTCCAGCCACGTTTCGCGAGGGGACTCGACCAGTGTCACACCTCGCTGCCAGAGTGGGGGCATGAGTGAGAGACACGTGTGGCGGTTCGCCGAGGCGGGACGACTCCTAGCCTCGGCGGCAGCCAACCTGGGGGTTCAGGCGCCTTCGTTCCGTACGCCGCCTCGCGTTGCCGGCGTCGACCGCACCATCCGTCGCGGATCCGGCGGGTCGATTCTGGTCTCGGTCCGTAGCCGGGGCCGGGCCTGGCCGGCGGTGCTGGCTGACATGATCGAGGGGGTGGTGCGAGCCAACGACCTGCAGGCCCACGAGGCGGCGCGCCTGCGCAACGAACTCTGGCGCGCCACCGAGAACATCGAGGCGGCGGCAGCAGAGGCAGCCGCCGAGAGCCCCGAATTGCCACTGCCGGCCAACTCCGAGGTGCCCCAGGCTGCCTGAGGAGGTTACAGCCGGTCCCCGGGCCGCCTCGTCCCTGAGCGGGCCAAGCAGGCTGTCCGCAGGTCCCGCCGGTCAATCGGGCTGCCCCTCGCCGGGTTCCACCCGGCCCGACAGCCGGCCCGAGAGGTAGCGTGAGCAGCGGCCCGGATGGCGAAACTGGTAGACGCAGAGGGCTTAAACCCCTCGGTTCGAATAGAGCGTGTGGGTTCGAATCCCGCTCCGGGCACGGTCTGTGACCTGCACCGATCTCGCCCTGGTCTGCAGCTTGTGCATGGAAGCGGAGGTTGGGGGACGCCGGGGATCAAGGCCGGATCGATTGCCCAGGCGAGAGCCGGGCCCGGCACCGGCGGTCCCCGCCAAGCTGGCGCGAGTCGGCGTGGGGCTACAGGGCCGCGAGGGCGGCGTCACGGGCGGCCCGCACCTGGGCGGCGGCTTCTGCGACAGCCACGTTGGTGGTCTCGCCGCTGGCGCGTTCGGTGAGTTCCACCTCACCGTTGGCAAGCCCCCTGGGGCCGATGGTCACCCGGTAGGGGATGCCCACGAGCTCGATGTCGCTGAACTTGACGCCCGGGCGGGCGTCCCGGTCGTCGAGGATCACCTCCACACCGAGGCCGCGTAGCTCGTCGTAGAGCCGCTCGGCCACTTCGGTGACCGTCTCGTCGCGGCCGGCCAGCGGGACGACGGCCACCTCGTAGGGGGCCACCGAGGTGGGCCAGCACAGTCCCCGCTCGTCGTGGTGCGTCTCGGCGACGGCTGCCAAGGCTCGCCCGATGCCGATGCCGTAGCTGCCCATCGTGAGGGTGCGAGGGGTGCCGTCGGCGTCCATGACGGTCGTCTCGAAGGCCTCGGCGTAGCGCCGTCCCAGTTTGAAGATGTGTCCGGTCTCGATGCAGCGGAGCAACTCCAGCGGGCCCCCACAGCCCGTGCAGGGCTCGCCGTGGCTCACCTGGCGCAGGTCCAGCCACTCGCCGACGTTGATGTCGCGCTCGATGTCCACCCCCCGGAAGTGGAAGTCGTCGACGTTGGCACCGGTGGTGAGGTTGCTGCGACCGGCCAGCGAGGTGTCGGCCAGGACGGGAAGGTCGGTCACGCCGACGGCGCCCAGGCTGCCCGGCGAGGCGCCGAGGGCGGCCACGCACTCCTCGGCCGCCGCGGGGCGGGCGGTCGCCGCCCGGGTGTTGTCCAGGAGTTTCTGGACGCTCAACTCGTGGTCGCCGCGCAGCAGCACAAGCGTCACCTGCCCGTCGAGCACGAAGACCATCGTCTTGATCTGGCGCTCGGGCGGGGCCGCGGCCTCGGCGGCCGCAAGCGCGGCGATCGTGCGGATCCCCGGTGTGGCGAAGCGCTCCAGCGTGCCTCCAGGCGGGTCGTCCACAGGCGCCACCACGGCCACCGCCCGCTCCACGTTGGCGGCGTAGCCGCAGCTTCCGCAGCGCACGATGTCGTCCTCGCCGGCGTCCGACGGCACCATGAACTCCACGCTGGCGCTGCCGCCCATGGCGCCCGAGGAGGCCTCCACGGCGATGGCGGGCAGCCCCATCCGCTCGAAGATGCGGGTGTAGGCCCCATGGTGCAGATCGAAGGCATGGTCAAGCCCGGCGTCGTCGATGTCCAGGCTGTAGGAGTCCTTCATGGCGAACTCCCGGACGCGCAGCAGGCCGCTCTTGGGCCGGGGCTCGTCGCGGAACTTCCACTGGATCTGGTACCAGATCTGGGGGACCTCGCGGTAGGAATGGATCTCCCGGGC
>JAGWAK010000048.1:0-13827 GCA_021296435.1 Acidimicrobiia bacterium
TGTACCAACTCCGGTCGAACAGCACCATCTCCCCCGCCGCGGGCAGTTCCTCCACGTAGCGCTGGAACCACCACTGGGACTTCTCCCGGTCACTCGGCGTGCCAAGGGCCACCACCCGCGCCACCCGGGGATTCAACCGCTCGGTGATCCTCTGGATCACCCCGCCCTTGCCGGCGGCGTCACGCGCCTCGTAGATGACCACCACCTTGAGCCCCTAGTGGCGGATCCAGCGCTGCAACCGCACCAGTTCCTCCTGCAGGCGGGCCAATTCCCGCTCGTAGTCCTTGGTCTTGATCTTCTTGCGCGCCCCTGGAGCGGCACCGTCGGAACCGGAGGATCCCACCAGGTCGACGACTGGATCCCCGCTCATGCGCGAAGAGTAGGTCCCGGCGCCAACCCCGGCAATCGAATGGCGTGTGCGGATCGGCCCGGTCGGCCCCGCCGGTTCGAATTGCGGAACACCCGCCGCTCGGAGCAGCATTCCGGGTGCGATCCGAGGGATCGCCATGTGACATCACGGGGGTGCAGCTGTGGCGAGACGACTCGTACGGGGCGCCGTCGTGGTACTGGCCGCGGCGCTCGGCGTCGCAGCGCTCTCAACGGCGGTTGCTGCACAGGCGGCTGACGAGGACGGAGCCGTCGCCGAGCCCAGCGAGGCGTCACGTCAATTCACCGATGTCGCAGCCGGCTTCTACCACTCGTGCGGCGTGTACAGCGACGGCAGCGTGGACTGCTGGGGCGAGAACGGCTGGGGTGAAGCGGAACCACCGACAGGGCAGTTCAGTGACGTCGTGGCCGGGGCCCGCCACAGCTGCGGCCTGAAGACGAACATGACGATCACCTGCTGGGGTGACAACACCCACGGCCAGACCGGAGACCCCGACGGTCACTTCCTGGCTATCAGTGCCGGGGCCTACCACTCGTGCGCCGTGCGCCTCGACGAGAGCGTCGTCTGCTGGGGCAACAACGCCTTCAGCCAGCGAGCCGCGCCGGCCGGGGCATACAGCGCCGTCGCCGGCGGAGCCGGGCATACGTGCGGTCTGCGGACCGATGCCACCATCGCATGCTGGGGCGGCAACTGGGCCGGCCAGACCAACGCGCCCACCGGAGAATTCAGCGCCGTCGCCACCGGCGGTCTGCACAGCTGCGGCCTGCGCGCCGACGGCACGATCGAATGCTGGGGCAACCTTCAGCGCCTCACGTCGGCCCCCGACGGCCAGTTCAGCGCGCTGAACGTCGGAGCCGAGCACTCGTGCGCGCTGCGCAGCGACGGCACGATTGCCTGCTGGGGCAACAACACCTCGGGGCGCACCAGCGCACCGGCCGGCAAGTTCAGCGCAGTCTCCGCCGGAACCTGGCACTCGTGCGCGCTGGATCCCGACGCCACGCTCGCCTGCTGGGGCGAGAACTCCTACGGCCAGGCGAACGTCCCCGAGGGGGAATACAGCGTCGTGAGCGCCGGCAGGCAGCATTCCAGCGCCCTGGGCAGCGACGCCGCCGTGACCTCCTGGGGACACCACACGCCCCCGACGGTGAGTACACGACGGTGGCCTCCGGCGGGTTGCATTCCTGCGCTGTTGGTAGCGACGGCGCCGTCAGCTGCTGGGGCAAGGACAACCACTCCCAGGCGAGCCCGCCCGCGGGGCAATTCACGGCGGTGGCGACCGGGGACGAGCACAGCTGCGGCGTACGAGCGGACGCCACCGTCGCCTGCTGGGGCGGCAACTGGGCCGGCCAGAGTGACCCTCCTGACGGGGAGTTCAGCGCCGTGACCGTGGGCATGTGGTACTCGTGCGGGCTCCGGACCGATGGCACGGTGGCGTGCTGGGGTTACGACGGCGGTCTGGCCGAGCCCCCCGAGGGCACGTTCAGCGCTGTCGGCGCCGGGCGTCGACACGTCTGCGGACTGCGCACCGACGGCACCGTCGCCTGCTGGGAGTCTGCGCCGGTCGTGACGACTCCATCCGGCGTTCGCCCGGTGACCGGCGCCGACCCAGGTTCGTGCCGGCCCCTCGGCGTCCACAACGAACCGACCGCGGGTTTCCCCCTGCCGGCGTGGGCAGTATCCGCCCACGGGACCGTGCGGGTGGCGGTGCTGTTCTTGGACTTCCCCGACGCCACCGCCTCGCACACAACCCAACGAGAGGCCGAGATCGGCCTGCCCATCGCCGAGGAGTACCTGGAGGCCTCGAGTTACGGGAACCTCGACGTCGAGTTCGTGCCGCTGCACCGGTGGCTGCGGGCCGACCGCAACCGGTTCGACCCCACCGAGGGACACCCGGCCGAACTGCAGAATGCGGTTGCGGACATGACGGTGCGGCTCGCCGACGACGATTTCGACTTCACGGGATTCGACGCGGTGATGATCGTCATGCCCAGCTCTCACTTCGGCGGCGGCGACGCAGGCAGGGCCGTGGAGACCGAGGAAGGCCCCCTGGCCGGCATCACGCGAGTCAACCTGTTCCCCGTCGAGGACCGGCCGCGCGACCCGGTCCAGTGGGGTCGCGTCGCCGCACACGAACTCATCCACAACTTCGGACTGGTGGACTACTACGCGATCGGCGACAGCCACCAGCTGCCCGACCCGCCGGAGGGGGAGATCTGGATCGACAGCGCCTTCGGCCCCATGGGTCTGGGCGTCCGGATCCTCGCCGACCCCCGCGATCCGCGCCTGGCCCACCTCGTCCGCTTCCCGAACGGCACCACCAGCACACAGTTCACCCCCGCGCTGGGCGCCTGGGAGATGCTGGCGTGGAGTCGCTGGCAACTCGGCTGGCTCGACGCGACGCAGATCCGTTGCGTCACCGAGCCCACCGAGACCATCGACCTCTCCCCCATCGCCGACCCGGGCGAGGGCATCGCCATGGCCGCCGTACCCCTCTCGGATACCGAGGTGCTGGTCATCGAGAGCCGACGCCGCACCGGCTACGACGCCGGCTGGCGGTTCCGCTGGTCGAACGGGGCCAGCACCACCCTGCCGGGGCTGCCCACCGAGGGCGTGCTGGTCTACACGGTGGAGGCGGCTCGAGTCTCCGGGTTGCTGCCTCTCAAGGTGGTCGGCGACACCGGCAACGGGCGGGTGGACGCCTACCCCATCCTGACCGTGGGCGACAGCGTCACCCTACGCGGGTACACCATCATGCTGGACTCCGCCGGCGAGGAGATCCACACCGTCACCATCACCAGGCCCGTCGAGGAAGACGCCGAGGCCGCCGACACAGACACCACCGAGGCAGAGGCCGACGCAACCGAAATCATCGAGGACGACGCCGGGGCGGAGGACTCGGCGGAGGGTACCTAGCGCGATCCTGGCGGGCGGCCACCGATCTGGGCGGCCAACCTCGCCCGCTCGGCGCGACCGGGAAAGGGCAGGCGGCTCGGCTCAGACGGGGGGGATGCCGTGGTGGCGGTGGGAGAAGTGGCGGTCCTTGCCGGCCGCCATGGCGAGGCGGCGGATCACTTCCTCGCGGAGGTCCCGGGGCGCCACCACGGCGTCGATGACGAGATCGGAGGCCAAGCGCATCAGATCCACGTCGGCCTCGTAGGCCTCCTGCTGGGCGGCGATGTAGGCCTCCCGCTCGGCGGGATCGGAAATGGCAGCGATCTTGTTGGCGAACACGGCGTTCACGGCGGCCTCGGGGCCCATGACCGCAATGGAAGCGCTGGGCAGCGCCAGACAGGCGTCGGGACCGAAGGCGGGGCCGCACATGGCGTAAAGGCCCGCGCCGTAGGCCTTGCGCACGATCACCGACACCTGCGGCACGGTGGCCTCGGAGACGGCGGTGATCATCTTGGCGCCGTGGCGGATGATGCCGCCGCGCTCCACCTCGGTGCCGATCATGAACCCCGGCACATCGCACAGGTACACCAGCGCCACGTTGAACGCGTCGCACAGCCAGATGAAACGCGCCGCCTTGTCGGCGGAGTCGCTGAACAGCACCCCGCCCTTGACGGAGGGGTTGTTGGCCAGGATGCCCACCGAGTTGCCGTCGAGGCGGGCCAGGCCCACGATCAACTCGGGGGCGAAGCCGGGCTTCAACTCGAAGAAGCTGTCGGCGTCGATGATCCCGTCGATCACCCGGCGCATGTCGTAGCCCTGTGTCGCCTCGGCAGGTATCGCCGAGCCGTCCAGGGTTCGGGACGGCGGCTCCGCATGCACCGGTGGCGGCGGCTCGCGCCAGCAGGTGGGCAGGTAAGAGAACCAGGCCCGCGCTGCCTCGATGGCCGATTCGTCGTCGGTGAAAAGGTTGTCGCCACAGCCCGAGACGGTGGCGTGCATGCGAGCGCCGCCCATCTCCTCCAGAGACACCACCTCGCCGATCACCACTTCGGCCATGCGGGGCGACCCCAGGTACATGGAGGCGTTGGCCTCCACCATGAACACCACGTCGCAGAACGCCGGGATGTAGGCGCCGCCTGCCGCTGAGGGTCCGAACAGGCAGCAGATCTGCGGCACCTTGCCCGACAGCTTCACCTGGTTATGAAAGATGCGCCCCGCGCCGCGCCTGCCGGGGAACAGGTCCACCTGGTCGGTGATGCGCGCCCCGGCGGAGTCCACCAGCCAGAAGAAAGGCAACTCGTTGGCCAGGGCGACCTCGGTGGCCCGGACGATCTTCTCCACGGTGCGGGCGCCCCAGGAACCGGCCTTGACCGTCGGGTCGTTGGCCACGGCCACCGCCGGCCGTCCTTCCACCAGGCCACGGCCGGTGACCACACCGTCGGCCGGCAAACCCCCGGCCGTGGCGTTGGCCAACTGGGCGTCCTCCACGAACGTGTCGGGGTCGAACAGCAGCGCCAAGCGGTCGCGCACGTACAGCTTGTGCTGGCGGGCCAGCTTGGCGGCACCCGCCTCGGTGGGACCCTCGGTGGCCGCCAGCGCCTCCGCCAGCCGCCGCGCCACGTCGCTCATCGCCTCCCCGCTCATCGCCTCCCCCGTCTCACGCGTCCAGCCTAAGACCGCACCCGGCCACCTCGCCGTATCTGCATCGGATAGAGCAGAAACCTGCAATTGGGGGTGTCGGCGCACTGGCCGCAACTGGTCGAATGCCCGTACGGGGGCCGCACCGGTGCCCGCGCGGCGACCCGGTCGCCGTGTCAGCACATCGTCCGGGGATAGGAACCATGAGCATCGAAGCCCGACCCGACACAACCCGACCCCGCTCGCCGAGCCGTCGCAACCAGCGATGCAGCAGCCTGACAGTTGTCACCGGCGCGCTGTGTGCCATCGCCCTGCTGGGGGCCGCCTGCAGCGACGCCGGCGACGAGCCGGCAGCGACACCGCCACCTGCCCCGGCACCGGCGGCGGCCGAGCCCGAACCGCCACCGCCGCCGCCCGCCGAACCCGAAGCGGCGCCTCAGCCCGCGGCGGACCCGGAACCCGCTCCCCCGGCGCCCGAGCCACCGCCCGCGCCCGCCGAACCGGCCAGCGGCGAACCGATCATGGTCGGCAGCATCCTGGACGAGACCGGGCCGCTGAACATCTACGGCACGCCGATGGTGGACGCCACCCGTCTGGCCGTCGACCACATCAACGCCACCGGCGGCGTGTTGGGTCGCCCGCTGGAACTGGTGGAGGTGGACTCCAAGTCGGATCAGAACGAGTACATCAACGGCGCCGAGCGGCTGGCGTCGATGGATCTTGCGGTCGTGCACGGTGGCATCACCAGCGCCTCCCGCGAGGCGATCCGCCCCGTGTTCGACGACGCCGAGATGCTGTACTTCTACAACGTTCTCTACGAGGGCGGCGTGTGCGACATCAACACGTTCATCACCGGCACCGTGCCCACCCAGCAAGTGGAACCGCTGCTGCGCTGGGCCACCGAGAACATCGGCCCGAAGGTCTACGTCGTGGCAGCCGACTACAACTACGGCCAGATCTCCGCCGACTGGGCCGAGACCTACGCCCCGTCGGTCGGCGCCGAGATCCTGGCGACGGACTTCTTCCCGCTGGACGTGAGCGAGTTCGGCACCACGCTCAGCGCCATCCAGGACGCCGATCCCGACGTGATCTTCAGCTTCCTGGTGGGCGGTGCCCACATCTCGTTCTACAGCCAGTTCGCCGCCAGCGGGCTGGCTGACGAGATGACGATCGTCTCCACCACCTTCGGCCTCGGCAACGAACACATCGCCCTCGAGCCCGCAGCCCAGGAGAACCTCTACGTGGCGTACTCATACTTCCAGGAGCTGGACACGCCGGAGAACACCGCGTTCGTGGCGGCCTGGCAGGACGCCTACGGCGGCGACTACCCCTACATCACCGACCTCGCGGTGGACACCTGGGACGGCTGGCACATGTGGGCCGAGGCGACCGAGCGCGCCGGCACCACCGACCGGGAGGCGGTCATCGCTGAGTTGCAGAAGGGCGCCAATTTCGTGAGCCCCCGGGGCCTCGTGGTCATGGACGGCGCCGCCCACCACGTGACGGTGCCGATCCGCATTGCCGTCACCGACGGGGCGAACGGATTCGACGTGATCAGCACCTACGAGTCGGTGGGACCCGAGTTCGAGCAGCAGCAGTGCGACCTGGTCAACGACCCCGACGTCAACGAGCAGTTCACCCCCTGAGCCACACGAGCCCCCGACATGGTCCTCCTCCTCGCCGGCGGTGGGGAGGACGACCCCGCCCGGCCGGGAGCCGTACCCCGTGACCGTGACACGATGAGGTCATTGCACCCATGACAGCCGACGGGGCGTTCAACGCCTGGTTCTCCCTGATGACGACCGTCTCGGTGCTGCTGCTGGTGTCGCTGGGGTTGGCGGTCGTGTTCGGGCTGCGACGGGTGATCAATCTTGCCCACGGCGAGTTCATCATGTTCGGGGCGTTCGCCACACTCACCGCCACCCGCGCCGGCATCGGGCTCTGGGTCGCCATGCTGATTGCGATCGCGGTCACCGCCGCATTCGGGCTCGTCGTCGAACTGGCGATGATTCGCCACCTCTATGAACGCCCCGCAGACACGATGCTGGCCACCTGGGGACTCTCGCTGATACTCGTCCAGGTCGCCGCCAACATCTACGGCTCGGTGACCGAGGGAATCCCCACCCCGCTCGGCAGCTTCGGCGTGGGCGACTACTCCATGTCGACCTACAACCTGATGCTCATCGGCGTGGCCTGGACGCTGGCGACGGTCACCTGGCTGCTGATGCGCCGTACCCGGCACGGACTGCTGACCCGGGCCGCCGCGCAGAACCCGGTTATGGCCGCCGGGCTCGGCGTGAACACCCGGCGGGTGGCCACATGGACCTTCGCCTACGGGGCCGGACTGGCGGGCGCCGCGGGCGCGGTGCTGGCGCCCGTGGTCGGGGTGATCCCCACGATGGGCCAGCTGTACGTGGCCCGCTCGTTCATGGCGGTGATCGTGGGAGGACCTGCCTTCCTGGCCGGCACCATCGGCGCCAGCACCGTGCTGGGCACCGTCGAGAATCTGGTGAGCCGCGGCTACACGCCGGTCATCGGCCAAGCCATGCTGCTGGTGGCCGCCATCGTGATCCTGCGGTTCCTGCCCCAGGGCCTCACCGGGCTGCGGCAGCGAGGCGGGCTGGTATGAGGACGCCGGCGGCAGGCACCGAGCGAGCGGCGTCGGTTGCCGGGGCCCCGGGCCAAGGTGACCGACGGCCGGGCTCGGGCAGTGCCAGGCTGCGTGCCCGCATTTCGACATCGCGGGCAGGTCTGTCGGACCTGGTGGTCGCCGCGATCGCCGGCGGGCTGCTGTTGCTGGCCGGCAATCTGGTGGCCGAGTTCACCGCGTTCGAGTGGACCCTGTGGGCCATCGAAGTGATCCTGGCGCTGTCGCTCGTGTTGGTGTGGGGCTACTGCGGGATCTTCAGCTTCGGCCAGGCGGCCGTCTACGGCATCGGTGGCTACGCGTACGGCGTCTTCGCGCTCAACGTGGCAGAACGCACCGGCGAGACCCTCTCGGCGCTCGTCGTGGCGGCCGTGGCCGGGGCGGTCTTCGCCGCCGCCCTCGGCTACTTCATGTTCTACGGCAACCTCTCCAACATCTATGTGGCGATCGTGACCCTGGCCACGGCGCTCGTCGTGTTCGCCATCGTCAACAGCACCGCCGGCTCTGCCTACCGCATCGGCGACGCTGTCCTCGGGGGCTACAACGGCATGACCCGCATCCCGCGCATCACCTACCGGCTGCCGGGGGGCGACCCGACGACCCTGACGCGTGTCCAGTTCTTCGCCGTGTGTACCGGTGTGGCCCTGGCCCTGGCGCTGGCGCTTCGCTCCGCCGGACGGCGACCGTTCGGGCGGATCGCCGTCGCCGTGCGTGAGAACGAGACCCGCAGCAGCCTGCTGGGTTACGACGTGCGCCGCCACAAGCTGCTGGTCTTCACCCTCGGCGGCGCCATCGCCGGTCTGGCCGGGGGGTTCTACGCCGCCTGGGGGCGGTTCATGAGCCCGACGGTGTTCTCGCTGAAGCCGGCGGCTCTCGTTGTGATCTGGGTGCTGGTGGGCGGGCGGTTCTCCGTCAGCGGTGCCTTCGTGGGGGTCCTCGTCGTGGAAGGGCTCTCATCGTGGCTGGGTGGCCCCAGCGGTGACCGCGCGTCCCTCCTGGTGGGCGCCCTGCTGATCGGCATCGTGCTGGGACTGCGCGGGGGCGTGGTGCCGACCCTGGGCCGCCTGTGGCGGGAGGGCGTTCGCCCGTCTCTCGCCGGCGCGGCGATCCGCGGCGACCCCGCCGGCAGCGACCCGTCATCCCCGCGGGTGCCGGAATCCGGCCCGCGGCACGACCGGCCCCCATCCACCCCCGCGAGCACGCACCCCGGCGGCGAAGCCGAGGTCTGGTTGGGAGCAGGGGCCGGCGACGAGGCTGGCAAGACCATTGAGGACGGCGACGGCGCTCCGGGAGCGTTGCTGGAGGTGCACGGGGTGTCCAAGCGCTTCGGCGGTGTCACCGCCCTCGACGACGTCACCCTGGCGTTCGTTCCACGGCAGCCCTCCTGCATCATCGGACCCAACGGCGCCGGCAAGAGCACCCTCTTCGGGGTGCTGACCGGCTACCACGGCGTAACGGCCGGAACCATCCTGTTGAACGGTGAGGACATCACGCGCCTCGGACCGCACCGGCGCGCCCGGCTGGGTCTGGGCATCAAGATGCAGGTGCCCAGCGTCTACGACGCCCTGGCGGCGCAGGAGAACCTCTGGTTGGCCGCCTACGCCGCGAGCGGTGACCGGGACGCGGCGCAGAGGTGGGCCGCCCGGATCCTGGCCCGGTTGGGGCTCTGTGAGGTGGCCGATCTGGCCGTGGGCGCGCTCGCCCACGGCCAGCGGCAGTGGCTGGAGATCGGCATGGCGCTCGCCACCAACCCCTCGGTGATCCTCCTGGACGAACCGACCGCCGGCATGACCCGGGACGAGACCGAGCGCACCGAGCGGCTCATCGCACAGTTGGCCCGCCACGCCACCGTCGTGGTGGTCGAACACGACATGGAGTTCGTGCGCCGGCTCGACGCACCTATCAGCGTGCTGCACATGGGCGGGCTGTTCACGCAGGGGACCTTCGAGGAACTGAGTCGCGATGAGAGGGTGCTCAACATCTACCTGGGCCGCGGCGCCGACGGACCCACCGGGCGAACCGATGCTGACGCTGGCTGAGGTGAGGGCCGGCTACGGCTCGACGCGGGTGCTCCACGCGGTGACCCTGGAGGTGACCGCCGGCGAATGCACGGCCGTGCTGGGACGCAACGGCGTGGGCAAGTCCACTCTGCTGCGCTGCATCGCCGGGCTGGTCCCGCTGAACAGCGGTCGCATCACGCTCGACGGCCGCGACGTCTCGTCGTTGCCGGCTTTCCGGCGGGCACGGCTGGGGGTGAGCCACGTGCCCCAGGGCCGGGGCATTTTCGCCGGCCTCACCGTGCAGGAGAACCTGCGCGTCGGACCCGCGGCCCAGCGGCCCGCCGCCGCGGCCGCCACCGCCGAACGCCTGCTGGAGGAGTTCCCCACGCTCGGCGCCATGGCAAACAGCAAGGGGGGCAGCCTCAGCGGCGGCCAGCAGCAACTCCTGGCACTGGCGCGGGCGCTCGCCACTCAACCCCGGCTGCTGCTACTGGACGAGCCCTCCGAAGGCATCCAACCCTCGATCCTGGACGAGATCGCCGCCGTGCTTGCGCGCATCCGCGCCGAGCGGCACATCGCCCTGGTGCTGGTGGAGCAGAACCTGGACTTCGCGGCCCGGCTGGCCGAGCGGGCGCATGTCATGGTGAAGGGCGAACTTGTGGCAACCGTCGACACCGCCGAACTGGCCGCCGACCGCGACCAGCAGCGCCACTACATGGCCATCTGAGGAGAGCGAGCCGCTCTGACAGCGGCCCAGGATTTCGGACACAAGGAGAACCGGCGCATGAACCCATCCCACGCCGCGGGTGAGACCACCCCGGCGCTCCTCAGCGACACGATCAACGGCAACCTCACCGCCACCGCGCACGCCCATCCCGATGCCGAGGCACTCGTGTCGTGCCACCAGGGGGTGCGATACAGCTACAGCGAGTTCCTCGAGGCCGTCGGCGAGGTGGCCCGGGGGCTGATGGCGCTGGGGGTCCAGCAGGGTGACCGGGTAGGCATCTGGAGCCCGAACCGGGCCGAGTGGGTGCTGGTGCAGTACGCCACGGCGGCCATCGGAGCCATCTTGGTGAACATCAACCCGGCCTACCGCACCGCGGAGTTGGAGTACGCGCTCGGCCAGTCGGGCGTGTCATTGCTGGTGTCGGCCCGCACGCACGCCACCTCGGACTACGAGGCCCTCTACGGGGCTGTAGCCGACCGGGTCCCCACCCGGCGGGTGATCTGGCTGGACGACGCCCAACTGGGCCCAGGCGACTGGTCCGAGCTGTTGGAGCGGGCAGGCAGCGTCGGCGCCGACCGGTTGGCCGACCGCGCCGCCGGCCTCAGCGCCGACGACTCGATCAACATCCAGTACACCAGCGGCACGACCGGCTTCCCGAAGGGCGCCACGCTGACCCACCGCAACATCCTGAACAACGGGTTCTTCGTCGGCGAGCGCTGCCGCTACTCCCCCGCCGACCGCGTCTGCATCCCCGTGCCGTTCTACCACTGCTTCGGCATGGTGCTGGGCAACCTGGCCTGCACGACTCACGGCGCCTGCATGGTCATCCCGGGGCCTGCGAGGCCGAGCGCTGCACCAGCCTCTACGGGGTGCCGACGATGTTCATCGCCCTTCTGGGACACGAAGACTTCGCCGGCTACGACCTGTCGAGTCTGCGCACTGGGATCATGGCCGGATCACCGTGCCCGGTGGAGGTCATGAAGCGGGTCGTCAGCGACATGCACATGAGCGAGGTAACGATCTGTTACGGCATGACCGAGACCTCCCCGGTGTCCACCCAGAGCACCCACGACGACTCCATCGAGTCCCGGGTCTCCACGGTCGGCCGCGTGCATCCTCACGTGGAGATCCAGGTCATCGACCCGGCCACGCAGGAATGCATCCCGCGCGGCAACCCCGGC
Organism: Acidimicrobiia bacterium; assembly: GCA_021296435.1. Taxonomy (GTDB): domain Bacteria; phylum Actinomycetota; class Acidimicrobiia; order Acidimicrobiales; family CATQHL01; genus VXNF01. The sequence goes on from JAGWAK010000048.1 coordinate 11,474, forward strand.
GAGTTGCTGACCCGCGGCTACTCGGTGATGCAGGGCTACTGGAACGACCCGGAACGCACCGCCGAAGCCATCGACGGCGACGGCTGGATGCACACCGGCGACCTAGCCACCATGGACGCCGAGGGCTACGTCAACATCGTCGGACGCATCAAGGACCTGGTCATCCGCGGTGGCGAGAACATCTACCCCCGCGAGGTGGAGGAGTTCCTCTACACCCATCCCAACATCGCCGACGTGTCGGTGGTGGGCATCCCCGACGAGCGCTACGGCGAGGAGTTGATGGCCTGGGTGAAGCTGCGCCACGAGACGGCGACCACCGCCGAGGACATCAGGGAGTTCTGCAGAGGACGGATCGCCCACTACAAGATCCCCCGATACATCAAGTTCACCGGTGACTTCCCCATGACCGTGACCGGAAAGATCCAGAAGTTCCGGATGCGAGAGATCGCCATCGAGGAACTGGGCCTGCACGACGAGGCCACCATCGAACACGCCTGAAGGAGGCACGATGCAGTTCACACCCGAGCAGGAGGAGTTCCGGGCGGTGGTCCGCGATTTCGCCCTGCAGCGCATCGCACCGAACGCCGAGACCTGGGACCGCGAGCACACCTTCCCGGTCGATGTGGTCCTCGAAATGGGCCACCTGGGCCTGTTCGGGCTGGTCTTCCCCGAGCGCTGGGGTGGGACCGACGCCGGGATGACCACGCTGTGCCTGGCCATCGAGGAGATCGGGCGGGTGGACCAATCGCTCGGCGTCACCGTGGAGGTGGGCACCCTCGGAGCCGAGCCACTCAATCGCTACGGCACCGAGGCCCAGAAGGAGCGCTGGCTGCCCGACCTGGTGGCGGGGCGGGCGCTGTCGGGGTTCGGACTGACCGAGCCCGGGGGCGGCTCGGACGCGTTCGCCACCGAGACACGCGCCGAGTTCCGCGACGGCCCCGGCGGCGGAGAGTGGGTGCTCAACGGGGCGAAAGCGTTCATCACCAACTCCGGCACGCCCATCACGAGCCTCGTCACCCTCACCGCCCGGACCGGACCCGAGGAGATCTCGGCGGTCATCGTGCCGTCGGGCGCACCCGGCTTCACCGTGGAACCGCCGTACCGGAAGTTGGGCTGGCATGCCTCGGACACCCACGGCCTGACCCTCGACGAGTGCGCCGTGCCTGCCGACCACCTGCTCGGCGAGCAGCGGGGCCAGGGGGTGCACCAGTTCCTGCGGACCCTCGACGCCGGGCGTATCGCCTTCGCCGCCCTCGCCGTCGGACTCATCGCCGGGTGCCTCGGCGAGTGCCTCGCCTACGCCTCCGAACGCAACGCCTTCGGACGGCCCATCGGCGCCAATCAGGGCATCGCCTTCAAGTGCGCCGACATGGCGGTGGCCCTAGAGACGTCGCGGCTGGTGACCTACGAGGCTGCACGCCTTTACGACGAGGGCAAGCCCTACCGGCGGGCAGCGGCTATCGCCAAACTGGCGGCCAGCGAGGCGGCCGTGGCCACCGCCCGTGAGGCCACCCAGGTCTTCGGCGGCTACGGGTTCATGGACGAGAGCCCCGTGAGCCGCTTCTACCGTGATGCCAAGATCCTGGAGATCGGCGAGGGCACCAGCGAGATCCAACGCCTCGTCATAAGCCGGGAGTGCGGCCTGCCCGTCTGATCGACCGACAACCCAGCATTGCGCGAGGGCGGGGGTCGGGGCGCCGGGCTGCGACGACTCTTCGCCTCGCACCGAGGAGCAGAGCGGCACCCCAACGGACAGGTTGCCGTACCGCCAATCCGGACACAGGATGGAAACCATGCCAACACGTGCCGAGTACGAGGAGCTGCGGCGGAGCTTCCGCCTCGAGGTCCCCGACCACTTCAACTACGTCCGCGATGTGCTTTACGACCGGGCGCACGCGCATCCCCACGATCTGGCGCTGGTGGCGGTGGAACCCGACGGCCTGACGGCGCGGCGCTTCGACTTCGCCGCGATCGCGGCCCGGGTCACCGCAACCGCCGCCGTGCTGGCGAGCCTCGGCGTGACCACCGGCGACCGGGTCTTCCTGATGCTGCCGCGCATCGTGCAGTGGTACGACGTGCTGCTGGGCTGCCTGCATCTCGGTGCCGTGCCGATGCCGGCCACAATGCAGTTGAGCGCGCGCGACGTGACCTACAGGGTGAACGTGGACGACGCCACGACGGTGGTGACCGACACGGTCGGAATGGCCGCGGTCGGCGCGGCACTGCCCGAATGTCCCGGGGTGTCGCGGCGTGTGCTCGTAGGCGGCGCCGCCGCGGGTTGGACCAACCTCGACGTCGAGGTCGCCGGCGCACCGACCTCGACGCCCGTCCACGCCACGGCCGCGGCCGCCCCG
>JAGWAK010000048.1:13890-22690 GCA_021296435.1 Acidimicrobiia bacterium
TCTGGCAGGACCTGCGGCCCGATGATCTGCACTGGACCGTGTCGGACACCGGCTGGGGCAAGGCCGCCTGGGGGAAGCTGTTCGGGCAGTGGCGCGTGGGCGCGGCGGTGCTGATGTGGAACGTGGTTGGCAAGCCCAACCTGGACCGGATGCTGCGCATCATCGCCACCCAAGGTGTCACGACGTTCTGCGTGCCGCCCACGCTGTACCGGGCGTTCGCCCAGATGGACCTGGCCGCCTACGACTTCTCGGGCCTGCGCCACTGCACCTCGGCCGGCGAGCCCCTCAACCCCGAGGTCATCAAGGTGTGGCACGAGGCCACGGGAACCCTGATCCACGACGGCTACGGCCAGACCGAGACGGTCAACGTCGTGGCGAACCTGCCGGGGATTCCGGTGAAGGCCGGATCGATGGGCCTCGCCGTGCCGGGCTTCGACGTCGCGATCATCGACGAGACCGGGAGTGAGCTACCCGACGGCAGCGAGGGCGACATCGCCGTGCGGGTCGAACCCACGCGGCCGGTCGGACTGTTCAAGGAGTACTGGCGCGACCCCGAGCGCAACGCCGAGGCGCACCGAGGTGGCTGGTACGTGACCGGCGACCGGGGGATCCGCGACGGCGACGGTTACTTCTGGTTCGTCGGGCGCGCCGACGACGTCATCCTCTCCTCGGCGTACCGCATCGGTCCGTTCGAGGTGGAGTCGGCGCTGCTGGAGCATCCCGCCGTGGCCGAGGCAGCCGTGGTGGGCGTCCCCGACGAGATCCGCGGCCAGATCGTGAAGGCGTTCGTGGTGCTCGCCGAGGGCTACGAGGCCGGCGACGGGCTGGTCGCCGCACTGCAGGAGCAAGTCAAGGCAACGACCGCGCCCTACAAGTACCCCCGCCGCATCGAATTCACCGCCGAACTGCCCAAGACCGTCTCGGGCAAGATCCGCCGCGTCGAACTCCGCAACCGCTGACCGGGCCGGCCTCAGCCGGCGCCGTCGAGCGGGGGGAAGCGGCTGCGGGGGCCGGCCTCCGCCCAGTCCATGTGGTTGCGGACGTACTCGTTGGCGGCGTCGCGCACCGGTTCGTAGTCCCAGTGGTGCCGGTCGCCGGTGTCCATGGCCTCGTGCAGCACCCGCCGGGCCCGCTGGGACTCCAGAACCGCCTCCCGGATCGCCGCGGCGTCCCAGCGCTCGGCCACCTCGGCCGCGAAACCCGCCGCGAGGGTGGCGTGGCCGGGATCGTTGGCGAGGTTGGTGCGCTCCAGCGGATCGGCCTCCACGTCGTACAGCAGCGGCGGGTCGGTCTCGCAGGCGATGTACTTGTGGCGGCCGCGGCGGATCATGAACATGGGGTGCGAGGTCATCTCTGCGGTGTACTCGCCGATCGCCTCGTCGATGGGATCCTCCCCGCCCGTGGCGCTCTCCCAGAGGCTGCGCCCGGCCAGTGGGGCGGCTGATCCCGCTCCGGAGCCGGCGCCGGTCACTTCCAGCAGGGTCGGGACAAGATCCAGCAGGGAGCAGGCGTTGCCGATGCTGCGGTTGGCCACGTCGGGACCCGCCACCACGAGGGGCACCCGGGCCGACCGCTCGTAGAAGCACATCTTGAACCAGGTTCCCCGGTCGCCCAGCATGTCGCCGTGGTCGCTGGTGGCGATGATCACGGTCCGGTCGAGTTGACCCACCTCGGCCAACACATCGACGAGCCGACCCAGCCAAGAGTCGAAGTAGCTGGTGTTGGCGTAGTAGCCGTGCCGGGCGTTGCGGCACTGCGCCTCGCTGTAACCCACTGTGTCGACCTCGATGCCGTGCCGGATGCGCTCGACGTGCGGCTCGAGGGTCTCCGGCGGTGCATCCGGCAGGTCGATGGCGTCGTGGTCGTAAAGGTCCCACCACTCCGGGCGCGCCACGTAGGGATCATGCGGGTGGATGAACGACGCCACCAGCAGGAAGGGCCGCTCGTCGCCGTGGCGCGCCATGTCGTAGAGCTGCCGCACGGCGGCGTGGCCGACCTCGGTGTCGTAGTCGATCTGGTAGGTGGCCAGAGCCTGCCCGGCCTCCGACAAGCTGTCCATGTTGTGGTACCACTTGCCGATCCGCTCACCGGGGGCGTCCCAGTCGGGGGTCCAGGCGAAGTCGGCCGGATAGATGTCGGTCGTGAGGCGCTCCTCGAAGCCGTGCAGCTGATCGGGCCCCACGAAGTGCATCTTCCCCGAGAGGACCGTGCGGTAGCCGGCGAGACGGAGGTGGTGCACGAAGGTGGGAACCGAGGCCGGGAACTCCGCCGCGTTGTCCCACGCGCCGATCTCCGACGGCAGCCGACCCGCCAGCATTGAGAACCGGGACGGGGCGCACAGGGGCGCGCCGCAGTAGGCGGCGTCAAAGCGCGTCCCGCGCTCGGCGAGTGCGTCGAGGGACGGCGTTCGCACGAGCGGGTGGCCGTATGTACCGGTGAAATGCGGCGCGAGTTGGTCCGCCATCACCAGTAGGACGTTGGGCCGCGCCATCGGAGGAAAATACACCCGTCCCGGCGCATCGACCGGTCACCCGGCGAGGGGCGCGCCGACCCTGGATTCCGGCCTCCGCGGGAGTGACTGACCGCCGCCGGAATGACGGGTCCCCGCCAGGATGACGGATCGCCGGATCCCGTCCGGCTCGGGGCGTGCCGACAGCAAACGCGTTGTCCAACGCAAGTACCTGCAAACGCGGGTAACACCTCGGCGCCGGGGAGTCGTAGGTTACGGACAGCGACGTCTCGCCGAGGAGGCCTCATGGGGGTACCGGTTCCGAGCACCGACGAGTTGGGAGCCATCGCCGCCGGCTTCGGGCTGTCGCCGAGCGATGACGAGTTGGCCACCTACCGGGAGTTGGTGGCAGGGGCGCTGGCGGCCTACGACGTCGTCGAGGACCTCTACCAGCAGCAGGCACCCGCAACACCGCAGCGGCACTCGTGGCGGCCTGAGCCGGCCGACAACCCGTTCGGCGCCTGGTACCGCCAATGCGCGGTGCGCGAGCGTGCCGACGGCCGGCTGGCCGGCAAGCGCATCGCCATCAAGGACAACGTCGACGTGGCCGGCGTGCCGATGATGAACGGCTCGGCGACCCTGGAGGGATTCGTGCCCCGCGCGGATGCCACCGTGGTTCGCCGAATCCTGGAGGCGGGCGGCGAGATCGCCGGCAAGGCGGTGTGCGAGGACCTGTGCTTCTCCGGCGGCAGCCACACCGCCGCCACCGGTCCCGTGCGCAACCCGTGGGATCCCTCCCGTTCCGCCGGTGGCTCGTCGTGCGGCAGCGCTGTGCTGGTGGCCACCGGCCAGGTGGACATGGCAATCGCCGGCGACCAGGGGGGATCGGTGCGCATGCCGGCCGGCTGGTCGGGCATCGTGGGCATCAAGGCCAGCTACGGACTCGTGCCCTACACGGGGGCATTCCCGATCGAGTACACGATCGACAACCTCGGCCCGATCGCCCGCACCGTCGACGACGTGGCGCTGCTGCTGACGGCCATCGCCGGGCCCGACGGAGTGGACCACCGCCAGCTGCAGGCGCCCTCGGGAGTCGACTACACGGTCGGTCTCGACCGCGACCCGGCGGATCTGCGCATCGCCGTCGTGGCGGAGGGCTTTGGCCACCCCAACAGCGACGCCGAGGTGGACGAGACGGTGCGGGCCGCCCTGAGACGTCTGGAGGCGGCCGGCGCCAAGGTCCGGCAGGTCTCGATCCCCGAACACCTCTGGGCCGCGGCGGTCTGGAGCGTGATCGCAACCGAGGGAGGAGCCTGGCAGATGCTGCGCGGCAACGGCTACGGCCTGAACCACCGCGGCCAGTACAACCCCGAGATCATGGAGGCCTTTAGAGACGGCTGGCGGCGCCACGGCAACGAGGTCTCCCACTCCGTGAAGTACGTGGCCCTCTTCGGGCAGTACATGCTGAACCTGGGAGGAGGGTCCTGCTACGCCAAGGCTCAGAACGTGCGTCCGCTGATCAATCAGGCATACGACCGGGCTCTGGAGGGTTGCGATGTGCTCTGCTACCCGACGCTGCCCATGATGCCCACCGAGCTGCCGGCTGAGGACTGCTCGGTCTCGGAGTACGTGGCGCGAGCGCTGGAGATGGTCCCCAACACCCTGCCCTGCTCAGTCACCGGGCACCCCACGATCAACGTGCCGGCGGGCCTGAGCGACGGGCTTCCAGTGGGGATGAGCTTCGTTGCCCGCTACTGGGACGAGACGACCGCCCTGGCGGCTGCGAAAACCTACGAATCGCTCGTGGGTGGGTTCCCGAGCCCCCCGGCGCTCTGAGACGGAAGCCTCTGGGAGCGCCGCCGTGACGACACTCGCCGACCTTGGTGACCGCCGCCGTCTGGCGGAGAGCACCAGGCGGCTCGGCGGGTTCCTCGACCCCGAGGCGTTCGCCCAGCAGGCGGCGCGCGAGATCGACCGCCTGCTTCAAGTCCCGCTGTCCTCTGTTGCCGTGTACGAGGACGCTGGCATGCTCAGCATGCTCGGCGTCAACGGCGAACGTACCCAGCGCTACCGGGGCGTACGGATCCCGGCCGGGCAGGGCCTCGGCGGCCGGGCCCTGGTGGAGCGACGCCCGATCTCGGTGCAGGACTACCTGAACGACCCGCGCATCTCACAGGAGTTCGCCGACGTCGTCCGCGGCGAGGGCCTCGGCGGGATGATCGCCGTTCCCGTCATGCACGAAGGCGACATTCTCGGTGTGCTCTACGGGGCCACGCGGTCGGTGGGATCGCTCGGTGACCGGGCCATGACCCTCCTGCAAGCCACTGCCGGGAGCTTCGCTCCGCTCATGTCGCTCACGATGCGGGCCAGCCGGGCGCTCTCGGAACGGGTGCACGCGGAGCGCCTCCGCATCGCCTCCGACCTGCACGACGACGTAGGGCAGTTGCTGTTCAGCATCGGCGTGGCCGCGGCACAGATGGCCCAGTCGGCCTCGGAGGGGCCGATGGCCGAGAGCGCGCTGCACATCGAGGAGCAGGCCCGCGTGGCTGCGCGCCGCATGCGCGAGGCGTTCGAGGCGCTGGCGCCTTCGGAGGCCCACGAGACGGTCCCCGTGGCGCTGCGGCGCGAGCTGGCCGATCTCGAATCCCGGGCAGAGTTGGTCACCCACCTCGTCGTGCGCGGCACGGCCCGAGCGCTGCCGCCACGGATCGAGACGGCCCTCGTGGCCGGCGTCCGTCAGGCGCTGTACAACATCCAGCAGCACGCCGAAGCCAACATGGTCGTCGTCACGCTGCACTTTGCCGAAGCGGCGGTGACCCTCGTGGTGCAGGACGATGGCCAGGGGCTGCCCGAGGGCTTCGAGCTGACAGCGATACCCCGGGGCGAGCACAACTGGGGCCTCACGTCGCTGCTGGGAAGGGTGGAGCACCTCGGTGGCGTCCTCGAACTCACCACCAACGAGGACGGCGGGACCACCCTGCGCATGTCGGTGCCGTGCGAGCCGGTCGGCGCATGAGCGCCGGGAGCACGAGGCCCGGCCCGCACGCATGACACGGCCCGCCCCGATGAGTGAGATCGCACCCGCAGACGGCGCCACCTCACCGGCGAGCGTGCTCGTGGTGGACGATCACCCGATCGTCATCGACGGGGTGCGCCAGATCCTGGCCGGCACCGCCGACCTGCAACTCGTCGGCGAGGCCGCCGACCCCGCTGCAGCCGAGGCGCTGGCACGGCAACTACAGCCCGACATCGTGATCCTGGACCTGAAGCTGGGCGAGCACCTGGCGCCGCCGCTGTGCCGCACCCTGCTGGGCGCCTCACCCGGATCGACCGTCGTGATCCATACAGCCTTCGACGACCCCGAACCGCTGCGGGCATGCCTGAACGCGGGCGCCACCGGCATCGTGCTGAAGGGGACGCGGGACCTCGTCGAGGCGTTGCGCAGCGTCCTGGCGGGGAACGTCTTCGTGGACCCCTCCCTGACGGACCTTCCCGCAGCGCGGGCGAAGAATCTGGCGGCGCGCAACGGCGTCGGCGCATCGCTCACCCTGCGCGAGTACGAGGTGCTGTGCATCATGGCCCTCGGCAGGACCAGCAAGGAGATCGCCGAGGAGTTGCACCTTGCCGAGAACACGGTGCGCAGCTACGTGCAGTCGCTGCTGCAGAAACTGCAGGCCCGCAATCGCATCGAGGCGCTCGCCAAGGCACGGAGCCTGCGCCTCCTCTAGCGCACCGGGGGCCGGCTGCCGATCCTGGACTAGTGTGCGGGCCGAATTCCCGTCGCCTCGCCACCCCTGGAGGGCACTTGCCACGCATCCCCGTTGCTGACGGACCCGAGGATCTGCACAAGCGGGTCTGGCAACTCGGCCCGCACCTCTCCAAGCCGGCGCGGTCGTTCATCTCCACCGTGTACGCCGACAGCCAGATGCCGGTGCGCCTGCGGGAGTTGATGCGCATGCGGATCGCCCAGATCAACCACTGCGTCGTTTGACTGGACACCCGGGTTGCGTCGTTGGCGGAACATGACCTGACCGAAGAGGACTACCTGAACGTCGCCGACTGGGCCGGCTACGAGGGTTACAGCAACGCCGAGCGGTTGGCCATCGAGTACACCGAGAAGTTCGCCCTCGACCACGTGGCCATCGACCAGGAACTCATGGACCGCCTCGTTGAGATCTACGGCGAGGATCTGCTGATGGACATGACCATCTCGATCGGCTGTTGGATCGCCTTCGGCCGTCTCAACGAGGTGTTCGGCGCCGAGGTGTCCTGCCCGGTCCGTCTGTGAGAGTCTTCCCTGCAGGCTTCCTGCATTCCCGGCCAGGGGGGGCGGCCGGGAATGCGGGGAGCCGTTGAACCGGGGCGAGGAGTCCTGGAGGGCCAGACGGGCGCCGGCCTGAGGCGGCGCAGATGGCATGCCCATCCCCCAGGAACTACGTTCCTGATGAGCGTTTCCGAGGAGGTGCCCATGAAGTCGCCACCTTTCGAGTATCACCGGGCGGGGTCGGCTGCGGAGGCGGCGGCGCTGTTGGGTGAGTTGGGGTTCGATGCGCGGATCCTGGCGGGGGGTCAGAGTCTGATCCCGTTGATGAACTTGCGGTTGGCGGCGCCGGGTCACCTGGTGGACATCGCCCGGGCGCCGGATCTGGGGGGTTGCGGCGCCAATGGCGGCGGCCTGCATGTCGGCGCGGGCGCCCGCCAGCGCACCGTGGAGTTGCACGCCGACACGCTGGCGATCGCGCCGGTGCTGGCGGATGCGATTTCGAATGCGGGTCAGGTGCCGGTGCGCCATCAGGGCACGGTGGTGGGCAGCATCGCGCACGCCGATCCGAGCGCGGAGATGCCCGCGGCGTTCAAGGCGCAGGGCGGCACCGTCACCGCGCAGGGCGCCGGCGGGAGCCGGGAGATTGCTTCGGAGGATTTCTTCGAGGGCTATTTCACGACAGCCCTGGAGGAGGGCGAGCTGGTCACCGGTATCACGGTGGACGCATGGCCCGATGGGACCGGGCATGGGTTCTTGGAGTTCAGCGTGACGGCGGAGAGTTGGCCGATCGCTCTGGCGGCGGTGCTGATCCACGTCGACGGCGGCGCCATCGACCGGGCGTCGGTGGTGCTGGGCGGTGTGGCGGAGGTGCCGCTGCGGCGCCCGGAGGCCGAAGCTGTCCTGGTGGGCGCCGCGCCGGGCGCCGAGGCGTTCGAAGCCGCAGCGGAGGCCGCAGCAACCGGGATCGAGCCGCTGTCGGATTCGTTCGGCTCGGGCGCCTATCGCAAGAAGCTGGCCCGGGTGTTGACCCGGCGGGCGCTGACGGCGGCCGCCGAGCGGGCGGGAGGTGCGTCATGAGCAGCCACGAGATCAGCGTGACCGTCAACGGCGCGGCCGCGTCGGGCACCGTCGAATCCCGGCGGTCGCTGGCGGATTTCCTGCGCCGCGAGCTGGGCCTGGTGGGGGTGCACTTCGGCTGCGAGCAGGGCGCCTGCGGTGCCTGCACCGTGCTGCTGGACGGCGCCAGCGTGCGCTCGTGCATCATGTTCGCCGTCCAAGCCGACGGCGCCGACATCCAGACCGTGGAGAGCCTCGCCCCCGGCGCCGAGATGCACCCCCTGCAGGAGGCGTTCCGCCGCCACCAGGGCCTGCAGTGCGGGTTCTGCACCCCCGGGATGCTGCTGCGGAGCCTGGAACTCATAAGCGACAACCCCAACCTCACCGCCGAAGAGGCACGCGAGGGGATCTCCAGCAACATGTGCCGCTGCACCGGCTACCAGTACATCGTCGACGCCGTGCTCGACGCCGCCGCCGAAATGCGCGCAGAGGAGGACTGACATGACCATCCCCGAGGTACGCCAACATCCCGAGCGCCTGGAGTGGGTCGGCAAGTCCATCCCCCGCGTCGAGGACCCGAAGTTCCTGCGGGGCCGAGGCAACTACATCGACGACTACGAGGTGCCGAACATGCTGGAGGTGGCCGTGGCGCGCAGCACCATGGCCCACGCCAAGACCGCCGCTGAGGCAGTCCCCGGTGTGGTGGCCATCGTCACCAGCGAGAACGTCACCGACCACGTCAACCCCATGCCCGATTTTGGCCCCTCGCCCGACAAGCACACCTGGTACTGCCTGGCGGTCGACAAGGTGCGCTACATGGGCGAAGGCGTGGCCGTGGTGGCCGCCACCTCCCGAGCCGTCGCCGAGGACGCCGCCGAACTCATCGAGGTGGAATACGAACCGCTCGAGCCGCTCACCGACATGCTCGCTGCCCTCACCGACGACGCCCCGCTGATCCACGAGGCGCTGGAGTCCAACGTCCCGTTCCACCGCAATTTCACCTTCGGTGATGTGGACGGCGACTTCGCCGC
>JAGWAK010000048.1:23057-24620 GCA_021296435.1 Acidimicrobiia bacterium
ACGCTGCTGAGCACCCGCTACAAGGTGGTCGACAACTACGGCGCCTACATCCAGTTCGGCGTGGGCCAGCACGGCAACTCCCTCGCTCAGGCCGTGGGCCCGTACCGCATGAGCAGCATCGGCTACGACCTCACGGCGGTGCTCACGAACAAGTGCCAGCAGGGCGCCTACCGGGGCTTCGGCTCCGAGGTCGGCAACTGGATCCTGGAGCGCATGGTGGACCTCATGGCCCTCGAGTTGGACATGGACCCCGTCGACATCCGGCGCATGAACTTCATCCAGCCCGACCAGTTCCCCTACTTCATCCCCACCGGCAACGTCTACGACAGCGGCGACTACGAGGCCGTGCTGAACAAGACCATGGAGCTGTCGGACTACAAGGGTTGGCGCAAGCGGCAGGCCGAGATGCGCGCCGAGGGCCGCCACGTCGGCATCGGCGTGTGCACCTGCCAGGAGCGCAGCGTCTTCAGCGCCACCGAGTTCTGGTTCTGGTTCGACGAGCCGGTCGCCGCGCCGGTCACCAGCGCCCCCGAGAGCGTGACGCTGAAGGTGGACGCCATGGGCGCGGTGACCGCCACCCTGTACTCCAACGCCTCCTGGGGCAACAGCCCCGAGACGATGGTGGCGCAGTTCGTGGCCGAGGAGTTGGGCGTCAAACCCGAGGACGTGTCGGTGGTGTACGCCGGCTCGAATCAGGGTATGCCCGCCACCGGACCCGGCGGCAGCCGCTTCACGATCATGGTGAGCGGCGCGGTGGAGGGTGCGTCCCAGAGCATCCGGGCCAAGGCCGCCAAGATCGCCGCCCACCTGCTGGAGGCCAACGAGGACGACCTGGTGTGGGAGGACGGCGGCTTCGCGGTGCGCGGCAGCCCCGATCAACGCAAGGAACTCGCCGAGATCGCCCTGGCCGCCCACATGTTCAAGCACTCCCTTCCCGAGGAGATCGAGACCGGCCTCGAAGCCAGCCACGTCCAGGACCACCCCTACACGACCATGCCCAACCCCGAGCGCACCAACCTGGGGGTCTTCTACCCCTTCGTCGGCCACGCCAGCCACGTCGTGGTCGTGGAGGTGGATCCCGAGACGGGGCGCGTGGAGTTCCTGGACTACACCGCCGTGCACGACTGCGGCACCGTCGTCAACCCGCGCTCCGTCGGCGGCCAGGTCATCGGCGGCACCGTGCAGGGCCTCGGCAGCACCCTGTTCGAGGAGTTCCTCTACGACACCGATGGCGTTCTCCGCACCCCCTCCTTCGCCGAGTACCTCATCCCCTCGGCCCTGGACTCGCCGACGCTGCGAGTGGGACACAACGAGACGCCCAGCCCCTACACCCCCTACGGCATCAAGGGCGGCGGCGAGGCCGGACGCATGATGGCGCCCTCGGCCATCTGCGCCGCCATCGACGACGCCCTCGGCATCCGCATCCGCCGCCTCCCCGCAACCCCCGAACGCATCGTCGAAATGGTCGACGCCGCCAACGGCTGAGCAGCAGCAACGACGGGCAATCCGGTAGGCACCTTGGACGGTTGCGGCTCCGACGCCGGCGCCGCCACGACCGACGAC
>JAGWAK010000048.1:24685-25321 GCA_021296435.1 Acidimicrobiia bacterium
GTGGCGTACGCAGAGCGGCGTTCCCTGCGTGATGGATGCCCGCTGCCCCCACCAGTGGTCACATCTGGGCGACTCCGGGGCGGTGGCCGGCGAGGAGATCGTCTGCCTCACACACTTCTGGACCTTCGCCACCGACGGGAGCGGCTGGAAGGAGAACCTCGACGGTCGCCGGGATCGCAAGGGCGACATCGAGGTGTACCCCTGCCGGGAGGCCGCGGGGGAGATCCTGGTGCGGCGGGACCCGGTCAGGGGCAAGCCCTGAGCGCCGTCGAGCTCGTTCTCGCCATCGCCGCGGTGGCGGGTGGTGCCATCGTGCAGGGCTCGGTCGGCGTGGGGCTGTCGCTCGTAGCCGCCCCGGCGCTGGTCGCCATCGATCCCACGTTCATTCCGGGCCCCCTGCTCATCGTGGGGCAGATCGTCGGCATACGGCACATCATCGTGGAGGGCAAGCACATCGACTGGCAAGCGTTCAAGAACGCGCTCTGGGGATTGCCGGTGGGCATCGCGGGCGGTCTGGCGGTCGTCGAGCTGGTACCCCTGCAGCTATTGGCCCTCCTGGTCGGGATCCTGACCGCCGTCTCGGCAGTGATCCTGCTGGCAGGCTTCCGCCTGCGCCAGACCCGCCGCACCGAGATC
>JAGWAK010000049.1:0-9641 GCA_021296435.1 Acidimicrobiia bacterium
GAGTGGAGGTGAGCGGACTCGAACCGCCGACCTCTTCGTTGCGAACGAAGCGCTCTAGCCAGCTGAGCTACACCCCCGAACGGGGTACGGAGTTTACCGGAGGAGGCGGTCGTCGCTGCGCTGGGTTGGCCCCGGTCGCACCACCCCTAGCCTCCTGCGGGTGCGCCGCATTCCCGATCTCTGGTGGAACGTGTTCGGCTACAGCCTCTGGGCCATCGGGTGCCTGCTGTTCGCGGTGGCTGCGGCTCGTGCCGGGGATCCGGTGTCGCTGATCGCCGGTCTGCTCTTCCTTGTCGGGGTGCTCGTCGTGATCGGACCGATGGTGCGCGCCTCACGCAGCCACGAACGCACGGGCGACTAACCGCAGCAGAACGCCGCGCACCGCGGCGCTCGGGAGATGCGCTGAGGCCGGGTCAGTGCCGGCCGCGAGAGCCGGCGATGAAGGTGACCGCCGCTTCCTCCGCCGGGGACTCCGGGCGACCCCTGCGGGGATCCGCAGCCATCCTGGCCGAGGCGATGTCGGTGACCTTGGCGTGACGCTCCAGGATGCGCCGCTGCCGGCTGGCCAGAGCCCCGACGTATCCCACGAGCAGGATGTCGACGAGTACGTGAACCGCGATCATGGCCCCGCCCGCGATGAGGGCCGCCACCAGCGTCACGATGGCGAGGAACATGAGACCGATGAGGATGTTGATGCGGCGCAGGCGAGCCCGCTCGCGCTGGCGCCGGACCAGGGCCTCCCGATCCACGCCGAGGCCCGGCAGGACAAGGCCGGGGCGGGGCGGCGGGACGAGCTGTACGACACTGGTGAGCGGGACCAAGTTCCGGGAGCGAGAAGAACCAGAAGACATGGGCGAATACTTCTGCTCACTCTGATACTGGGAAAGGCGACGTAAAAGCCTTGGCGCTAGTACGGCCAACCACAAAGCTGCGAGAATCAGGATTGTCATGAGAGTAGGCACCGGGTCTCCTACTACAAGTATGTCATTTGACGGATCCGGAGTTGTGGATATCTCGCTTCTGCTCGTTGCGTCCCGATGTGCGAGGTCGAGAGCGAGGTTCCGGTCCGCGACTCAATGGTTGGCGAGCAGTTTCGAACTTATCGCCCGACATCAGCGGCCGCGAGGCAACATCCGCTACTACGGCGGGAAAACAAGCACGTCAATGGGGATTCGATGGGGATTTCTTGGGAGCCGCGATTGAATTGCGCTGACGCCGCCGAATTCTGCCGCTACCGGCCGGGTTCAGGCGCCTAGCTGGTGTCGCCGCGGCGGTAGGTCCCGGAGCGCCCGCCCGTCTTCTCCCAGAGGCAGACATCGCTGATGACCATGGAGCGATCGAGCGACTTGCACATGTCGTAGATGGTCAGCGCCGCCACCGTGCAGGCGGTCATGGCCTCCATCTCCACGCCGGTGCGGTCCAGCGTCTCGACCTCCGCCTCGACATCGATGTGACTGTCCTCGATGCTGAAGTTGACCAGCACCGAGCCCACCAGCAGCGGGTGGCAGAGCGGGATGAGATCGGGCGTGCGCTTGGCGGCCTGGATGCCGGCGACCCGGGCGACCGCCAACACGTCACCCTTCCCGATGGCGCCGCGGGCCACCGCCGAAGCGGTCTCGGAGGTCATGTTCACTCTTGCCCGGGCAATGGCGCGCCGGTGCGTGGGGTCCTTGGCCGAGACGTCCACCATGCGCGCCCGGCCAAGAGGGTCGAGGTGCGTGAATCCCAGATCGCTCATCGCGGCGAACCCAGCGGCGGGCCTCAGCCGCCGATCTGGGACATCGACCGGGCGGGCCGGACGAAGTGCACCTTGCCGATGCTGTGGCCCGCCCACTTGTCCCCCACGGCGCCGCGCACGATGTCGGCCAGCTCGTCGTCGCCGGCGCCGCTGCGCAACGGTCCGCGCAGGTCGTACTCCTTCAGACCGAAGAGGCAGTTGCGGAACTGGCCGTCGGCGGTGAGGCGAATGCGGTCGCAAGACCCGCAGAACGACTGGGTGACGCTGGCGACCACGCCGAAGAACCCCTTGCCATCGAGATAGCGGAAGCGGCTGGCGGGCTCGGAACCCTGCCGGTGCGCCTCGAACGGGTGCACCGCGCCGATGCGTTCGGTGATTTCGGCCAGCGCGACCACCGAGCCGGCGCGCCAGCCCTCCTCGGCGTCCAGCGGCATGTACTCGATGAAGCGCACCTCGACGCCCTTGCGGCGCCCGTACTCGGCGAAGTCCAGGATCTCGTCGTCGTTCTGGCCGCGCATGACGACGACGTTGACCTTCACCGGGTCGAGCCCAGCAGCCAGGGCGGCGTCGACGCCGTCGAGCACCCGGTGCAGATCGTCGCGCAGGGCGAGTTCGCGGAACCGGTCGGCCCGCAGCGAGTCCAGGGAGATGTTGATCCGCTTCAAGCCGGCGGCGGCCAGGTCCTCGGCCAGCAGAGCCAGCGTGGCGCCGTTGGTGGTAAGAGCCAGATCGGTCCCCAGCGGCGTCAGCATCGCCACCAGGTCGGCCAGGCGGGCCCGCACCGTGGGCTCGCCGCCGGTGAGGCGGATGCTGTGCACCCCGAAGCGCTCGACGAGCAGGCGGGCGACGCGCTCGATCTCCTCGAAGGTCAGCAACTCCGACCGGGGCAGCCACTCCAGCCCCTCGGGGGGCATGCAATAGGTGCAGCGGAAGTTGCAGCGGTCGGTGACGGAGATCCGCAGATCGCGGTGCACCCGACCGAAGGTGTCGACGAGTTGCTCCGCCATCACCCAAGACTACCGGCGCGTCCGGCTGCGGTGCCCATCGCCCCGGCAGGCGCGCCTGCGCCGGCGGCGTCGAGCCGGCGGCGGAGGTCAGTCCTGGCGGCGCGCCTCGTGCAGGCGAATGAGTTCGACGGCGTCGCCGGTGTCGACTCCGTGCCCGTCGGGCAGGACCGCCAGGCCGTTGGCGGCTGCCAGGGACGAGAGCTGGTGCGAGCCCTGGCCGCCGGCCGAGCGCACCTCGTAGCGGCCCTGGCAGTACGACCAGACCACCCGGGCGAAGTGGATCTTGCCGTCGGGATGGCGGCGCAGCGGGGACGCAGCGGTCGCCTGCACGCGGGGACGGTGCAGTTGTGCGTGACCCATCATCCGCCGCAGGGCCGGGCGCGCCAGCAACTCGAAGGACACCATGGAGCTGACCGTGTTCCCCGGAAGGCCGAACACCGGCGTTCCGCCCACCAGCCCGAAGGCGAAAGGCTTGGCCGGCTTGATGGCCACCTGCATCCAGGACATCTCCCCCATCTCGTCGAGGACCACCTTCACGCAGTCGTAGTCGCCCATGCTGACGCCGCCGCTGGTCAAGACGGCGTCGCAGGTGGCGGCGCCACGGGCGATGGTGGCCCTGATGGCCTCCGGGTCGTCGCGCACCAACCCCAGGTCGACGCCTTCCAGCCCGACCTCGCGCACCAGGCTGAGCAGCGAGTAGCGGTTGGAGTCGCGCACCTGCCCGAGCGCCAGCGGCTCGGAGCCGTCGACCAGCTCGTCACCGGTGGAGATGACTCCCACGCGGGGGCGGCGCACAACGCTGATCGCATGGATGCCCAAACCGGCCAGCACGCCCACGTGGGCCGGTTGCAGGACCTCGCCCGGCTCGAAGACCACCCTGCCCACCTCGAGGTCCTCGCCCGCCCTGCGGACGTGGTTGCCCACCGGGACGCTGACCTCGGCCACGACCTGGCCGCCACCGTCGAGCGCCCGGGTGCGCTCCACGATGATCACCGCGTCGGCGCCCGGCGGGATGGGGGCACCGGTCATGATCCGCACCGCCTGGCCCGGCCCCACGGCCACATCGGGCGCCCTGCCGGCTGCCAACGTATCCACGACCTCCAGGGTCACCGGGGCCGTCGCGGTGTCCGCCGAGCGCACCGCATAGCCGTCCATGGCCGTGTTGTCGAACGCCGGGACCGCCTCGGCGGCGGTGACCGCGCCGGCGGTCACGTGGCCGAGGGCCTCGACCAACCGGAGCGTGACCGTCGGCAGTTGTGCGCAGCGGTCGACGACGACCTGCTGCGCCTCGGCGAGGGGGATCACGAAGTCGTGGCCTGCCCGCGCGTGAAGACGTTGGGGAGCCTGGCTTCCTCTCCCCTGGCGAGACGCACGATGTTGCGCCAGTGCATCGCCACGATCACCAGCGCCACGGCCGCCAGCATCACCGGCTCCCACCACCTCACCGAGCCGAACGCCACCTGGATACCGACTCCGACCGGCAGCAGCGGGACCGCCACGAGCGAGCCCACCGACGGGCGTCCCGACCACTTGGTGACGATGAGGAACAGCAGGACGGCTCCGAGCGCGGCAAATGACCACATCGCCAGCGACACGCCGCCATAGGTGGCGACGCCCTTGCCACCGCGCAGGCGCCGCGTGAGGGGCGCGATGTGGCCCAGTACCGCCGCCACGGCGCAGCCCATGGCGACCGGCCGCCCGGCCAGCAGCAACGCCACCAGCGTCGGCGCCAGACCCTTCACCAGATCACCGAGGAGGACCAGGGCACCCGCACCCCGGCCTGCCACCCGGTACATGTTGGTCGCACCCGGGTTGCGCGAGCCCTCGTTCATGGGGTCGTGGCCCACGAGGCGACCAACCAGGTGCGCCGTCGGGAAGGTCCCCAGCAGGTACGCGAGGGGGACCAGCAGCCACCATGCACTCATGGCGACATGTTAGATCAGTCGACCCTCCCCCGTCACGGGCGATGTGCGCCGGGGCATATCGGGTTTCCCGGTCGCTGCCGGGCCCCGAGGTAGGGCTGCGGGCGTGGCGCCGAGCGGCCGTAGCTATAGGGTTAGCAGCCGGTCCGTGAGTCGTCCCCCCGGCACCCGCTCGGGCATCGAAGGCGAGGAACAGATGCCCACCTACGAATATCGCTGCCGAACCTGTGACTCCCGCTTTGAGGTCCAGCAGAGTTTCAGCGAGGACAGCCTGACGCACTGCCCCGGCGCCGCCTCCGAGAGGGGCCCCGCCGCCTGCGTCGCCCCCGGCGAGGGGGAGGTCCGGAAGGTCTTCAGCGCTCCCTCGATCACCTTCAAGGGCGACGGGTTCTACAAGACCGACAGCCGCTCGGGAGCCACGCGCAGCGCCAACGGGAAGAAGTCCGGCGACGACACTTCGACCGGGTCCCCCTCGACCGAATCGCCCAAGGAGACCACCGGCGGGACGAAGGAATCGTCCGGCGACAGCGGCGGGGAGCCGGCGAGCGACCGAACCCCTGCAGGTGCCACATCGTCGTGAGAGCGCCCGCACCGGCGGCGCCGTGACAGCCACCCCGGCGTCGGCGACATGACCGGCGGCGAGGCGCAAATCGGGATCCTGGGCGGAAGTGGCTTCTACTCCCTGGCTGAGGAGTTGCGCCCTGTCGAGATCGACACGCCCTACGGCCCCCCGTCGGCCGCGCCGCGGGTTGGCCGCTTCGCCGGTCGCGACGTGGCCTTCCTGGCCCGCCACGGCGAGAACCACGAGTACCCGGCCCACCGGGTGCCCTACCGGGCGAACCTGTGGGCGCTGCGAGCCGCAGGCGTGGAGACCTTGCTGGCGCCCTTCTCCTGCGGCTCGCTGCAGCCGCACATCGCCCCCGGCGAGTTCGTGGTCTGTGACCAGATCGTGGACCGCACCCAGGGGCGCCCGCAGACCTACTACGACGGCCCGCACACCCACCACGTGACCTTCGCCGACCCGTACTGCCCGGCACTGCGGGGCAGCGCGGTCGCCGCCGCCCGGGCCGAGGGAATCAGCGTGCACGACGGCGGCACGGTTGTGGTCATCGAAGGACCGCGCTTCTCGACCCGCGCCGAGTCGGCCTGGTTCGGCGCCCTCGGCGGCGACGTGGTGAACATGACCCAGATCCCCGAGGCGCCGCTGGCCGCCGAACTGGGCATGTGCTTCGGTGGCATCGCCCTCGTGACCGACTATGACGCCGGTGTGGCCGGCGACGCCGGCGCAGAACCGGTGACCCACGAGCAGGTCCTGGCCGTCTTCCAGGAGAACCTGGCCCGCGTGCGGAACCTCATCGGGCGGCTCGTGGCTGCGCTTCCCGCCGACCCACCCGGTTGCTGCGGCGACCGAGCAGGTCCTCTCCTCCCCACTGATCCCGCCTAGCGGCGCCGCGGGCAACCGCCGGTAACCTGCGCATCAGTGCCGGGATTCCGGCGCGGCTTCCCCCCAACTCCCACCGGCCAGAGGAAGCCCGCCATGCCGACACCGTCCCCGCTGCGCCGCCGAGCCGGATCCCCCACCTGGCGCCGGTCGCCCCTGTTCCGCTGGCTGCGCCGCCCGCCCGTCTACTGGAGCGCCGTGGCGCTTCTCGTCGTCGTCACCGTCATGGGTGTGGCCCGCCAGTCGGACCGCCAGCGCCAGTTGGAGGCGGTCTACGGCGAACTGCGCCAGGTACCGGTGGCCGTCAACCTCATCAGACCCGGCGAGCCGCTCGGCACCGAGACCGTTCAGTGGCAAGCGCGGCCGGCCGCCGCGGTTCCGTCCGGTGCGGTCACTGAACTCGCCACCGGCGCCGTCGCCGCGGCCACGATCTACCCGGGGGAGGTGGTGCACAGCGAGCGCGTCGCCGGTCTCGGCGGCGGGCTCAGCAGCCGGCTACCGCCGGGAGTGGCCGCCGTGTCGGTGTCCGCCGACTACGGGGTTCCGCCGGTGCGCCCCGGCGATTCGGTGAGCCTGGTCGCCGTCTTCGACAGCTTCGCAACCGAAGCCGCCCCCGAGGCGCGGACCGTTGCACACCACGCCACCGTGCTCGAACTCGGCGAGGACGCCGTGACCGTGGCGATCCGGGCCGGCGAGGTGAACGCCACGGTGTCCGCCCTGGTCTGGGGCGCTGTCACCGTCGTCGCCGTCGGCACCCCCAGCGGCTGAGAAACACCCCACGCCCGCACCGCCCTGCCGCGGCGTCCGACCGCAGCAGTCGGGGACTGCTCAGATCCAGGGGGTGTTGCGGAAGGATGTTGCCATGAGCACCAGCACGGAGATCCCCAGGGCGACCCGGTACAGGGCGAAGGGGGAGAAGTCGATGCGGCGGACCAACGCCACGAGGAGGGACACCGCCGCCCAGCCCGACAGGGCCGCCGCCACCGTTCCCCAGATGAACGCCGCCTGCGCACCGGTGGGGATACCCGACCAGCCGCCCCCCTCGATCAGCTTGTAGACCGCCGCCCCGGCGATCACCGGCACGCTCATCAACATGGCGACCCGCGCCGCCTCGAGGCGCGAGTGACCCCGGAGGCGTGCGGCGGTCATGATGGCGCCGGACCGGGACACGCCGGGGACCAGCGCCAGCGCTTGCGCCACCCCCAGCGACAGCGCATCGGAGCTCCCCAGAACGGCATCGGGCCGGGTCACGCTGCGGCGATCCGCCCACCACAGCCAGACCCCGAACAGCGCCAGGGTGCAACCGGTCACCCAGACCCGCTCGTTGCGTTCCAGCGCCGACCCCGCCGCCACCCCCACGATCCCCGCAGGCGCGGTGGCCAGCACGAGCAACCAGGCCCGCCGGCCCTCCGGAGTGCGCCTGCCGATCACCTGGCGCAGCGCCGCGGCGGTGAGTCCGGCGACCTCCCGGCCGAAGTAGGCCAGGACACCCGCCAGGCTGCCGACGTGCAGGGCCACCTCGAAGGCCGTCCACACGCTCGGATCACCATCGAACGGCTCCCACCCGGCCAGCCAGGTGACGAGCTGCAGGTGGCCGCTGGAGGAGATCGGCAGGAACTCCGTCAGCCCCTGGAGGATGCCGAGGAGGATCGCTTCGAGAACCGACATCGCGCGCCCGCCAGCCGGTCAACCCGGCGGGACGGTCACTCCCCCGACACCGTCACGTCGGCGACGACGAGAGTGACGCCGGCAGCCGTCATCGGCAGGCGCGTGAGGTCGTTGCCCACGGCCAACACGTCCAGCAGCATGCGTTGCAGCGTCGAGGCCACCGTGAACTCCCGGATGGGCTCGGCCAACTCGCCATTGCGGATGCGCAGCCCCTCGGCGCCGGTCGAGAAGTCCCCGCTGACCGGATTGACGCCCGAGTGCAGCCCGGTCACGCCCTGCACGAGCACCCCGTCGTCCATGCCCGCCACGAGTTCGTCCGGCGTGGCGTCCCCCGGCGTCGCCACCAGCGCCATGCAGCCCACCCCCGGCGTACCGGCGTAGCCGCGGACCGCCGAGCCGGTGGAGGCGGTGCCGGAGCGGCGCCCCGTGTAGCTGTTGTGGAGGAATTGCCGCAGCACACCGGCTGTCATCAACTCGTTGCGCCGGGTCGCCAGACCCTCGCCGTCGGTCTCCCCCGCGCCGAACGCCGCCGGGTCGGTGGGATCGTCGGTGAGCGTGAAGACCGGGGCGGCGACGGTCTCCCCCAGTCGGTCTGCGAACAGCGAGCGACGCTTCAGCACCGCCTCGCCCGACAGGGTGGATCCGACGATTCCCAGGAATTGCGCCGTCACCCAGGGATCGAAGACCACGGTGGTCCGCCGGGTCGCCGGCTTGCCCGCACCCAGCAACCGCACGGCGCGCTCGACGGCGTCGGCGGCGGCCTGCTGCAGGTCCAGATCCTCGACGCTGCGGCCGACGCTGAAGCCGAAACCGGTCTGGGTCTCGTCGCCGTCGGCGGCCAGCGAGTACACGGACAGGTAGCAACTGGAGTCCCGGCCGATCGAGCGGATGCCCGTGGAGGTGACCACCGCGCCCACCGAGAGGGAGTCCACGTAGTCCGCCGACTCCACCCCACAGATGCGCGGGTCGCCGTCGCGGGTGGCCCGCTCGAGCTCCAGCGCCATCCGGATCTTGGTCTCGGGATCGACGGCCGCCAACTCGGGGCGGTACAGGTCCATTTCGGGAACCGCCACACCGTCCGGCGTGGCCAGACCCTGGAACTCGTCGGGGGTCCCGAAAGCGGCGTTGTCGCGGGCGGCCGCCAGCGTCTCGGCCACGACCGCCTCGTCGTGGCTGCCGGCGTGCGCGAAGCCCTGCCGCTGATCGATGACCACCCGGATGCCCACGCCGTGGGCGGTGGCGGAGGCGAAGGACTCGATGTCGCCCTCCCAGGCCCGAACCTCGGTCTCGGCGGAGTGGACCAGGACCACCTCGATCTGCTCGCCCGGCGCGGCCTGCGCCACCACCCGGTCGCCGAGGGAGGCCAGTGCCTCGCCGGTCAGATCGTCGTCGTGCACGGCTAGATCCCGGCGGCGTGCGGCAGGGCCGGCGGCCTCAGGCGGCGGTGCCGCCGACGGTGAGACGCTGGACCCGCAGCGTCGGGGTCCCGTCGCCCACCGGCACGCCCTGGCCGTCCTTGCCGCAGGTGCCCGGCGACCCCATGGCGAAGTCGTTGCCCAGAGCATCGATCAGCATCAGCACCTCGGGTCCGTTGCCGATGAGGTTGCCGTCGCGGATGGGAGCGGTGAGGCGCCCGTCCTCGATGAGGTAGGCCTCGGTCATGCCGAACACGAAGTCGCCGGTAGCGGTGTTCACCTGCCCTCCGCCGAGGTGCGCCACGTAGACGCCATTGGGGGTGTCGGCCACGATGTCGTCGGGTTCGCTGTCGCCGTTGGCGATGTAGGTGTTGGTCATACGCACCATCGGCAGGTGCTGGTAGCTCTCCCTGCGGCCGTTGCCCGAGGAGGCGGGACGGTCGGCCCGGT
>JAGWAK010000049.1:9660-21455 GCA_021296435.1 Acidimicrobiia bacterium
TCGGCGATGAGCACGTTGCGCTGGGCGGGCCGTCCCTCGTCGTCGATGGCGTAGCAGCCCCACTCGGTGCTCATGGTGCCGTCGTCGATGAGCGTCACCATGGGGTTCGCCACCCGCTCGCCGATCCGCCCGGCGAACACCGAGGCCTCCTTGGCGATGAGGTCCGCCTCCAGGCCGTGCCCGCAGGCCTCGTGGAACAGCACTCCCCCGCCGCCTGGGCCGATGACCACCGGCACGGCCCCGCTCGGTGCCGGCCGGGCCTGGAGCTTGCGCAGCGCCCGCCGGGCTGCGGTGCGTGCCAGGTCACCGACATCGACGGTGTCGAACAACTCGAATCCCACGGTGCGACCCACCGACTCCCGGCCGGTCTGCATACCGGTGTCACCCACCGCCACCGCCGACACCGAGAACAGCGTCTTGACCTGATCGTCGCTCGCCAGTAGCCCGTCGCTGTTGGCCACGAGGATCGAGCGCTGGCTGTCGCCGTACACGCACGCAACCTGCGAGATGGCCGAGCCTTCGGCACGCGCCGCCTCGTCGGCGGCCTGCAGCAGGGCGACCTTGCGCGTCTTGGCGACTGCGTCGGGGGCGACGGTCACCTCGTTCGGGGCCGGGGCCTGCTGGCGGCTGAGCTTGCCCGCCGAGGTCGGCGAGCCTCCCGCGCGGGCCGCCGCGGCGGCGGTCTGCGCGGCGGTCCGCAGGCCGCCGGCGCTCAGGTCGGCGGTATGGGCGAAACCGACCGACGAGCCGGAGCGGACACGGATGCCGGCGCCGCTGAGCCGGCCCGAGACCAGTTCCTCGACCTTGCCGTCATCGAAACGGGCCCGCGAGGAGCGGCGGTCCTCCACGAACACCTCGGCGAAGTCGCCGCCGGTGCGCAGAGCAGCCCGCAGCGTGGCATCCAGGACATCTGCATCCGGCATGGTGCTGGCCATCGGTGCCTCCCTTGCTGCGGTGTGCCGGGAACCGCCGTGCGGTCGCGACTTGAGCGTCACCAATGGTACCAATCGCCGCTCCCGAACCAGGATCGGCTCGGGCGTGGCGGCGTGCCTTCCAGCCCAGGGTGTGACCGCCGGAACTGAGGCCCGTAGGGTAGCGACCGTGGTTCTGGAACCCGGCGCTCGCGGCAGTGCCGGACGGACCGTCGGCGAGGCTGACACCGGCGCGTCCGTCGGCTCGAGCGACCTGCCGATCCTCGCCACGCCGATCCTGCTGGCCCTCGGCGAGGCCGCCACCATCGATGCTCTCTCCGGCGCGCTCCCCGGCGGCTCCACCAGCGTCAGCATGCGGGTCCACTTCGACCACGTGCGGCCCATCCCGGTGGGGCGACCGGTGTTCGCCACGGCGCTGCTCGAGCGCGTCGAGGGGCGGCGCCTCACCTTCAGCGTCGAGGCGCGCGACGAAGCCGGCGACCTGGTGGGCAGCGGGCGTATCGTTCGGATCGTCGTCGACCGCAGCCGTTTCGAGGAGCGCGTGCCGCCGGCGCAGTAGACCCGGCCGACCGCACGGGGCGGAACTTCGGCCGGCGCGGCGCACTCCTGCCCCTCGAAGCGCCCGGAGTTCGCCTCTTCGTAGCCGTAGGGCACAGCACCGGCACGCACGAGTAACCTTTGGAACACCCATCGGCGCTCCGGGCCGAAACCAGAACCGGCCGTCAGCGAGCAGCGGCGTCGCCACGTCGAGCCATCCGGAGGCCGACACAGCCCGATCCCCTCGCAAGGAACCCATGGACCGCAAGCGCACCTGGACTGTTTACGCCCTCCGCGCGGGCATCAGCGGCGGGCTGCTGACATTCCTCATCGTCCAGGGTCCGAACCTCGACGCCTCCAAGCTGCTTCCGGACTGGAACCGCTGGACGCCCTTCTGGCTGTTCGGCGCCTTCGCCCTCATGGGGCTGTCGCTGGTGCTCGGCGCCCTGCGCTGGCGCCAGGTCACCGAGGCGCTGCGCCTCGAAGTTCCCCTGCGCGGGGTCCTGTCCCACTTCATCGCCGGGCAATTCGTGTCGAACGTGATGCCGACAACCATCGGCGGGGACGTGCTGCGTGTCACCCGGCTCGGGCGCGACACCGGCAAGCACCCGGCCGCCTTCGCCTCGGTGATCTTCGAACGGCTCTCGGGGTGGCTGGTACTGCCCATGTTCACCTTCGTGGGCCTGGCTCTGAATCCGCCTCTGGCCGGCCTTGGGGCCTCCTCGGCCACCGCCATCACGCTGGCGTGCATCACGCTCGCCACCTTCGGGGGCCTGTTGTACGTGGTGGGCCACCACGCCACGGGCCGCTGGCTGGCAGGGCGCAGCGGCATCGCCCGTTACCTCAACGCCATGCATCTCGCCCTGGATGCCCTGAGGGCGCAGCCGCGCGCCGCGGTACGCCTGCTGGTCGCCTCGGTGGTCTACCAGTTGTCGGTGCTGCTAGCGGTGGGATGCGCCACCGAGGCGATGGGCATCGACGAGGTGGGCTTCACCGCCCTGTTGGCGTTCTTCCCCGCCGTCCTGATGCTGCAGGTCCTGCCGCTGGGCATCGGGGGCCTCGGCGTGCGCGAGGCCTCGCTGGTGTTCTTCCTGACCGCCATCGGCGCGCCGGAGGAGCAGGCGTTCTCACTGGGCCTGCTGATCGGTCTGCTGATCCTGCTCTGCAGCCTCCCGGGACTGCCCGCGGTGCTGCTCGGTAACCGGCTGTTCGGCCGCCGGCACATGTCTGCGGACCCACCGGAAACCGGCGAGGACCGCGCCGAGGCGCTCGTCTGAGGTTCCCGTGACCACCGGAGTTGTCCGACCGCACGGTCGTGAGGAAAACGACCGGAGGCAACGGTGGGCACAATCGCCGCTTGTCCGCTGGTTGCGGGAACAAGGCGAGGCCTGGGGTGGCCCGCATCAGGCCACGCGACACCAATTGGGCATCCGCTGGTGGCGGGAGCTCCTGCTCATCGGCTTGTTCTATTTCGGCTACAACCTCGTCCGGAACCACTTCGGTTCGGCGGCGGTGGGGCCGGTCCACGCTCTGAACAACGCCGAGATCGTGATCGAACTCGAGCGGGCGCTGGGCCTCTACTTCGAGTCGACCATGCAGGGCTGGTTCCTGGGATGGGATGCCTTCATCTCGATCTGGAACGTCTTCTACGGGCTGCTGCACTTCAGCGTGACGTTCTTCACACTGGTGTGGCTGTACCTCAAGTTCCCCGAGGTCTACCAGCGGTGGCGGACCACGGGTCTGGTATGCACCGGGCTGGGACTCGTGGGGTTCGCACTGTTCCCGCTCATGCCCCCGCGGCTGCTCGGAGATTGCGGGCCGTACGGCGCCTGCCTGCCGGATGCCGGCTTCGTCGACACCATGATCCACTACGAAGGTCTCTGGTCGTTCGACTCCGGCACCTTCCAGGCGCTCTCCAACCAGTACGCGGCAATGCCGAGCATTCACTTCGCCTGGGCGTTCTGGTGCTTCCTGGCGCTCCGTGGCCGGGTGCGCAGCGGCTGGGGGCGCGTGGGCCTGTACCTCTATCCGCCGCTGACCCTCTTCGCCGTGGTGGTGACCGCCAACCACTACTGGATCGACGCGGTGGCGGGCGTCGCCTGCCTCCTGCTGGCTCTGGCATGGGCCACGCCCCTGGTGCGCTGGAGCCAACAGCGCCGAAAGCGTCGGCTGGAGCGTGGCCAGCGCGCTGAGGAGATCGTCGCCACAACCACCTCGCGCCGCGCGCCTCACTAAGGTATCCACATATTGTCCCCGGTTAACGATCCCAGCGAGGCTCCACAATGCTGCTGAATCGAGTCATCACGCCCGCGTCCCTGCGGGAGATGGGCTACGACGATCTCGACACGCTCGCCGAGGAAATCCGGGCCTTCATCGTGGATGCGGTCACCACCCACGGCGGCCATCTGGGCTCGAACCTCGGCGCAGTCGAGTTGACGCTCGCCCTGCACCGCGTCTTCAACTCTCCCACCGATGCGATCATCTGGGACACGGGCCACCAGGCCTACGTGCACAAGATCGTCACCGGCCGCTCGCGCATGTTCGAAGAACTGCGCAAGCCGGGGGGCCTGTCGGGCTATCCGTCACGCGAGGAATCGGAGCACGACTGGGTCGAGAACAGCCACGCGTCGACGTCGTTGAGCTACGCCCACGGGCTGGCGCTGGCCTACCGGAACGCCGAAGAGCGGGGCGGGCCCCGGCGCCGCGTCGTGGCGGTGATCGGGGACGGGTCGATGACCGGCGGCATGGCCTTCGAGGGATTGAACAACCTGGGCCACTCCAACCTGGACGTGGTCATCATCTTCAACGACAACGGTCGCTCGTACGCTCCCACGGTTTCCCGGCTCAGCGAACGGCTGGCGCGCCTGGCGGTGAACCCGGCGTTCGTCCAGCAGCAGGAAAGGGTGGAACGGATCCTGGGAGACCTCCCGCTCGTCGGCGAGCACATGGACCGGGTCGTGGACGCGGTCAAGGCGGGTGTGCGCGAGTTGCAGGAGTCACCCTCGTTCTTCTCGGACCTCGGCATTCGCTACACCGGACCGTTCGACGGTCACGACATCCGCAACCTGGAGCGCAGTCTCCGCCACGCGGCCGAGCTGAAGGGGCCCGTCGTCGTACACGTGCTGACCGACAAGGGCCGCGGTTACGCCCCCGCGGAGCGCGATCCCATCAAGCGCATGCACGACACCTCCCAGACCAAGCTGGGCAGCTACACCCAGGCCTTCGCCGACGCCATCGTGAAGGAGGCCGAGTCCCGGCCGGACCTGGTGGCGATCACCGCCGCCATGCCCGACTCCACGGGGCTGCTGACCTTCAAGGATCGCTTCGCTGATCGGTTCGTAGACGTGGGGATCGCCGAGCAGCACGCCGTGACCTCGGCCGCCGGCATGGCGATGGGCGGCCTGCGCCCGGTGGTGGCCATCTACTCCACCTTCCTCACGCGGGCCTTCGATCAGGTGAATCTCGACGTGGGATTGCACCGCCAGCCGGTGGTGTTCTGCATCGACCGGGCGGGGATCACCGGCGACGACGGCCCCTCGCACCACGGGATCCTCGACATGGCGCTGCTCACGAAGGTCCCGGGCATGTGCGTGATGGCCCCGTCCTCGTACCAGGAACTGGAGGTCATGCTGTCACAGGCGCTGGACATGACCGACGGACCGGTCGCCATCCGCTGGCCCAAGACCGCGGCCCGCCAGGCCGCCGAGGACGAAGTGGGAAGCGGGCTCGCCGGTCGCAAGGTGCGCAGCGGTGAGACGGTCTGCCTGCTGGCGGTGGGCAAGATGCTGGAGACCGTCGAGCAGGTCGCCGCAAAGCTGGAGAGCCACGGGGTCTCCACCTCGGTCTGGGACGTGCGGGTGGTGGCTCCGCTGGATGAGGCGATGCTGAACGATGCCCGGTCGCACGCGCTCGTGGTCACCGTCGAGGACGGCATCCGCGAGGGTGGCGCCGGCGCCGGCATCGCAACGGCCCTGAGCGCCATGGACCATCCCGCGGCCATGCCGGCTCTGCGGATCCTGGGGATCCCCACCGCCTACCTGCCGCACGGGAAGCCCGACGAGATCCTGGCGGCCTGCGGCCTCGACGCCACCTCGATCGCGGCGACCGCGCTGGAGGCGCTCGGCTGATCCTTCCGGCCCGGCGGGCACCCTGCCGTCAGCGGGCGCTACTGGTAGAAGGGGTTCTCCCCGGCGTCGTGATCGGTGACGTCGATCACGTCAAGGATCTCCGGCACGTGCTGGGTAATGATCGTGGCGACGCCCTGATGCAGGGTGGCGGCGCTCATCGTGCACCCCTGGCAGCCGCCTCCCATGAGCAGGAACGCCTTGCTGTCCTCCACCTTGACGAGTTCCACGTACCCGCCGTGCGCGGCAAGGGAGGGGTTGACGTGGTTGTTCAGCAGATTCTGCAGCCGTTCGGCCACCGAGCCGGATTCCGAGAGGTCGATGCGGTCGGCCATGTCGGGGCGGTTGGGGTTGCGGATCACCAGGCCGCCCTGCAGCGGGTTGCTGGGAACATCCAGCGTGGCTCCGGTCAGGTTCTCGACGGAATCCCCCGGAATGATGACGGTCAGCCCGGCCGACTCGTACACCACGTCGTCGCCGTCGACACTGCCGATCTCGTGCAGCGACAGGTCATAGCCGAATTCGAACGTCATGCTGGGCGACATCTCCGTGCCCGAGATGGCGACGCGCAGCCCCAGGGTTGGCCCGTCGGCCTCCTCGGCGAGCGCGCCGAGCACGACCTCGGCGGCATCATCGGTCACTTGCATGATCATGGACGTGGCGGTGGCGGTGGAACCGGCATTCAAATCGGTGGTCACGACACGCAGGATATAGGCTCGGCCGGCCCCGCCGGGCCCGGCAATGCTCCGGGGACGGCATTTGGGCCGGCTGCAGCGGCTAGAGATCGGAGGGGTCTGACGTGAGTGACACGCCCGTCACGCTGAGCATGGTGGGCCCGGTGGCGCTCGTCAGCATCGACGACGGCAAGGTCAACGCCCTGACGCCCGACCTCCTCGACAGCCTGTTCGGTTTGCTCGACGCCGCCGAGGCCAACGCGGGTGCAGTCGTGCTGGCCGGCCGGCCGGGGGTGTTCTGTGCCGGACTCGACCTGAATGTCATGCGCGGCGGTGGCCCCGCCGTGAAGGATCTGCTTCGCAAGGGCGGCGAGATCTTTCTGCGGCTGGCGGAGTTTCCCCGCCCGATCGTGGCCGCCTGTACCGGGCATGCCCTGGCCGCGGGAGCAGTCGTGCTGCTGTGCTGCGACATCCGGATCTGTGCCGCCGGCACCTACAAAGTCGGACTCAACGAGGTGGCCATCGGCCTGCCCCTGCCCCCAATCGTGGTTGCGCTGGCCCGGGCACGGCTGTCGCCGCGGCACTTCACCCGGGCGTGCAACACCGCCCAGGTCTACTCGCCGGCTGAGGCTGTCGAGGTGGGGTTCCTCGACCAGGCCGACTCGACCGACGCCACCGGCGAGGCCCTACGGGTCGCCACCGAGCTCGCCGAGGGCCTCAATGCCGACGCGTTCGCCACCACCCGCCGGCTGACCTGCGAAGGGCTCGCCGAGACGATCACGCCTAACTAGGCGGCCCTCCGCAACTGGGCGGCGCTGATCCAGATCGCCCGGGGCCGACGAGGCCGCCGGCTGGCGCCCGGCGCTCGGGGCGAAGGAGAAACGGTCGGCCGCCGGCGTGGCCCCGCCGGCGCCTCAGCGCAGGTGGCGTCCGCAGATGGGCCAGGGTTGCCAGCCCCGCCGTGCGAAAAGCAGGCGCGCCCTGGCGTCCTGCACAACGGGTTCGGCCCAGTGCGGGCGCCCGCTTCCGCCAACCGACTCCCAGGTCGCCTGATCGAACTGGTAGGCGCCGTAGTAGCCGTTGCCGGTGTTGACGAGATAGTTCCCCGACGACTCGCACTGACGCAGCGCCTCCCACTGCGTCGGTGTGGGGTCCCGCCGCCCGCGGCGGGCAAACTCGGCGTCAGCCACGGCGTGGATCTCAGCGACCGACACCACCCACCGGGCTTCGGCGAGCCGCTCCTCGAGCAACGGGATGTCGCGGTGCGCCAGTTGGATGCCGCGGTGCACCACCTCGATTCGATCCAGCACGAAGAGCAGGCGATCTCCGGCCTCATCCAGTAGGCGCTCGTAGTCGCTGTAGGCGTCGGCAATGTAGGTGGCCCGCGCCGCGATCAGGTTCTGCAGGTAGAGCGCGTCTATCACGTGCTCCAAGGCCAGCAGTTCGGCACTGAGCGCGCCGAACCGCCCGGTCATGTAGGACACGACGAGGAACTCCGCGGCACGGTTCCGGGACTCGACGACGTCGTTGACCAGGTTCTGCTCGAGCCCGACGAGGTCGGCGGCCTCTGAGACGAGCAGATCGAACTCCTGCTCGCGCTGCACCAGCCTGCGTCTGGCCGCTTCCAGATTCTCCTCCGCCCAGGCAAGGTCCTGCTCGGCCAACCGGGGGTTCGTGTACGGCGGCTGCTCATCAACCGCCGACTCCTGCGCCGTGGCGCCGGGAGCGAGCGCGGCAGTACCGACCACCACGGTGAGCGCGGCGAGCCAGCCCCAGCGTCCGGGGCGCAAGGACGCATTATTCGTGACCATCAGTGCAATCTCCCTACCGCGTCGCTTGCACGACCTCCAAATCCAGCCGACGACGGGTCGCGCCGGCGGGAGGTGCCGGTCAGCCCCGCGGCCCGCCCCCGCGCGCCCCGCCCGTGTCGGCCAATGGGTCTTCACGCCGCCGCGCCCCCGGACTACGACGCCGTCGTCGTCGTTTCCTTCGGTGGCCCGGAGGGTCCCGAGGAGGTCATGCCCTTCCTGCGCAATGTGACCCGCGGGCGTGACGTCCCCACCCGGCGGCTGGAGGAGGTGGCCGAGCACTACCTGGCGCGCGGCGGCCGGAGCCCCATCAACGACCAGAACCGCGCCCTGGTCGCCGCGCTGGAGCCGAGGCTCCGCGACGCCGGGCTGGACCTGCCCGCCTACTGGGGCAACCGCAACTGGCACCCGTTGCTGGCCGACACGGTGGAGACGATGCGAGCCGACGGGATCCGGCGGGCGCTGGCCTTCGTGACCTCGGCCTTCGGCTCGTACTCGGGGTGCCGCCAGTACCGCGAGGACATCGCCCGCGCCGTGGCGGGCTGCGGGGGCGAGCCGGAGATCCACAAGCTGCGCCTCTACTGGAACCATCCCGGGTTCATCGAGCCCATGGCCGAGGGCGTGCGAGGCGCGCTGTCCCGTCTCGAGAGCGCCGGGGCGACGGGGCTGCCGCGCCTGGTGTTCACGGCGCACAGCATCCCGACTGCCATGGCGGCGGGCGCACCCTACGAGCGACAGCTCCGCGAGGCGGCCTCGCTGATCGCCGAGCGCGTGCCGCCGGGCGCCGGGGACACGCTGCGCTGGGATCTCGTGTACCAGAGCCGCAGCGGCCCGCCGCAGGTGCCGTGGCTGGAGCCCGACGTCGTAGACCATCTCGAGGCGCTCCACCGGGAGGGCGTCGGCGACGTGATCCTCGTGCCGCTGGGGTTCGTGTCGGACCACATGGAGGTAATCCACGACCTGGACGGCGAGGCGGCCGGCGCCGCCGCGGCGCTCGGCATGCGCCTGGTGCGCTCGCCGACGGTGGGCACCCATCCCGCCTTCGTGGACATGATCACCGAGCTGATCCGCGAGCAGCGAAACCCGAGCGCACCGCGCCGCGCCCTGGGCCGCTCCGGTCCCTGGCGCGAGTCCTGCCCGGCGATCTGCTGCCCCCGCGCCTGACCCGGCTGCGGCTCGCCGCAAGCCGTCTACACGTTGAAGCGGATCTCTAGAACGTCGCCGTCCTGCACCACGTAGCTTCGCCCCTCCGAGCGCAGCCGTCCGGCGCTCCGGGCGGCCGACCACGAGCCGATCTCGAGCAACTCGGCCCAGTGGATCGTCTCGGCCCGGATAAACCCACGACGGAAGTCGGTGTGGATCAGTCCGGCACAGACGTCGGCCGTGGAACCGGCCGGGAACGGCCACGCCCGCGTCTCGTTCGGGGCGGTCGTGAAGAACGTGTGCAGGCCGAGGGCACGGGAGGAGGCGGAGACGAGGCGCGCCAGGGCACCCTCCCCGAGGTCCAGGCTCTCGGCCATGTCCGCCCGATCTTCGGCGGGGAGCTGCGCCACCTCGGCCTCAAGTTGCGCGCAGACTGCCAGCGTCTCCGCGCCGCCGAGTTCCGCCGCCACCGTCCCGACGGCTGCCTCTGCGTCAGCCGGCGAGAGGTCCTCGCCGACGTTGACGACGGCGACGACGGGCTTGTTCGTCAGCAGGAAGCAAGGGCCCAGAAGCTCCCGTTCGGCGATTGGGAGAGCGCTGCGCCACAGCGGCGTCCCGCCGGCGAGGGTGGCGGCGGCACGCTCCATCCGGGCCACCTCGGGGCCGACGCTCGTGTCGCCCTTGGCCTGGCGGCGCTTCTTGTCTATCTGGCGCTCCAGGCTCTCGAGGTCGGCGAGGCTGAGCTCCAATTCGAGCGTGTAGAGCGACTCCACCGGATCACTGACTCCTTCGACCTCCTCGCCGCCGAAGGCACGGAGAACGAGGACGACGGCGTCGACCTCCCGGATCCCGCCGAGGAAGCGGTTGCCGAGACCCTCCCCGGCCGCGGCGCCGGCGGCCAGCCCACCGATGTCGCTGAACTGGACGGTTGCCGCCGTGGTGGCGGCCGACTCGCTCATCCGGGCGACGCGCTCGAGGCGTTCATCCACGACCTTGGCGTCGCCGAGGTGGGTACCCGTCGTGGTGAAGGCGTAGGGAGCCACCGGCGAGTCGCCGCCGGTCAGCGCGTTGAAGAGCGAAGACTTTCCGGAGTTGGGCAGGCCCAGAAGCCCGAATCGCTGCACAGCGGACGCAGCGTACCGGGAGGCCCGCGCGGCACACCGGATGCGCCCCGTTGGGACTGCGGACTTGCGGGATCGCCACCGGTAGGCTGGTCCGCCGGGAGGTACCCATGTCGAAGCGCACGCAGCGCAAGCGGGCCAACGCCCGGCGCAAGAAGGCCAACCACGGACGCAAGCCCAACCTGGGCCGCAACCACTAGGCCCGCAACCGGCGCGCTGCGCCGCCGTCGCCCGCCGCACTCCCGTGTCCCCGGAGCCGGTCCCGGCACCCAATCACCTCGAGGGAAGCCCGCCGGAAGCCGACCTCCCGGCACTCGTCTACGACGGCGATTGCGGCTTCTGCCAACGCTGCGCCGACTGGATCGCCGCCAGGCTGCCCGCCGGCGTGTCCGTCATGGCGTCCCAAGAAGCCGACCTCGCCAGCTTGAGGCTCAGCCCGCATCAGGCAGCCGACGCCGCCTGGTGGATCGACGCTGAAGGCGCCCAACATCGCGGCCACCGTGCCATCGCCGCCTCGCTGAGAGCCTGCGGCGGTGCTTGGGGCACGCTCGGGCGGGTCCTCACCCTGCCCGGCATCTCACTTCTGGCGGCAGGCGTCTACGAACTCATCGCCCGCAACCGCCACCGCCTCGGCTGCAGGAACTGTTTCAAGAAAACCCGCCGAGGCGGCCCGGCGCTCTCCTAGACCCGGCTGAGTCAAGCAACAACGGAGGCGGGGACGCCGGGGGATGGCGCCGGCGCGATTTCGCCAGACGCGCCGCCGACAGCCACCGGTGGCCCCGCCGGGCACACCGCTAGGCGGCGACGAATTCCTCGTATTCCTCGGACGTGTCGACGTGGTGCTCGAACTCGATGACGCCGATCTCGGTGAAGCGGTCGCGCAGCCAGCCGTCGCCGGCATCCAGAAGGCCCAGCTTGCGGCAATTCGGGACGATCTTGGCGAAGAGCATCCTCTGGAAAGCGCTCCGTTCGGGCGGCAGGTTCAGCAGCAGCTCCACCATCGGCCGCACCGGCACACCGAGCCGCTCGTACACCTCCTGGGACAGGAACCGGTCGCGCATCCGCACCGCGGCCTCGAAGGCGAACTCCTGCCGCTCGCGGATCTCCGCCTGGGTGAGGTTGCTGTAGTACTCCTGCAGGCTCAGCACACCGAAGGCCACGTGGCGGGCCTCGTCGGCCATGACGTAGCGCAACAACTGCTTCAGCAGGGGCTCCTCGGTGCCGGCGTGCATGAACCCGAAGGCGGCCAGGGCGAGACCCTCCACCATGATCTGCATGCCCAGGTAGGTCATGTCCCAGCGGCTGTCACCGATGATGTCGTCGAGCAGCAGCCGCAGGTGCGGGTTGATGGGGTACTCGCTGTTCAGCTTGGTGCGGAGGTAGCGCCCGAAGACCTCCACGTGGCGAGCCTCGTCCACGACCTGGGTGGCGGCGTAGTACTTGGCGTCGATCCATG
>JAGWAK010000050.1 GCA_021296435.1 Acidimicrobiia bacterium
AATCCCCCGCCGCTTCGGACTCCGCCACCGTCCGCGTCGCCGGATCCACCACCGCCCCGGCCCGGGCCCGCCGCTGGAACTCCAAAGCCGCCGGATCAACAACCCGAGACCCCCCAACAGGACGCTCCACGACCCCGTTTTCCCCGCCAGGAACCTCCAGGACCTCGCCGTCCCGGACAGGTGTTCCGACCCCAAACTTCATAATCCCTATTATACCAATAGTTTGTCTAAAAGCAAACATTTGTGCGCCTGAAATACCGGAAATCTCCAGCAACCCCCACGCGCCGCTGCCTTCGCGATTCCGGTTACGAGCTTGGGCCCGGCAATGCTCAGCAGTCACGCGGGCGACGGTGGAGCCGTTCCCCGAGGACCGATGCCACACCCGCCCAGCCTGGCAATGGCCGGCAGTCACGCGGGCGACGGTGGGGCTACCGGCGCGGACTCTGGATTCCGGCCTCGATTCGAGTCGGGGCCGGCTCGGCGGAGGAATGACGCACTGCGACGGGCGACTCGGCCGGCAAGGCGCCCCCAGCCCAGCGCGGTTGGGTTGGGGCTCGACGGTGGCTGCTTCTCAGGAGAGCTCGCCGGACTCCGGATCCGCCGCCTCCTCCTCGACCGCGGTTTCGTCGTCGGGGAGGGCGGCGCGGTCGGGGCGGCGGGAGACGTGCCGCAGCAC
Source organism: Acidimicrobiia bacterium (assembly GCA_021296435.1). GTDB lineage: Bacteria > Actinomycetota > Acidimicrobiia > Acidimicrobiales > CATQHL01 > VXNF01. The sequence continues at coordinate 677 of JAGWAK010000050.1, forward strand.
CAGCGGGTACCCCACCACGGCGATCGAGGTGAAGATGAACCACTGCACCGCGTAGCCGAGATGGGGACCGTCGCCCGGAGCGGGCAACGCCACCATCACCGGGTAGTCGACCGGCGGCGGATCCTGGCTGGTCAGCTGCAGGTAGAACGGATGCACGACGTAGTCCAGCTGGGCGGCGTACCGCTCGATGTCGGGCCGAGCCAGGGTGGCCAGGCGCCCCTCGGCGGGGTCGGCCACACCCAGGCCCGCCCGCTGCTCGCTGAGACGCACGTGGCCCCGCACGGTGACCTCGCCGTCGGGAACCGCTGCCGGCGGCCGCCCCGCCGGGTCGCTGGAGGACTGCGGCACCCACCCCCGGTTGACGACGAGAGCAGGACCGTCGTCGGGCACCAGCGGGGTCAGCAACCACACGCCGGGCAGGCCACCGAGGGTGCGGTTACGCACCGCCACCTCATCGGCGGGCCGGTACCGCCCGGTCACCTCCACCATCCGGTACTCCACACCCTCGACGCCGCCGACGGCGATCTCAGGACTCAGCGCATCGGCCACCACCACCGCCGCAGCCGTCCGCTCCGCCTGCAGGGCGTTAAGATCTCGCCGCTCCTCCAGCCGCCGCAGCTGCCAGAACCCCAGGTTGATCATCACGACGATCAGCACCAGCACCAGCACATGCGACACCACCCACCAGGGCCGCAGAAACCGCCGCATGCCCGCCAGTATGCCGGAGCATCACTCTGACCAGGGACGACCGCTCCGAGGCGAGGATCGAAACCTTGACCGTCGGCCTATGAGCCCCGAGTTGGCTGCACGAGTAGCTCCACGCGCCCGATCAGCCGGCGGCGAGCGCGGCTTGGATCCAGGGGTCGATCGTGTCGCGGTTGTTGGCGATCCATTCGGTGGCGGCGGCTTTGATCTTCGCTTCGGAGTCGGCGCCGGCGTCGATGGCGACGGCCTGAACCGCCACGGCCAGCGCGTCCAACTCGAAGTCCTCCAGCATCGACTTGGCTGCGCTTACTGCCTGACTCGCGAGGCCCCGACCCGCGTCCGCGGACCCTCACATCACAGCACCTGCCCCATCAACCGCGAAGAGCCGGCAAACCACGCCGAACCGGCCGGCGCAGATCGGGTCGCGGGTGCCGGCCTCGTTCCGGAGCGACCGGAACTGGACGCACGCTCTCCGGCAGAGCCGGTGCGCCTCGTGGGACGGCGGGTGTGGCTAGAGGCCCAGTAGCCCTTCGAGGCCGACGGTGAGGCCGGGGCGGTCGGCGACGGCCCGGATCGCCAGGAGCGTTCCCGGCATGAAGGAAGAGCGGTCGTAGGAGTCCGCTCGGATCGTGAGGGTCTGGCCCTGGGTCCCCAGGATGACCTCCTGGTGGGCCACCAGGCCTGCCAGACGCACCGAGTGCACCCGGATCCCGGCGGGGCCGAGCCCGCCGCGGGCACCGGGCAGGACCTCGCTGCGGGTCGGGTCGGGGTTCCATTCCGCCGAGGCGGCGGCCATGCGGCCCGCCGTCATCATGGCGGTACCGGAGGGAGCGTCCACCTTGGCATCGTGGTGCATCTCGATCACCTCGGCGCTCTCGAACAGCGGGGCCGCCAACTCGGCGAAGCGCATCATGAGCACTGCAGACAGGGCGAAGTTGGGCGCGATGATGCAGTTGCTGCGCTCGAAGAGCCCGGCGACCTGCGCCAGGTCGTCGGTGGAAAATCCGGTCGTGCCGACGACGGCGTGGATCCCCTCCGCCGCCAGGCACGCCAGGTTCTCCCGCGCCGAGGCCAGCACCGTGAAATCCACGCCGACCTCCACACCGGCCTCGGCCAGGGCGTCCGGCGCGGCGGCGACGGTCACGCCGGCTTGGTCGGCAGTGTCGCCGTCACCGAGCAGTTCGGCCACGGTCGCACCGGCTGCTGCGGGATCCACCGCAGCGGAAAGCTGCATGTCCCCCGCGGCCGCCACCGCCGCGCACACGGTGCGCCCCATGCGGCCGGCGGCGCCGAGGACGCCGACTCGAATCACGCCGTCACCCTATTCCGGCTATTCCGGCAGTGCGGATCTTGGCGGCGCGCCAACTCCGGTCGTGCACGGGTCAAGATGCCGGCCTACTCCACCAGCGCGTGGCAACGCCCGCAGTTGTCCGCCTCGTGCGCTGCTCGCCGTGAGCGAACGCGGCCCGGCGGCGCTCACGGGCGGCCCGCTCGGGTCAGTTCCGTCGGCGGCGCGGGCGCCCCGGCGCGTCGTCGGGGCCCAGATCGCCGAAATCGGCGGCGACCATGCGGTCGAACTCCGCGGCGAAGGAGACCTCTTCGATCCCCGAGGGAGTCTGGCCGCCGGACCGGTCGGATCGGGATCCCTGGCGGTCCCGACCGCCATCCCGGCCCCTGTCACGGCCACCGTCACGGCCACCGTCGCGGTCCCTGTCACGACCCCTGTCACGGCCACCGTCGCGACCGCCGTCCCGGCCCCTGTCACGGCCGCCGTCGCGGCGCTCGGAGTACTCGCGGGAGGGGCGGCCGCCTCCCTCACCGCCGTCGCCGTCGTCGTCGCCACCCACGGGGATCAGGCTGATGCGGTTGTTGCCGTCCACCTGGTCGACCCGCACCGTGATCTCGTCGTCGAGGGAGAGCACCTCCTCGACGCGGTCCAGGCGACGCCCGCCTCCCAGCTTGGAGATGTGCACGAGCCCGTCGCGTCCCGGCAGGATGTTGACGAACGCACCGAAACCGGTGATGTTCACAACCCTGCCTGTGTAGACCGCTCCGATCTCGACCTCGGGCGGGAACACGATCGCCCGGATCCGCTCCTCGGCGGCGGCGACCGCGGCGCGGTCTGCAGCAGCGACCGAGACCCTGGCGCCGGTGGCGTCCTCGTCGACCATGATGTCGGCGCCCGTCTCGTCCTGCAGGGCGTTGATGACCTTGCCCTTCGGGCCGATGACCTCACCGATCTTGTCGGTCGGGATCTCGAAGGTCACGATCTTGGGAGCCGTCTCACCGACGTCGTCCCGCGGGCCGTCGATAGCGCCGCGCATGACCTCCAGGACCTGCAGCCGCGCCTCGCGGGCCTGGTCAAGGGCCGCGGCCAGCACCGAGGCGGGGATCCCGTCGATCTTGGTGTCGAGTTGCAGTGCCGTGACGTACTCCTCGGTGCCCGCCACCTTGAAGTCCATGTCGCCGAAGGCATCCTCGGCGCCGAGGATGTCGGTGAGGGCCACGTAGCGGTCGCCCTCGTTGATGAGACCCATGGCAATGCCGGCGACCGGCGCCTTGATGGGGACGCCCGCATCCATGAGCGACAGGCTCGAGCCGCACACCGAGGCCATGGAACTGGAGCCGTTGGAAGCCAGCACCTCCGAGACCAGCCGGATGGTGTACGGGAACTCCTCGATGCCCGGAACGACCGGCAGCAACGCCCGCTCGGCGAGCGCTCCGTGGCCGATCTCCCGCCGGCGCGGCCCGCGCATGAAACCGGCCTCGCCGGTGCTGAACGGCGGGAAGTTGTAGTGATGCAGGTAGCGCTTGCGCTCGGTCGGGTCGATGCCGTCCACGATCTGGTCCATGCGCTGCGTGCCGAGCGTGGTGACGTTCAGGACCTGCGTCTCGCCGCGCTGGAACAGTCCCGAGCCGTGGGTCATGGCGATCACACCCACCTCTGCCGACAGTGGCCGCAGGTCGCGGGTGCCCCTGCCGTCGATGCGGCGGTCCTCGCTGAGGATGCGCTCCCGGACGATGCTCTTGGAGAGCGAGCGGATGGCCGAGCGGGCCTGCTGCTCGACGCCCTCTACATCCTCGAACCGTTCGGCCACCGCCGCGATGATCGACTCGGCGGCGCTGCGCTCGGCGGCGAGGCGTGCAGTCTTGTCGGCAACCTCCAGCGCCTCTGCGAGTTGTTCGCGGCCGATCTCGGAGACCGCCTCGCCAACCTCGGGGCTGTAGTCGACCAGGAGTTCGAAGTCCATGGTGGGCTTGACGCCTGCCATGGCGATGAGGCGCCGCTGCAGGGCGACCGCCTCGGACACCCACTGCTTGGCAGCCTCGAGCCCGTCGGCCAGGACCGCCTCGTTCACCTTCGGAGCGCCGGCCTCGTAGTGACCCACCGAGCCCGGCGTGCCGGCGGCCTCAACCATCATCACCGCGACGTCACCGTCGGCGAGGACCCGACCGGCAACCACCATCTCGAAGGTGCAGCCGTCAGCCTCGGGATAGGTGGGGTGCGGGATCCACTGGCCGTCCATGCTGTAGCCGATGCGCACGGCACCGACGGGACCGCCGAAGGGAATGCCCGACATTCCCAGGGCCGCCGACGCCGCGTTGAGCGCAAGCACGTCGTAAGGGTTCTGCTGGTCGGCGCTCAGCACGATTCCGACCACGTGCACCTCGTTGCGGAACCCGTCGGGGAAGGCGGGGCGCAAGGGACGGTCGATGAGACGACATGCCAGGGTCGCCTGCTCACTGGCACGGCCCTCCCGGCGGAAGAACGACCCCGGGATCTTGCCGGCGGAGAACATGCGCTCCTCGATATCGACCGTCAACGGGAAGAAGTTGGCGCCCTCTCGCGGGCTCTCGGAGGCCGTGGCCGTGACGAGGACCTCGGTTCGCCCCAGCCTGGCGAGCACGGAACCTCCGGCCAACGGGGCCAGCCGGCCGGTCTCCAGGGTCATCTCCTTGCCGTCGGTCCCGCCGATGGCCCCGGAGACGCTGATTGCCTCATTCATGGGAATTCCTTTCAAATCGATCACCGCAGCCCCTGACGGGGCGAGGCTCCTCGAGCCACCACGTAACGGCCGAGAGGCCGGAGGTTCGCGGATTGTGCCTGCGTGAAGTGTCTGTGGTTGTCAGCGACGCAGGCCGAGCTTGGTGATCAGCGCGCGATAGCGCTCGACGTCCTCGTAGCGGAGGTAATCGAGCAATCGCCGGCGGCGACCGACCAGCATCAGAAGACCACGACGGCTGTGGTGGTCCTTCTTGTGCACCTTCAGGTGCTCGGTCAGGTGACCGATGCGATCCGTGAGCAGCGCCACCTGAACTTCGGTGGAGCCCACGTCGGCGTCGTGCCGACGGTGTTTCGCGATCGTGTCGGCCTTCGGAGGCAGGTGTTCGGCCATCATTCCCGACAGCCCGCGCTTGTGCGGGCCGATTCCAACTCTTGCGTGTGATTCCGCGTCATCGTCTCTGCGTTGCCGGGATCAGGCTAGCGGTCCGGGGGTCCCGCTCCACCACCGGCCGGGCCGGGCCGCCGCGGCCGATTCTCCGCAGCCAGCACGACCACCGGCTGGAGCGCCTCACCGCGGCGTTCGCACATCGCCAGGAGCGATCCCGACTCGTCGAGCACGGCCCAGGGACCCTCGCCCTGCAGTCCTGTGGCCGGGAGACGCCGGCCCTGGGCGACGGCCCGGGCACCCGCCTCGGGCACCGTGAGGGGGTCGTAGTCCCGCACACCGGTCGCCGGTGCCAGGACTTCCAGGCGCTCCAGCGGACGCGCCTCGGACTCCGTGAACGATCCGACGGCGGTCCGGCGCAGCGTTGCCAGGTGCGCGCCTCCTCCCAGCGCGGCGCCCCAGTCGGCGGCGAGTGTCCGGACGTAGGTACCCGACGAACAGGTCAGCGTCACCGTCGCACGGGGCCGGTCCCCGGCGCTGAAGCCGGTCATCGCCAAGCTCTCGACTCGGACCGTGCGAGGCTCCCGGGGCACGGTCAGCCCTTCCCGCGCCAGTTCGTGCAGGCGCCGCCCACCCACCTTCACCGCGGAGACCATCGGCGGGATCTGCTGGATCTCGCCGACGAAGGCGACCGCCGCCGCACGGGCGCGGGCCTCGGTCAAATCCGACATGTCCCAGGTGTCGACCACGCTGCCGGCGGCATCGCATGTGTCGGTGGCGGCGCCGAAGACGACCGTGGCCTGGTACGTCTTGCCGAGCGCGGTGACGTAGCGGAGCAGGCGGGTGGCCCGCCCCACGCCGAGGATCAGCACGCCCGTGGCGTCGGGATCCAGCGTGCCGGCATGACCCACCTTTCCGATGCCGAGCAGGCGCCGCGCCCGCGCCACCACATCGTGGGAGGTGCATCCCGGCTCCTTGTCGATCACCGCGAAGCCGTCGCGGTACCGACCCTGGTCGTTCACCGCCCCGCAGCGTCGCCGCCGGCAACCTCTGGCGGGGGTTCGGTCGCCTCGCCGGCCTCCTCCCGCAGGCTGCGCAGGATCTCCTCCACCCTGGCCCCGGCACGCATGCCCTCGTCGGGGTGGAACCGCAGGGCAGGCACCCGGCGCACGTGCGCCTGACGGCCCACCGCCGACTGGAGGCGACGCCGGTGGCGCGCCAGTGTCTCCGCCGCAGCCGCCTCCACCTCGACGTCCAGGTCGACCGTGGAGAAATAGACGTCGGCGAACGCCAGGTCGCGGTCCACCTCCACCCCGGTGATGGTCACAAACGTCAGCCGGTCGTCGGCGATTCGGGCGAGCTCGTCCGCCAGGATCTCCCGCAGCAACTCGCCCAGCCGGTCCCCCCGGGCGTAGCCGCGCCGCCGGGTGGACATGTCAGTCGGCCTCCAGCCAGTAGCGGCGCGCCTCGATCACCTCGATGTCGGCCTGTGCCCACACGTAGCGCTCCACATCGTCCAGCAGGTGTCCGAGGACCGCGGTCGAGCCGCTGACCGCGGCGACGCCGAGTCCGGCCCGCTGCCAGAGATCCTGATGGTCCACCTCCGCGACCGACACCCCGAAGCGGCGCTGCAGCCTCTCCAGGATGGGGCGAAGCACCGATCGCTTCTCTTTCAGCGACCGGCAGCCGGGCAGGCGCACATCCAGGATCATCGCCGCCACGGTCGCCTCGATCACGCCGACCTCCCGCCGACTCAGGTGGGAAGGACCTCGCGCTCCTCGTACGTCTCGATGACGTCGCCCGACTTGAGGTCCTGGAAGTTCGATAGGCCGACGCCGCACTCGAATCCGGACCGCACCTCGGGAACGTCGTCCTTGAACCGCCGGAGCGAGCGGATATCGCCCTTCCAGATGACGGTTCCCTCGCGCAGGAAGCGCACCTTCGAACCCCGGGCGATGGCGCCGTGCTGCACGTAGCAGCCCGCCACCGCGCCCACGCCGCGGATCCGGAACACCTCGCGCACCTCGGCCTCGCCGGTAACGTGCTCCTCGTAGCTGGGGGCCAGCATGCCCAGCAGCGCAGCCTGGACGTCATCGATGATCTGGTAGATCACCTCGTAGGTGCGGATCTCCACCTGTTCGGTGTCCGCCAGCGCCCGGGCCTTGCGGTCCGGCCGGACGTTGAAGCCGATGATCGTGGCACCGGCGGTGGCGGCCAGCTGGATGTCGTTCTCGGAGACGGCGCCGACGGCCCGGTGCACGAAAACCATCTTCACGTCTTCGCGCTCGATCTTGCGCAGCGCGTCGATCACCGCTTCGAGCGAGCCGTTCATATCGGCCTTCACGATGAGTTTCAGAGTGGCCGTCTCGCCCGCCTGGATCTCCTGGAAGATGTCCTCAAGACGGCCCCCTCCGGCTACGACCGACAGGTCGCGGCCCAGGCTGGCGATCCGCTGCCAGTGCTCGCGGGTGCTCGCCACCCGCGCCGCCACCTTCTCGTTCGGCGCCACCACGAACGTCGCTCCGGCAACCGCGACAGCCGACAGGCCGAGCACGCGAATCGGCGTGCCGGGGCCGGCCTCGCTCACCTGCTCGCCGCGGTCGTTGATGAGGGCCCGCACGCGGCCCCATGCCGCGCCCGCCACGACCGGCTCCCCGACGCGCAGGCAGCCGTCCTGAACCAGCAGGGTGGCCACCGGTCCACGGCCCACATCCAGGTGGGACTCCAGAACCACGCCCTCGGCCCGACCGCTCGCGTGAGCCTGCAGTTCCTCCAGCTCGGCGACGACCAGGATGTGCTCCAGCAACTCGTCGATACCGAGGTTCTCGAGCGCGGAGACCTCCACCGTCACGGTGTTGCCGCCCCACTGCTCGGGAACCAGGTCGTGTTCGGCGAGTTGCTGCATCACACGGCTGGGGTTGGCGTTGGGCCTGTCGATCTTGTTCACCGCCACCACGATCGGCACCTCGGCGGCCTGGGCGTGGCTGATGGCCTCGACCGTCTGGGGCATCACGCCGTCATCGGCCGCCACGACCAGGACCACGATGTCGGTGGCTTCGGCGCCGCGCGCCCGCATGGCCGTGAAGGCCTCATGGCCCGGTGTGTCGATGAACGTGATCCGGTGACCGTTCTTGCGCACCTGGTAGGCCCCGATGTGCTGCGTGATCCCGCCCGCCTCACCCGCCACGACGTCGGCGTTGCGGATCTGGTCCAGCAGCTTGGTCTTGCCGTGGTCGACGTGGCCCATCACCGTCACGACGGGGGGACGCTCACTGACCTCGGCCTCGTCGTCGCGCTCGACGACCAGTAGCGCCTGCAGTTCGGTTTCCTTCTCCTCACCAGGATCCACCAGCCGGATCTCCACCCCCAGGTCGGCGGCAAAGAGTTCGATCATCTCGTCGGCCAGGGACTGCGTGGCGGTCACCATCTCGCCGTTCTGCAGCAGGAAACGCACGACGTCGGCGGCGGTGCGGCTGAGCTTCGGCCCGAGTTCCTGGGGGGTGGAGAGTCGTTCCACGACCACCTCGCCCTCCGGAACCGGCGCGTTCTCGGGGGTGTAGGTGGGGGCGTCGACCGGCCTCAGCTCCTGGACGAGACGGCGGCTGCGGCGGGTCTTCCGGCGACGGTGAGGCTGGCGCGCCAGGCCGCCACGTCCCGGCCCCCGATTCCCCGGTGGCCCGCCGGGCGCGCCACCCGGGGGGCGCGGCG
>JAGWAK010000051.1 GCA_021296435.1 Acidimicrobiia bacterium
GGACGCCGCCACCAGTCCGATGCTGTGACGCACGCCGTCCAGGTCGATCTGCTGGTCGGCATCCAGGCTGAGAGGGATAAGCGGCAGCAGCCCCTCGAGCGGTTTGCGGATGAACTCAGGCATCATTCCCCTCCGATATCAGGCGCCGGTAGACGTCGCGCAACTCGTCGCAGCGCCGGGCGAGATCGTCGAACTCCACCGCCTCGCAGCGGTAGCCGAGGTTCTCCATTGCAGCACAGGACTCGGTGGTGTACACCACCGTCCCGTCGCCCTCGATGCGGTCGATGCCGTCGAAACGGGCCGCACGGTCGTTGATGGCCACCGCCTCCGCCTCGTCGAGATCGGGTGGCAGGCGCAACTCGATGCGACCGGACCCGATGACAGCCGGGTATCCCCCGGGCAAACCCATCGGCGCGGACACATGTGTCTCCAGCGGCTCGGCGTCCACCAGGGCGAGGGCGTTCTTGACCGCAGAGCCGGCGTAGAGCGAGTTCGGCACGTCACCGTGCCAGTTGATCACCTCGGGCCACGTCGACAGCGCAGCGGTGAGGTCGACCTGCTCGGTGGCGTCGGTGCCGTCGACTGTGAGCCGGAAATGGTGCGGCACAACCGTGCCGCGGGTCAGGAGCGCGTGCGAGCCGACGAGCGAGACGTCGATGTGGGCTGCCGGGCGACCGGTGGTGGCCATGACATAGCGCAGGACGCGGGCCGCGCAGACCTCCAGATTGCCCGCCCCCGCCGACGGGCCGTGACCGAACCGCTTCCAGATCGCCACGTTGACCACGTCCGGGAAGGAGGCATTCACGACGTGGGTGTCGATGCAAGAGAGTTCGACCGCCCGTGTCAGCTGTGTGGCGGGCCACAGGTGCCACGGCAGCCACATCCCGAAGGTGGCAGCCCTCAACTCGGCGCGGCGGTCGGGGCCGATGGCTGCGCCGCTGAGGATCCTCGGCGACTGCACCGTGGCCGAATGGACGATGGCATCGGGGCGGACCTCGTCCAGCAGCCGCGCCATCTCCTCGGTGTCCGCCAGGTCCACCTGACGGTGCTCGAACTGCTTGGTGTGGCCCTCGATGGCCGAGCCCAGCATGGCGATCGTGGTCCAGGAGGACCCCTGCCAGGTGCTGCGCTTGACGGTGACGATGCGTTCCACAGCGGGCGTCCGCGCCAGGAATTCCAGCGCCCAACCACCGAGGGCGCCCACGCCGGACACCAGCACGGTGGTCATCGGCGGCACACGACCCGGTTCGGCGGCTGGCAACTCTGCACGAGGGATGTTCTTACCACGCGGACACCGGGACGCGGCAACACAGCACGCGCAGCCGCAACAATCCGGGGCTCGCAGAGGACGATCCGTGCCAGGTCCCCGGGCGGGGGGTTCACGAACCGTCGGAGCTACTTAGACTCAGTCCTCGCCGTGGCGAACCCGCGGCACGCCGGTGCCCGAGAGGAGATCCATCACCATGAACGCCGCAGCCACGCCCGCACAGCCCCTGACCGAGAAAGCCATCGCCCGCGCCAAGGCCAAGACCTTCGCCGTACTCTCGACCCTGCTGCCGGACGGGCAGCCGCAGAACCACGTCATGTGGGTCGACACCGACGGCACCAACCTCATCATGAACACCGAAGTGCACCGCCGGAAGTACCGCAACGTGGCAGCGGACCCGCGGGTCACGATCCTGCTGCCCGACAACGAGAACCCGTACATCTTCAGCGAGGTGCGGGGCCGGGTGACCTCTGAGATCCGCGGCCCGCAGGCCAGGGAGAACATCGAGGAATTGGCGATGAAGTACATGGGCACCGCCTACCCGGCACCGATCCAGTCCGAGCGGGTCATCTTGATCATCAGCCCCGAGCGGGTCTACGACCACGAGCGTCCCTGAGCCTCCCACCCGGGCCGCAACCCCGACCGGAACCAAGGAAGCGAGAACAACATGACCGAAGTCTCAATCGTCACCGGTGCCGCCAGCGGGATCGGGGCGGCTACCGCCCGGCGGCTGGCAGCCCGCGGCGACGCCGTGGTCTGTGCAGACCTCGACGGCGACGGCGCCGCGGCCACCGCCGCCGGCCTCCCGGCGGCCATGCCCTTCACGCTCGACGTGACCGACGAGGCCGCCACCGCAGCCATGGTGGCCGCCGCGCTGGAGCGCTTCGGCGACCTGCACCACGTGGTGGCGTGCGCCGGCATGGAGCTGCACGGGCACAGCCTCGACTTCCCGGTGGAGGATTTCCGCCGGACCGTGGACGTCAATCTCACCGGCTGCTTCCTCACCGCCCAGCACACCGCACGGGCGATGCGCGACAAGGGTCACGGCGGCTCGATCGTGCTGATCGGGTCGATCAACTCCAAGATCGCGCTGTCCAACTTCGCCGCCTACGTGAGCTCCAAGGGTGGAGTGCTGATGCTCGGCAAGGGCCTGGCGCTGGACTTCGCCGAACACGACATCAGGGTGAACGTCATCGGCCCGGGCGTGATCAACACCCCCATGAGCGCGAACAGCATCGCCGACCCGGTGCGGGGAGGCTGGTTGATGTCCAAGACGCCCCTCGGGCGCCCCGGCGAGCCGGAGGAGATTGCCGAACTGGCCGCCTTCCTGACCTCCGAAGCCTCATCGTTCATGACCGGCGCCTACGTCCCCGCCGACGGGGGCTGGCTGGCCGGCTAACGGTTCGCTGAGTTACCGGCGCTCGGGAACGCTGGAGCCCGGATTCCGGCGATCGCCGGAACGACGATCAACGAAGTCCCCAGCACCACTCCGCGGTCTTTCGCCCGCGAGCGCCGGGTGATCCCCGGGCGAGCAGTTCGCCCCGGCTCAAGCCAGGTCGAAGCGGTCCAGGTTCATGACCTTGTGCCACGCCGCCACGAAGTCCGCCACGAACTTCTCCTGGGCGTCGTCGGACCCGTAGACCTCGGCGACCGCCCGTAGCTGGGAGTTCGAGCCGAACACCAGGTCGACAGCGCTGGCGGTCCAGCGGACCTCGCCCGTGGTGCGGTCGCGGCCCTCGTAGGTCCCCTCGGCCGCCGAGGGCTGCCACTCGGTGCCCATGTCCAGCAGGTTCACGAAGAAGTCGTTGCTCAGCGTCCCGGCACGGCCGGTGAGCACGCCCAGCGAGGAGCCGGCGGTGTTGGCGCCGAGAGCCCGCAGGCCGCCAACCAGCACTGTCATCTCCGGGGCCGTCAGCGACAGCAGGCTCGCCCGGTCCACGAGCATCACCTCACCCCGGCGCTTGTCGCCGGTACGCCGGTAGTTGCGGAATCCGTCGATGGTCGGTTCGAGCACCGCGAAGGACTCCACGTCGGTCTGGGCCGCCGACGCGTCGGTGCGCCCCGGCGAGAACGGGACAACCACGTCGCAGCCGGCGCGGCGGGCCGCCTCCTCGATGGCCGCGCACCCGCCCAGCACGATCAGGTCCGCCAGCGACACGCTCGTGGCGTCGCTCCGGGAGCCGTTGAACGCGGCCTGGATCCCTCCCAGGGCCGCCAGCACACCCGACAGCTGAGCAGGGTCGTTGGCCTCCCAATCCTTCTGGGGTGCCAGCCGGATGCGAGCGCCGTTGGCTCCACCGCGCTTGTCGCTCTGACGGAACGTCGAGGCCGAGGCCCAGGCGGTGGCCACCAATTCCGAGACCGACAGTCCCGAGTCCAGGACCTGAGCCTTCAGAGCAGCGACATCCTGCCCGTTGATCAACTCACCATCGACGGCGGGAACCGGGTCTTGCCAGATCAGTTGCTCGGTGGGGACCTCCGGCCCCAGGTAGCGGGCCACAGGGCCCATGTCGCGGTGGGTGAGCTTGAACCACGCCCGGGCGAAGGCGTCGGCCAGCTCATCGGGGTTCTCCATGAAGCGCCGCGAGATCGGCTCGTAGACGGGGTCCATGCGCAGGGCGAGGTCGGTGGTCAGCATCACGGGGGTGTGCTGCTTGGACGGGTCGTGGGCGTCGGGCACGGTGCCCGCCGCGGCGCCGCCGGCCGGGATCCACTGCCAGGCGCCGGCGGGGCTGCGGGACAGCTCCCACTCGTATCCGAAGAGGGTCTCGAAGAAGCTGCTGTCCCAGGTCACCGGTGTGGGCGTCCAGGCGCCCTCGAGGCCGCTGGTGATGGCGTCGGCGGCCTTGCCGCTGCCGAAGGTGCTCTTCCAGCCGAGGCCCTGCTCGGTGAGGTCGGCACCCTCGGGCTCGGGGCCGACGTACCGGTCGCCGTCGGCGGCGCCATGGGTCTTGCCGAACGTGTGCCCCCCGGCGATGAGCGCCACCGTCTCGACGTCGTCCATGGCCATGCGGGCGAACGTCTCCCGGATGTCCCGCGCCGCCGCCAGCGGGTCGGGTTGCCCGTTGGGCCCCTCGGGGTTCACGTAGATGAGGCCCATCTGCACGGCGCCGAGGGGGTTGGCCAACTCCCGGTCGCCGCTATAGCGCTCGTCGCCGAGCCAGGTGGTCTCGGGCCCCCAGTACACGTCCTCCTCGGGTTCCCAGACGTCGGTCCGACCGCCGCCGAAGCCGAACGTCTTGAACCCCATCGACTCCAGCGCCACGTTCCCAGCCAGGATCATGAGGTCCGCCCACGAGATCTTGCGGCCGTAGCGCTGCTTCACCGGCCACAGCACCCGGCGCGCCTTGTCCAGGTTGGCGTTGTCGGGCCAGCTGTTGAGCGGCGCGAAGCGGTGGGTGCCCGAGCCGCCGCCGCCCCGCCCGTCGTAGGTGCGGTACGTGCCGGCGCTGTGCCACGCCATGCGGATGATCAGCGGGCCGTAGTGGCCGTAGTCGGCCGGCCACCAGTCCTGTGAGGTCGTCAGCGCCACGTCGATGTCGGCCTTCACGGCGGCCAGGTCGAGGCTGTTGAACTCCGCCGCGTAGTCGAACTCGTCGCCCATGGGATCGATCTGCGGCGAGTTCATGTTGAGGGGCCGCAGGTTCAGTTGTTCGGGCCACCAATGCTGGTTCGCCACCGAACCCGTCACTACGGGCGCCTCGTGCATGACCGGGCAGCGGGCCGCCGGTGCGGTGTCGTTGCTGCGGTCAGTTGCGTCGCTGGTCATGACTGCTCCTTGGTTGTCCGGAGTTTCCGATCTGGCGGCCGGCGGTGGCGGGTGCCTCCCGGCAGCCGGGGCAAAGGCCCCAGTAGATGACCTCGGCCTCGTCGATGTCGAAGCCGAAGTCGTCGTCGGCGGCGAGGCACGGCCGGTAGCCCGCCGCGCAGTCCACGTCAACCACGCGGTCACAGTTGCGGCAGACCAGATGGTGGTGGTTGTCGTCGACCCGGTCTTCGTAACGGGCGGCCGACCGGGCCGGCTGGATTCGCCGGATGAGGCCCTTGTCGGTCAGCACACCCAAGGTGTCGAAAACCGCCTGCCGGGAGACCGACCCGATGCTGGCGCGCACGTCGTCGGCGAGGTCATCGGCGGTGGCGTGGGGACGGGCTGACACGGCGCCCATCACCGCCAGCCGCTGAGCGGTCACCCTGAGCCCGTTCTCCCGCAACCGCTGCACGTCCTGCATCACCCTCGGTCCTCGCTCGCTCGGCGGCACCGGCCACATTGGGTGGCCCTGGCACCACCATTCTAGGCCTTAATCTGGATGTAATCCAAAGAAAGAATCAATCCATTCCATAGGCGGATCCGCGAGGACACCACGGCCGCCAGTGGCTGAAGGCTCGAAGCCCGTTCAGGCGATGGCCACGTCCACGACCTGGCGCTTGCCACCGGTACCTCCGGCGGCGATGGCGGCCAGGGCCTCGGGGACTCCCTCCAGGGCGACCGTCGGGCCGATGAGCGGGCGCAGATCCAGGGCGCCGGACTCGTAGAGGGCGTTGCCGAGGAGGAAGTCGGCGCGCGTGAAGCCGAAGGTGGCGATGATGTTGAGTTCGCGCTTGATGCAGTCGAAGAGGAAGTCGTCGAAGTGCAGGGTGGCGGAGCCGTGGACGATCCCCATGAGCACCACGGTCCCGCCCGGGCGGGCGGCGCGCAGCACCGTATCAACGCTGGAGGGATGGCCCGAGGCCTCGAACGTGAGGTCGGCGCCGTGCGGAGCGCCGAGAGCCGCTTTGAGCGCCTCTGACGATTCAGCCGGCGACATCCCCGAGACGTCGACGGTGGCATCCACCCAGGGCTCGACGGCAGCCAGGTGATCGGCCGCCACGTCGGCTGCGACGATGCTGGTGGCGCCCATGGCCCGGGCCACCTGGCACACCGTGAAGCCGATGCTGCCGACGCCGGAGATGACCATACGCGAGCCCGCGGCGATTCCCGACCGGCGCATGCCGTGCACCGCCGCCGGCAGCGCCGATGACAGCATCACCGCCTCGTCCAGCGGCGTGTCGGGTGACAGCAGGAACAGGTTGGACTCGGGCACGACCGCGTAGTCGGCGAAGCCACCGTCCAGGTCGATCCCGAGGTGGGTCATCCAGGGGCATATGCTCTCGCTGCCGCGCACGCACCACTCGCAGACCCCGCAGCCCACCACGGCGTCGGCCACCACGAGTGATCCCGGCGGCGGCGTGGCCGGGGAGTCGGCCTCGACGATCTCACCCACGATCTCGTGGCCCAAGATCCGCGGCAGGCCCTTGGTGTCGATCATGCCGGCAGCCATCTGCTGGTGAAACAGCCCGAGCGCCGAGGCGCGCACCCGCACCAGCGCCCAGCTGGCCGGCCGCTCCGGGGTGGCGATGTCGGCCATCTCCAACTGATCCTTGCCGACCATCAGCAGCGCGCGCATCGTCATGGGGTGGCCGTCAGACGATCAGGCCGGAGGGCTCAGTCCAGGACGTCTTCGCTGTCGAGCTCCCAGATCAGCTCGCTGTAGTGGTCGCCTGCCGGCACCCAGCGCTTGCGGGAGTAGCGGATATTGGGGTTGTAGGTGAGCGCGATGAACTCGTCGAGGTCGCAGAAGTTGGACGAGAACTCCACGTCGGGGGCGTTGTCGCGCAGGTAGTCCCCGATGGGGCAGTTGAGTCGCAGGACGTACTTCGCCAGGTTGCCGTCGTCTTCGTAGTAGCGCTCGGTGTCGAGCTTCGGCGACCAGGCGAAGTAGCTCCAGAATTCCTTGAAGAAGTTGTTGAGGCTGAGCGGGTCGCCCTTGGCCCGGGACCGCTCGGCCATCTGCGTGCCCATGTCCTTGCCCTGGCGCTGTCGAGCCCGCGACACGGCGGCGCGGCCCTCCTCCTTGCCGAGTTCGAGCTCCATCGCATCTGCCAGCACCGAGAAGATCTTCGTCTTGGCGTGGAACTCGTTCTCGTTGGCGTCCCAACCCTGCTGGATGGGGTCGTCGGCGGCGATCTCGTAGTAGCGCTCGAGGTAACGGCGCTGACCGTCGTGGTCGATGTCGCCGCCCTCCTTGGTGCGCGCCAGCCGGTCGCCGGGACCGTCCTCGATGGCGTCGGCCAGTTCCTTCAACTCCGGGTAGGAGATCTCGACCCTGTCGTAGGTGACCATTCCATTCGCTCCCTTATCAGTCTTGGCGCAGTGCGCCCATCGGGGTTCCTGCAGTGCGCCCATCGGGGTTCCTGCCGCACGGGCGCGCCGCATTGTACGCCCGGTAGAGAACGCTGCCCGCCTGCGGCGGAACTACGTGAAGGTTTCCCCCGGCTGGAAGAGCTCCAGCACCAGGCCCCCCACCTCGCGGGTCTCGAAGTAGGCGAAGCGGCCGCCGTCGGAGACCTCTCCGTAGGAGATCACTTCGTGGCCGAGGCCACGGAGATCTGCTATATCCCGGTCGATGTCGTCGGTGTAGGCACAGAGGTGCACCACTCCCTCGCCGTGGCGCTCCAGGAACTCCGCCTGGATGCCCTTGCCCGCCACCGGCTGCAGCAGCTCGAACTCGACGTTCCCCATCTGGGTGATGAGCCCCTTGACCGCCACGTCCGGTGCGTCGGTGCCGTAGATCTTCCGCACGAGTGTGTGTCCTGACGGACCCTCGGTGAACGGACCGACCCCGAGGCGCTCGTAGAAGGCCGCAGCCTTTTCGATGTCCCGCACGACCACACCGATCTGGTAAGTGCGCGACCACAGGTCGGGCCGGATGCCCCCGGACTCCGTCTGGGACTCGTTGGAATCTGCGGACATGGGCGCCTCCCCTCGGTGTCGGACTGCGTGACTATACGCCTGTCCGGCCTCAGGGGCGCCGGGCGACGCAGTCGATCTGCACCTTGGCGCCCTTCCACAGGAACGCCACACCGAAACTGGTGCGGGCCGGGTACGGCACGGGAAATCGCTCGCCATAGATGTGGTTCATGGAGTCCAGGTCGTCCTCGTCGATGAACTGCACACAGGTCTGCACCACGTCGGCCAGCGAGCAGCCCACCTCGCTGAGAATCTCGGCAAGGTTGGTGATCGCCTGATGGAACTCGGGCTCGAAGCCGCCCTCGACGAAATCGCCGCTTGCCGGGTCGCGGCCGATCTGGCCGGTCACCCAGACGTGGTCACCATCGATACGGACGTGTGGGTACGGCCCCCGCGGCTCGGGCGCCGCCTCGGTGGTCACGGTGCTGTCAGCCATGGAGCTTCCTTTCGGTAGATCGCTGTCCCGGTCGCGACGACCGGGCTCAAGTCAACCAGCCACCGTCGACGACGAGCACGTGGCCGGTCACGTACGAGGCGGCGTCGGAACTCAAGAAGTCCACCGCGGCGGCGATGTCGGTGACCCTGCCCAGCCGGCCGAGGGGGATCAACTCGGCGGCCTGGCGCTCCAGCACCCCCGGGTCGTCAAGCAGCGTGCGCGTGAGGTCGGTGTCGACGGTGCCCGGGGCCACGGCGTTCACTCTGATGCCCACGGGAGCCAGCTCGCGGGCCGCCGCGATGGTGAGCATGCGCACCGCTCCCTTGGAGGTGTCATAGGGCACCATGGGGGTCGTGGAGGCGGTGAACGCCGACGTGGAGGCGGTGTTCACGATGCAGCCCCCGCGTCCCGCCATGGCGCGAGCGGCAGCTTGGATCCCGAAGAACACGCCCCGCAGGTTGATCGACATGAGGTCGTCGAACTCCTGAGGGGTCACCTCCACCAGGGGCCGGATCCAACCCACACCGGCGTTATTGACCATCGTGGCCAGCGGGGCCACCTCCTCCATGCGCGCAACGTCGGCGGCCAGCGACTCCGGGTTGCGGACGTCGAGTTCGACACCGTGGACCGCCAGCCCCTCGGCGGTGAGTTCGGTGGCCGTCGCCGCCGCTGTCGACCCCAGGTCGCCGATGACCACCGAGTCGCCGCGGCCCGCCAGCCGCTCGGCGATCGCCCGCCCGATGCCGCGTCCCCCGCCGGTGACGAGCGCGCCCACAGGATCTCCCATAACGACTCTTCTCCTCCGCCGGTGGTGCTACTCGTTGACGACCAGGTCGGTGGAGTACTCGTTCTGCTTGACGCCGCCGGTGGGCGTGCAAACCACGATGTCCTCGACCCGCACGCCCACCCGCCCCGGCCAGAACACCGACGGCTCGATGGTGAAGGTCATGCCGGCCTCCAGGGGAGTCTCGTCCTCGGGCGAGATGAACGGCTCCTCGTGCACGTCGAGGCCGATGCAGTGCCCGGTGCGGTGGCGGAACCAGTCGCCGTAGCCGGCGTCGACGATCACCTGGCGTGTGGCGCGGTGCACCGCCGAGGCGGTGACACCTGGACGCACCGTGTCGATGCCCGCCTGCTGGGCTGCCATCACGACCTCGTAGACCCGCCGGTACTCCTCGTCGGGGTCGCCGATGTGAATCGTGCGGCCGAAGTCGGAGCAGTAGCCCTCGATGACGGCGCCGAAGTCGAAGGAGATGCCGTTGCCGCCTCGCAGCGCCTGCTGGGAGATCCGCACGTTGGCGTCGCGGTCGTCACCGGGACCCATCGACCAGACGGCGGTGTCGAACGACCACGTACGCGCCCCGAGGCGCAGCAGGTGATAGTTCACCTCCTCGCCCAACTCCAGTTCGGTCACCCCGGCGCGCACACGGTCACTGACCTCGGCCATGGCGTTGTCGGCGAGCAGGCAGGCTCGCTTCATCAGCGCCAGCTCGTCGGGGCTCTTGATCCGGCGCATCCGGTTGACGAGGCGGCTGCCGTCAACGAGTTCGGGCCCGCCGAACGCCGCCAGCAGGCGCATGATGGCCGTGCCCCAGGTCCGGGCGCCGATGGCGATCCGGCGGGCGGGGCCCAGAGCCGCGGCCGCCTGCGCGAAGAGGGCGTCGCCGTCGTCCATCTCGTCCACGCTGATGACCTCACCGGGCACTCCTTCGGGCAGGTCGAACTCCACGAAGTTGCGCGGCAGCAGGAACACCGGGTCGCGGCCACCGACGATGAACGCGCCCGCCACCCAGCCATGGGTGTAGTTCACATCGCCGAACGTCGGCACGCGACGCTCCAATCCCGTGAGGTATTCGAGGTCGCCACCGGTGGGGAACCAGGCCAGGTCCACCCCGGCACCGTCCATGATCGCGCCGAGCGAGCGCCGGCGCGCCGCGTAGTCGAAGATGGTTTCGGTTGTCATTGGGGCCCTCCGGTCGTTCCTGGCCGAAACGCGGCGGCCACATGCGATGCAGGCAGCGTCGCCGGATAATGGATCCCGGCCTCTGCCGGGATGACGGTGTGCATGGCCGGTGACGCGACGCGGATGCTCACGACGTTCAGCCGCCAGCGATCCCGGCCAGTTCGCCGGCGACGGGACGGCCGTGGGTGATCACCAGCAACGGCTGTCGCAGCGCTGCCAGGGAGTCCATGGGATTCCCCTCCAGCAGGATCAAGTCGGCTGCGGCTCCCGGAACCGCTGCGGAGGCCCCGCCGAACCCATTCAGCTCGCGACCGCCGACCGAGGCGGCGTGCAGGACCGAGCGCCGGTCCATCCCCGCCCGCTCCAGCATCTCCAGCTCGCGGTGTAGTCGCACGCCGATGGGGTTCAGGTCGGCGCCCGTGGCGATGCGCACGCCGGCGGCGATGCACATCTTCAGCGCCTCAGCGTGGCTGGGCAGGACCTCGCGGGAGCGCTCGGCGGCGTGTTTTGGCCATTTCTCGGCCTCGATGTACTCCTGGTCGTGGGTGACCCCCACCGTGGGCACCAGCCAGGTGCCGTTGGCGGCCATCACCGTGGCCGCCTCCTCGTTGAGCAGGTAGCCGTGCTCCACCGACCGACCGCCGCGCTCGGAGAAGGCGATCGCAGGCTCGGCGCCGCCGCAGTGGGCGGCCACCGGGATCCCGCGCAGGTTGGCGACGTCCATGGCGGCGTCCAGTTCGGCGGCAGTGAACTGGCCACCGTCGCAGGTCTCGTGCGGGCTGTAGAGGCCGCCGGTGAGCATGATCTTGATCCACTGGGCGCCGCGCTCCAGCTGCC
>JAGWAK010000052.1:0-1722 GCA_021296435.1 Acidimicrobiia bacterium
CGATGACGGCGTCCCGCTGACCCTCGGTGATCGTCCCGTCAGCCACCAGCGGTGCCAGCGCCTCAGCCAGGCGTCCCTTGATGCCTTCCTCGACGGTTGCCTCCCCGGTCGGCGCGGTGTCAACCCCCGCGCCGCCGTCAGTGCCTGTCCCGCTGTCGCTCGAGTCAGTCTGCGCGATCGCCGGTAGGGCAAGAGCCAGCACTCCGGCAATCAGCGCGCCCGTCAGAGTCGCCGCGGTGATGATCCGGCGCCTCCGGCGCTGACTGGGCGACTTCCGACCCTCCGGTGGGCTCGTGTGCTCCTGTACTCCCACGGCTGTGCCTCCTTGGTAGCTCCGCTGGGTTGGGACTCAGCGTGGACGAACCAAGTAAGGCGCTCGCGAAGGTGCGGCAAGAAACGCGTAAGAATCCGCGGGCGGTCACCCGCCGGGGCGTTCAACGGGTGAAGTTCAGGAGCAATTCCACGGTGGCGATGTCCTCGACTGACAGCACGACCGGCGCTCGCGGAGGACTGATCCCATAGTCCTCGAACCGGAGTTCGAAGGTCCCTCCGACGATGACGATTCCCTCGACCCAGGTGGCCTCCAGGGAGATCTGCACGGGGCGGCTGACGCCGTGGGCGGAGAACGTGCCTGCGACCGTCGCGGTCACCGGCTCGCCGGCTGCGGGGAGAGCGTCGAACGTCACTGGCTCAGCCAGTTCGAAGCGGGCCGTCGGGAACTGCTCGGTGTCGAGGGCCCGCCGCACGAGTCCGTCCCGCTGGGGTCGGTCGCTGACCACGGTGGTGAGATCCACATCCACGGCCGCTGCCAGCACCGTCGATCCGGCGATCTCCAGCGAGCCTGAGACGGCCGGGGTCCGCCCGACGGCCTCGGTGGTCCCGATCCCGGACAACTCCTCGCCCACCCGGTAGCCGGCCCAGGAGCTCGTGTAGTCAGCGAAGCTGCCCAGCGTCGTGTCCACCGACCACACGCCATCGAGGTTCACCCCTCCGGTGGGCTCCGGCGCCTCGGCAGAACCGTCAGCAGGCGCGGGTGGCGCCGGCTCTGGAGGAGGCGGCCCGGTCGGCGCGGGCGGCGGCTCCGGTTCCGGGTCTGGACCGGGCTCCGGCGCTGCCGGGGCCGCAGCGTCGGTGGGTGGCGGAGGCTCGGGGGCCGGAGGAGGATCCACCGGTGGCGGAGGCGGCTCAGGTGCAGCAGGCGGCTCCACGGCCGGCGGCGAAAACGGCTCAGCCGGAGGTGGCTCGGCGGTCGGAGCCGGCGCCGGTCCAGCCGGCGCCCCGTTGGTGGCTGTGAGGGCCTCGCTGCGCTCCAGCACCGACGGCGGCGGCGGGGCATCGCCGCGCCAGACCAGCAACCAGACCAGGATCACCGCCACGACGACCGCAACCACGCCCGCGGCACCGAAAGTAAGGATCTTCTTGCGGCGCGACCAACCGCTGAAACGTTGGGAGATCATGTGCAGTTTCCTCCTGCGGCATCGTACGCCGGTCTGGTCTCCCCGACCTGCGGCACTCGGGCAAGAAACCGCTAAGAATCCTGTGCGGCATCCGGAATCGGAACCCATCCGGCGCTACGGTCGCCACAGCCATGACCCGTCACAGCATCCTGGTGGCAGAGGACGACCTCGCCATCGGTAACGCCCTCCAGCGGGCGCTGCAGCACGAGGGCTACGAGGCGCGTCGCGCCGGCGACGGTGCGCAGGCCCTGGAGATGCTGGCCGG
>JAGWAK010000052.1:1807-11278 GCA_021296435.1 Acidimicrobiia bacterium
GATGCTGACCGCGCGGCACACCATCGGTGACCGGGTGGAGGGCCTCGACGCCGGAGCTGACGACTACTTGGTGAAGCCGTTCTCACTCGACGAGCTGCTTGCCCGTGTCAGGGCGCTGTTGCGGCGCACGAGCGTCACCGCGGGCGAGGAGGCCCGTATCGGTCCCGACGTCCTGCGGGTCGCCGACTTGGAGCTGGACCGTGCCGGGCGCACCGTCCGTCGCGGTGGCCGAACCATTGACCTCACGAAGACCGAATTCGACCTCCTTGACCTGCTGGTGCACAACACGGGAATCGTGCTGAGCCGCGATGTGATCTACGAGCGAGTCTGGGGATTCGACTTCGAGACAGGCTCCAAGTCCCTCGACGTGTACATCGGCTACCTCCGCCGCAAGCTGGAGGCTGACGGATCCAAGCGCCTCGTGCACACCGTGCGGGGCGTGGGCTATGTGGTGCGCCGGCCATGAGCCTGCGCTTGCGCCGCGGGTTGATCCTGGGGTGGCGCGTCGTGCCCGCCTCCCAGATCAGCATGCGGGCGCGGGTCGGGTTGTTGGCCTTCGCCGTCGTGATCCTGGGTGTCGGCTTGGCTGTGGGCATCGGCTACTCCTTCGCGCAACACGAGCTGCACCAGGAGGTGGATCAGTTTCTGGAGCGCCGTGCTCGCGCGGTCTCCGAGACCCTGGAGATCCCCGGCGGGCTCGGAGACCGGCGCGGCCGTGGCGCACTGCCGTTCATCGGCGCCATCGCCCTCGCCGACTTCGACGCCCATGTCCAACTCCTCAATAGAGACGGGCGACCGGTGTTCGCCATCAGCAACGTTCAACTGCCGGTCGGCGCCGGGGACAGGCGGCTCGCCGGTGAGGGCGGGGAGTCGGTGCACCGGACGGTCCGCCTCAACGGGCAGCGCTACCGCGTGCTGACCGCGGCGCTCGGCGGGGGTGGGGCCGTGCAGGTCGCACGGGACCTGAGCGAGACCGACCGGGCACTGCACGACCTCTTGCGGCGCACGATCCCGCTGGGCGTGATCCTGGCTGCTGCAGCAGCCGGAATGGCGTGGCTACTGGCTCGCCGGGCGCTGCGACCTGTCGAGCAGCTGACCCGCGCCGCCGAGCACGTGGCGCAGACCCGGGAACTGGCCGGCTCGATCGAGGTCACCAGGGATGACGAGGTGGGACGTCTCGCACGCAGCTTCAACGCCATGTTGAAGGCGCTGCAGACCTCGCGGCTGCAACAGCAGCGCCTGGTAGCGGACGCCGGCCACGAACTGCGCACTCCCCTGACCAGCATGCGCACCAACGTCGAGCTGCTCCAGCGGGCGGAATCGCTGGACGACGAGGAGCGTCGACGCATCCTCAGGGACGTCAACGCGGAGCTCCGGGAATTCGGCGAACTGGTGCGAGAACTCGTGGAACTGGCCGGCGAGCCCGGGATGACCGACGAGCCATGGATGGAACTCGACCTGGCAGACCTGGCAGAGGACGCCGCAGGACGGGCGAGGCGGCGCACCGACCGGGACATCGCCACCGCAACCGAGTCCAGATCCACGATCCAGGGACAGCGGGGATCGCTGGAGCGGGCGGTGGACAACCTGGTCGGCAACGCCATCAAGTTCAGCCCGGACGGGACACCGATCCGCATCGTTACCGACGGTGGGCGCCTGGAAGTGCACGACAGCGGGCCGGGGATCCCGACCGAGGACCAGCCGCTGATCTTCGAGAGGTTCTTCCGGTCGGCGGCGGCGCGCTCCCGGCCAGGATCCGGCCTGGGCCTCGCCATCGTGAAGCAAATCGTTGAACACCACGGTGGCCGCGTCTTCGCCGACACATCGCCCGATGGCGGCGCCGCGGTCGGCTTCGAGATCCCCGCTACCGGAACCGCCACTCCCTAGGCGCGGCGGCCAGATTCCGCCCGGACAATGGGAACCGAATCAGGCCGGGGCCGGATCGGGACGGTGGTCTCGCTCAGCCGGGTTCGGGCCCGGCGGCAACCGGACGGTCCTCGTCGGTGCCCCAGGCCGACCAGGACCCCACGAACAGTCGACCCGGCCCGAGCCCCGCCACCTCGAGCGCCAGCAGATCGAGGTTGGCGCTGACGCCGGAACCGCAGTAGGCGACCACTCCGGTCTCGCCATCGACCCCGAGTTCTGCGTACATCTCCCGCAACGCCGCGGGGCTCTGCAACGTGCCGTCGGCTCTGAGGTTGGCGGCGCACGGCGCGCTGACGGCGCCGGGAACGTGTCCGAACCGCGGATCGATAGCGTTCGGTTCGCCCCGGTACCGCTCGGCTGAGCGGGCGTCGAGCACGACGGTCCCAGCGTTGCGGCGCAGCTCGTCGACCTCGTCGATGGTGACGAACGGCTCCGGGGGCCACGCGCGGGGAGTGAAGTGAGCTCGCACCGGCTCGGGGACCGCAGTGCTCAGCGGACCTGGCCAGGCGGCGAGACCTCCGTCCAGAACTGCCGCAGGCTCACCGAGCGAGCGCAGCATCCACCAGAGCCGCCCTGCGACCATGCCACCGGCGTCGTCATAGGCCACCACCTGGCAGCCGTCAGCGATGCCCGCCGCACCCAGCGCCGCGGCGAAGACCTCCGGGTCGGGTAGGGGATGGCGCCCGCCGCTGCGGGTCGGCGCCGCCGAGAGGCCTTCGTCCAGGTTCAGGAACACCGCGCCGGGAATGTGCCCCGTCTCGTAGGCGGCCCGGCCCGAGCGCCCGTCGAGGTACCACCGCACGTCGGCGACCACCACTTGGTGGAGGTTCTCCTGGAGCCAGGTTCCACTCACAAGGGGCCCTGGTAGCCCGGTGCCGGCTGGTTGGTTCACGGTCAGCGTCCCACGAAGCGGGCCTTGCCGGGGCCGTGCTCGACGAAGCTCTTGACGCCGATGCGCGCATCCTCGCTGGCGAAGGCGGCGGTGAACTCCGCCGTCTCCAGTTCGAGGGCATCGTCGAGCGGCAGGTCGAAGCCGTCGTTCATGGCGGTCTTGGCGTGCCTCAGCGCCGCAGGTCCCGCAGCGAAACGCTCGGCCATGGCCACCGCCTGGTCGTACGTCTCAGCTGCGGGGTGCACGGCGTCGGCCAGACCGATGGCCAGGGCCTCGGTGGCACTCACACGGCGGCCGCTGTAGATGATCTCCTTGGCGCGGCTGAGGCCCACGAGGCGCGGCAGGCGCTGCGTGCCGCCGGCGCCGGGGATGATGCCCAGCAGGATCTCCGGCTGGCCAAAGACGGCGTCGTCCGCGGCGATTCGGAAGTCGGTGGCCATCGCCAGTTCACAGCCACCCCCGAGGGCGTACCCGTTCACGGCCGCGATGAGGATCTGCGGGACGCACTCCAGTTGCCGGAGCGCGCCGGTCAGGCTCACAGGTGCTCCCGAATCGTCTCCACCGGCGGAGCGGCCCGGTCGGAATTCCTTGATATCGGCACCCGCGGCGAAGATCCTGGGGCCTCCCCACAAGACGGCGGCGCGAATGTCCGAGCGCCCTCGCAACTCCCCGGCCACCGCCGCGATCTCCGCTGACACCGCATTGCTCAGGGCGTTCATCTTCGGTCGATCCAGGCGGATCGTCGCCACGCCGGGCGCGGTGTCGGGCTGCAGGTGGACGAATTCGCTCATGGCTGCTCAACCTATCCGGCCACGAGACTCGCCAACGCCCAGATGGCCGCAATCGTGCCGACGGCGATCATGACGAGGCTCCGTACCAGGGGCGGGCGGGGCAGGTCCTCGCCGGCTCGACCGGGAGGCCGTGGACGGGTGAGGGCCAGGATGTTGCCGACCGCCATCGCGCCGCCGAGGGCCAGGACGAGCCACCGCAGGATGTCGTCGCCGAGGAAGACCACGCGCTCAGAACTCCCCTTCCGACGAGCGCTGGCTGAGGTTGTCGAAGCGCGTGTAATGCGGCAGGAAGGCCAGCTTCACGACCCCGGTGGGTCCGGTGCGGTGCTTGGCGACGTGTAGTTCGGCGATCCCGCGGTCGGAGGTGTCGGAGTTGTACATCTCGTCGCGGTACAGGAACATGACCACATCGGCGTCCTGCTCGATGGCGCCCGACTCGCGCAGGTCCGCCAGCATCGGCCGTTTGTCGGCGCGGGCCTCCGGAGCGCGGGACAGCTGGGAGAGTGCCACGACCGGGCACTCGAGCTCGCGGGCCAGGATCTTCAGTCCCCGGCTCATCTCGCTGACCTCCACCTGACGGCTCTCGGCGCCCATCCGGCCGCCCATCAACTGCAGGTAGTCGACGACCACGAGGCCCAGATCGCCCCATTCGGCGTGCTTGCGGCGCGCCTTGGCGCGGATCTCCAGAACCGAGGTGTTGGGATTGTCGTCGATCCACAGCGGCGCCTCGGCGAGATGCCCCACCGCTGCGTTGACGCGCTTCCAGTCGTTGTCGCTGAGGCGGCCCGAGCGGATGTTCTGCGTGCTGACCTGCGCCTCCGAGCACAGCAGGCGCTGGGTCAACTCCAGATGGCTCATCTCCAGGGAGAAGAACAGCACCGGCCGGCGGGCGTCCATGGCCGCCGAGGCGGCCATGCCCAGCGCCAGGGAGGTCTTGCCGATGCCCGGACGGGCACCGAGGATGACCAGCGTGGACGGCTGCAGGCCCAGCAGGAGGGTGTCCAGATCACCGAAGCCGGTCGGCACGCCGGTGAGGCTCTGGCCGTGCTGGTACAGCTTCTCGAGGTGCTCCACCCCCTTGTCGATGAGCGTGTAGAGCGACTCCAGCGTGGTGGCCGAAGCGCCGCTGGCGACCGAGAAAATCATCGACTCGGCCTGATCCAACGCCGCGTCGACGTCCGCGGGCCGGCTGTAGGCCAACTCGGCGACCTCGCCGGCCGCGCCGATGAGCCGCCGCAACGTGGCGTTGCGGGCCACGATGTCGGCATAGTGCGCGGCGTTGCCCGCCACCGGCGTGCTGGCCTGAATCTCCACGAGAGCACCGGCGCCGCCCACGGCCTCCAGCAACCCGTTCCGCTGCAACTCCGCCGCCACCGTGACGGTGTCCACCGGTTCACCGGCGCCGTACAGCGCAGCCACAGCGTCGAAGACGTGCGCGTGCGCCGGACGGTAGAAGTCCTCCGCCGACGTCAACTCCACCGCATCGGCGATGGCCTCAGCCGTCAGCAGCGTCGCCCCCAACAGCGCCCGCTCCGCAGCCAGATCATGCGGCGGCACCCGGCCCGGCGCTCCCTGACCTGTTCGGTCCCCTTCGCCACGGCGCGCTGCCGCGGCGCCCTCACGGGCACCGGATCCGGGGTGCAGAGTGCTCGAAGTGGCGGTCATGGTCACCGCTTCAATGTGTGACGGGGGTGTGACAGCGTGCCCCGAGGGAGTTCAGGTGAACGATGGGGCCCGAGGGCCAAGAGGCGGGAGAGCGGCAGGTGCGCTCCCGGCGAGGTCCCGTTCCGGGACTAACGCCCGGCCAGGACGCTCATTCCGGACGTTCCCGGCAGTGCCGGGGACTTGGGTCCGGTCAATTCAGAAGGGTTCCTCGTCGCCGTAGGAGGGCGTCGCAGCTCGAGCGGGACTCCCCCCGGGCGCAGCGGTCCGCCGCGGGGCCGTCCCGTTGCCCTCCCGGAACTCGTTGCGGTTGACCTGAGCGGAGGCCCAGCGCAGGCTGGGTGCCACTTCGTCGGCCACGATCTCCACCTTGTTCCGCTTCTCGCCATCAGGAGTCTCCCAGGAGCGCTGGTCCAGCCGCCCATAGACGATGACCCGCGTACCCTTGGTGATGGACTCCGCGACATTCTCAGCCAGCGAGCGCCAGCAGGTCACGTCGAAGAACGAGACATCCTCCACCTGCTCGCCGCCGCGCTCGTAGCGGCGGTTCCACGCCACGCCGAACGTGCAGACCGGTGCTCCCGAGGGCGTGAACCGCAACTCGGGATCCCGCGTGACATTTCCAACAATCGACACCGTGTTATCGAAAGCCATCTGAACTCTCCTCCTTCGTTCTGCCCGAACATCTTAGTACAGATGTTCGGATACACCACTTCGGCCGGACGCCGGGGCGGCCGGCATGATCGCACCGCCAGCCTGGGGGGCGCTTGCGAAAGCCCTAGGGATTTGAGGGGCAAAAGCCGCTTTCTGCGGTGGACGGAGCGCGGGATACGCGGGGATGGATGGGGGGAAACCGACAGGCGGATTGTGAACAAGCCAACCGTGATGGGCACAACACCGGCCACCGCGGTCTGCGCCACAACTGATACTAAATAGAATATAGCGAAAATTATAGAATATGCGGAGGCGCGTGCGTCACCGCACGGCCAAGTCACTCTTCGGCAATGACCTCGACGTTCACCTCGGCGAGGACCTCGGGGTGGGGTTTCACCGGAACCACATAGCTCCCGATCTCCTTGATCGGCTCGGGAATCTCCAGCATCTCCGGCTCGAGTACCACCCGTTCCTGCTCCGCGATGGCCGCGGCAAGGTTCACCGCGTTCACAGACCCGTAGAGGCGACCCGCTTCGCCAGCACGCGCCACGACGCGGATGTTGCATCCCGCGAGCCGCTCGGCCATCTCCCGGGCCTCGCTCAGCACCGCCGCGTCGGCGAGCTCGCGGCGGCGGCGCATGGCTTCGGCCTCGCGCTCGGAGCCTCGTGTGGCGCGTATCGCCAGACCCTTGGGAATGAGGTAGTTCTGGGCGTAGCCGTCTGCCACGTCACAAATGTCGCCCCGCAGGCCGAGGGACGGCACTTCGTCGCGCAGCACCACCTTCACGACACCGTCTCCTCCGCATCCTCGGGGGCCTCCGCGTGCTCTGCAACACCTGCAACCTCCGGAGCCTCCGCATCCTCAGGAATGTCGGCGTCGTCGGCCGAGGGGCCCGGCGGGGGCGGAGGCACACTCGGCGGTCGCGGCGCCGAGCCGTCGCGCCAGGCGGGGCCTCCCTCGCCGCGCGGGCCGCCGCGGCCACCGGCACCACGCTGGGTTGTGATCCGGTTGGCGTACGGAAGCAAGGCCATCTCCCGGGCATTCTTGATCGCACGGGCGACGGTGCGCTGCTGCTGGGCGTCGTTGCCTGTCACACGGCGGGCACGGATCTTGCCCCGATCCGACATGAAGCGGCGCAACAGATCCACATCCTTGTAGTCGATGTACTCCACCCGCTTGTGGGTGAGCACGCTGACCTTCTTCTTGCCTCTGCGGATGTTCTCCCGGCTCTTGGGGCGCGGGCGGCTCTTGGACATGGTCTCCTCCGGTACAGGCGGGCTAGGAGGCCTCGGCGGGCACGGGATCGGGTGACGTCCCGAGCAGGCCGCGCCGAGCGGCTTCGGAGTCGGGCAGCCGGATGAGCTTGTGACGAACCACCGCGTCGTGCAGGCGGAGCGACCGCTCGAAGCCCGACAGGTCGAGCCCATCGCCGACGAACTCGATGACCACGTAGTAGCCCTCGTGCAGATGGTCGATCTCGTAAGCGAACCGGCGCTTGGACCAGCGGTTGACCCGCTCGGGATCGACTTCGATACCCAGTGATGCCAGCCCGGACAGCGCCCGCCCGAGCGGCTCATCGACGGCGTCCTCGGCCAGGTCGCCGCGATAGATGATCATCAACTCGTAGGCCCTCACGGAAACAGGGCACCTCCTCTGGTCCTGCGGATGCAGGGCCCCGCCGTGTGGTCCGGCGGAGCAGGCTCTCGATTGCAGATCACCCTACCGGGACTCGCCGCGGCCCGGCGCGGCGACCGAACTCAGGAGGCGTAGAGCCCCAGCGCGGCGGCTTCGGTGGAGTTCAGCGAATACGACTCCTCCGCCGACGGGAACCGGCCGGAGCGCACGTCGGCGGCGAAACGGCCGAGCGCCTCGACCGTGGCGTCGCCGAGGTCCGCGTAGCGGCGAACGAACCGGGGCCGCAGATCGTCCTGCAGACCCAGCAGGTCGTGGTACACCAGCACCTGGCCGTCGCAGTCCGGACCCGCTCCGATGCCTATCGTCGGCACCCCGACGGCCTCGGTAACAAGCCCTGCCACATCGGCGGGAACACCCTCCAGGACGACCGCGAAGCATCCGGCGTGCTCGAGGGCCTTGGCGCTCTCCACCAGCTGGATGGCCGCCTCGGCGGTGCGCCCCTGAACCCGGAACCCGCCCAGAGCGTGAACCGACTGGGGTGTCAAGCCAACGTGGCCCATGACCGGAATCTCCGCCGCCACCAAGGCTTCGATCATCGGGACCCGCCCGGTGCCCCCCTCCAGCTTCACGGCCTGCGCGCCGGCGCGGATGAGCCGGGCCGCATTGCAGATGGTGTCCTGCGGCGACACGTGGTAACTCAGCCACGGAAGGTCGGCCACGATGAGTGCGTTGGGCTCGACCCGGGCAACGGCGGCGGTGTGATGAACCATTTCGTCAACAGTGACGCTGAGCGTGTCCGGGTGGCCCAGGACCACCATGGCCAGGGAATCACCCACCAGCAGCATGTCGACGCCGGCCGCATCGGCCAGTCGTGCTCCCGGAGCGTCGTAGGCGGTCACCATGACGAGCGGCTCGCCGCCGGCGCGCGCTCTGCGCGCCCGAACGGCGGGAACGGTGAGACGAGTGCCCATGGGCACCTCCTTTCGGTGTCCAGCGCGCAAGGCTGCCGGCAGGCGCCAGCGTAGCCGGGCAGCGGGGTCGCCCAACCCGCCGCGGTCGCACCACCCCCGGCCAGCAGATCTCTCGACGCCGGGCGGCGCGCCGCCCGCCAGGAATAGGGCGTGCAGTCAGGCGGCCCGAACCGCCGGGTGTGGCCTCAGGCGGGGTCCGGGGAGCCTGTCAGCGCGCGCCCGCGACCCCGAAGCGGAACCGGAGGTGGTTCCAGGAACAGTCCGAGCAGACCTCCACCACGTAGCAGGTGAAGTCCCCCTTACGCCGGCGGATCCGGTCCCAGTCCCCGTTCGTGGCCACGCAGCGCCCGTTCGGCGGGAGGCGAGGGCCGAAGACGTACCGGACGAGGACGAGCGGACCGTCACCGCACAGCGGGCAAGGCTCGCTGGTCTCCTCGCTGTAGGACCGCGCCGCCCGCAGCAACTCCGGGTGCGCGTCGCAGGCGTCTGCCCGGCTGATGCGCCCTTGGCGGACGCCGGTCAGTGTGGCCTCCCGCAGCAGCCGGTAGTCCACCCTTCCCGGCCCCCGGGTGGGGGCATGCAGCGCCGCCGGATCCGTCGTCACAACTCAAGACAGTACTCATCTGTCGGCGGGGCGTCTGCGAACGCGCTCCCACCACTCGCTCAGGTGGCGTCTGGCCTCGTCGCCATCCAGTGGTCCACCGGCGATGCGCAACTCCTCGAGATGGCGCAGCGCGGCGCCCACGTCGGGACCCGCGTCGATTCCCAGGTGCGCCATGACCTCCGATCCGCTGAGCGGTTGGAGTGCCGACAGTTCCTCACGGGACCTCAGGCGCTCCCAGCGATCCACGAACGCCGCGACTCCCGCATTGTTCGGCGCCGCCGCCGCGGCGAGTTGGGCCGACGCCGAGGACTCCTCACCGGCGCCGGCGGCCCAGC
>JAGWAK010000053.1 GCA_021296435.1 Acidimicrobiia bacterium
ACCACAACGCCACCCTCGCCGGCCACTACCAACACTGGCTCACCCAAAACACCGCTTGACAAACATAGGAGCATCGGGAGCGCCCTTGCCGGCGGGCGTCGGCAACGCTCGAAGCGCCGCCGGAAATCCGGGCGCTCCCGGCTCAGCCTGCGAGATCCTCCAGTGTGATCCTCGCCCCGTCCCGGTACAGCGTCACCTCGCCGACGGTCTCCCAGGAACCGTCAGGCCTGGTGATCAACGCACTGCGTTCGCTCACGGCAGCCACGAGCAGGCCCGGCGGTGCCAGTCGCACGGTCCGGTGGATCCGTT
Source organism: Acidimicrobiia bacterium (assembly GCA_021296435.1). Lineage (GTDB taxonomy): Bacteria > Actinomycetota > Acidimicrobiia > Acidimicrobiales > CATQHL01 > VXNF01. The sequence continues at coordinate 310 of JAGWAK010000053.1, forward strand.
CGGCCGACAAGGTGTCGGCCCGGGACATCATGGCCAACTCGTCGGTGAGGCCGAGACCGAGTGTGAAGGCACCGCCGCGCACGTCCACCATGTGGTCGCACAGCACGTTCCCGCCGGCGGCCGCGCCGGCAACCGTCGCCCCCGCGGCGGACGCGCCGACAAGAGCCTCCCAGACAGCGGTGCGCAGCAGCGCAGAGCGGGCGTGCAGAGGCGACCCCCCGGTGAGGTAGATCATCGTGGCCCCCGCCACCGCGGCGGCAGCATCCGGGTCGTCGGCGTCGGCTCGCCGGTAGACGTCGAGCCAGCGGCAACCAGCTCCGAGTGACTCGAACCATTCCTCGGCGCGCGCCCGCAGCTTGGCGGGGTTCTCATACGCCGTGGCGGTCGGCAGCACCACGACCTCCCGAGCTCCGCACTCCGCCAGCAGGGCGGCGTCGAAGTCACAGCCCGCGGAGAACTCGCCACCCCCCACGAACGCCAGGGTTCCGCGACTCACGGCGCCACTCCTGAAGCGCTGAGATCAGCGTGAGGGGCGAGCCGGTGTGGATCAGGCCGGGCGGCACCGACGACCACTCGCAACAGGCCCCGGGGGCCTCCTCGCAGCGGGCGCCTGTCCAGTGAGGTCACTTCGAAGCCGCCCGCCCAGAGCGCCGCAGTGATATGGCACGCCATCGACATGCCCCAGCGGCGCCGTGCCAGGCCATCCAGACGTCGGCGCCAGCGGCGGGCGTCACCATCCAGCTCGACGAACAGCAGCCGGCCGTCGGAGGCCACGAGAGGTCGCAGCATCGCCACGAGCGTCTCCAGGCACGGAGCAGCCGCCATGGCCCCGAACGAGCAGACCACATCGAACGGTTCGTCGCCCCTCTCACCCAACGACTGCGGCGGGGCCACCACCAGCTCGCGGACCGACTCGTAGGCGAAGCCGCCGGCCAGCGGGCCGCGGATGTCCAGAACCCTCCCGGTGGCCTGGCGCTGCATGTCGAGCACCTCGGGGCGTAGCAGGCGCCGAAGTGCCCCGCTGCCGCCGGCCAACCGCATGTTCGAGCCGGGATCGGCCACCGCCCAAGCCCCCTCCGCCGATGGCCCGACATCGGTGGGCATCGCCGGGCGGGCGCTCAGCGCCACCAGCGACCGGCGAACCGCCACCCGGACCGCACCGGAGCCGCTCGACGTGCCTCCGGTCGCTGCAGCATCAGCCGGACCGCGGCAACGATCGCCGCAACCTCGTCATCGTCGGGCGGCGGCGTCACCGTGACGATCGGCCCAGCGGTGTTGGCGGGGTCGCTCACAGCGGAATGACGCCGTGCTTTCGGCGGGGGCGCTCGGCGCGCTTGTTGCGCAGCGCGTCGAAACCGGCGATCACCTTTCGCCTGGTGTCGGCCGGGTCGATGACGTCGTCGATGTACCCGCGCTCTGCGGCGATGTACGGGTTGGCGTAGCGCTCGATGTAATCCTCCACCAACTCGTCACGGCGGGCCTCGGAGTTCTCGCTGTCGGCCAACTCGCGCCGGTGGAGGATCTCCACGGCACCCTGCGGTCCCATGACGGCCAGCTCCGCCGACGGCCACGCGAAGCACAGATCCGAGCCCACGGACTTGGAGTCCATGACGACGTAGGCGCCTCCGTAGGCCTTGCGTGTCACCACGGAGATGCGCGGCACCGTCGCCTCGCAGTAGGCGTACAGCAGCTTGGCGCCGTGGCGGATAATGCCGCCGTACTCCTGATCAACACCCGGCAGGAACCCCGGCACGTCCACCAGCGTCAACAGCGGAATGCCGAAAGCGTCACAGGTGCGGACGAACCGCGCCGCCTTGGAGGACGACTCGATGTCCAGAACCCCGGCCAGCACCCGAGGCTGATTGCCCACGACACCGACGGAGTGCCCGTCGAGACGGCCGAAGGCGCAGACGATGTTCTGCGCCCAGTGAGGGAAGTACTCCAGGTACTCGCCGTCGTCCAGCACCGAGGCGATCACATCGCGCATGTCGTAGGGCAGGTTGGAGCTTGCGGGCAGGACTGTGCGCAGTTCGGGACAGCTGCGGTCCGGAGAATCGAGGGGTTCGTAGTGCGGGGGGTGCTCGAGATAGTTGGACGGGAGGAAGCTCAGGAGTTCCTTCACCGCGTCGAGCACATCGTGCTCGCTGTCGCGCACGAAGCTCGCCACGCCCGACTTGGTTGAGTGGCTGCGGGCCCCGCCGAGGTCCTCGAGGGAGACCTCCTCACCGGTCACGGTGCGCACCACGTCGGGGCCGGTGATGAACATGTGCGACTTCTCACGCACCATGAAGATGAAGTCGGTGATCGCCGGGCTGTAGACCGCGCCGCCCGCGCACGGTCCGAGGACCACCGATATCTGCGGCACCACGCCCGAGGCGCGCACGTTGCGCGAGAAGATGCCCCCGTAGGAGTCGAGGCTCACGACCCCCTCCTGGATGCGCGCTCCGGCACCGTCGTTCAGACCGATCACCGGCGCCCCGGTGGTGACGGCAAGGTCCATCACCTTGTGAATCTTGGCGGCGAACACCTCGCCCAGGGCGCCTCCGAAGACGGTGAAGTCCTGAGCGAAAACGAACACCTTGCGGCCGTCGACGGTGCCCCAACCCGTCACGACGCCGTCTGTGTAGGGCCGCTCGCTCAGGCCGCTCTCGGTGGCCCGGTGCCGGGCCAGCATGTCGAGTTCGTGGAAAGAGCCCGGGTCCAGCAGGTAGTCGATGCGCTCTCGGGCCAGAAGCTTGCCCTTGGCGTGCTGGCGCTCCACCGCCCGCTCGGGACCGGCGTGCCGGGCCTGTTCCTTGCGCTTGGCGAGTTCGGCGAGGCGTTCGGCCATGGAATGATCGGCCATAGGCATCGAAGCGTACAGGAGCATCCAATCCCGCCCGCCGGCGGCCGCCACGGAACGATCGTGGCCCGGTAGCCGCGGGCTAGGGTGCGCCGCATGCGGGTGCAGTTCTTCGCCAGTTGCCTCGTCGAACTCCTACGGCCCGACGTCGCGACGGCTGCGCAGCGAGCGCTGCGAGCCGCCGGTCACGAACCCGAGGCGCTGGTGGGCGCCACCTGCTGCGGCCAGCCCGCCTACAACGCCGGCTACCGGGCCGAGGCGCAGCGCGTGGCCCGGCGCACGCTGCGTGCCCTCGGCGACGACGACAGACCCTGCGTCGTCGCTTCCGGATCCTGCGCCACGATGATGTCCCACCACTGGCCGGAATTGTTCGAGGGAACCCCCGAGGAGATCGCGGCCCGCCGCGCCGCCGGGCGCACCGAGGAGTTGACGGCGTTCATGACGACCGCCGGCAGCGACACAGCACCGGACGGCGGCGCCGGTCACGACGATCAGACCGGCGGCCCGGAGACCTCACGCGCTGGAGGGCCCGCTGCGGTCATCGTGCACGATTCGTGCCACGCGTTGCGCGAGCTCGGTGCGGGGGCGACGGTCAGAAGGGCGCTCGCCGACGCCGGGCATCCCACACGGAGCGCCGAGGGAAGCGAGCGCTGCTGTGGGTTTGGCGGTTCGTTCTCGGTCAAACTGCCCGCGGTGTCGGTGGCCATGGCCGACGAGAAGCTGGACAGCTTCGTCGCAACCGGATGCGAACAGGTGACGAGCTGCGATCTCTCGTGCCTGCTTCATCTGCAGGGCCGGGCCCGCCGCCGCGGCCTGGGGTTGCGTTTCGACCACGTGGCCACACTGCTGGGCCGCGAGACGTGAGCGCCCGGCAACCGCGCAACCCGCGCCGCGCCGGAGCCGCTGCCGCGTGAGCGTTCCCACCGCCACCCCGGTCAGCTTCAGCGGTCGAGCCGAGCGCGCCCTCGGCGACGAGCGCATGCGGGCGGCCATCGCCCGCGGCACGGGCCTCATGCTCGAGCGGCGCCACGAGGCCATCTCCGCACTGGCCAACGCCGACGAGCTGCGCGACGCCGCCTCCGACATCCGTGCCGAGGCCCTGCGGCGCCTTCCCGAACTCTTGGAGCAATGGTCGGACAATCTGACCGCCCACGGCGGGCAGGTGCACTGGGCCGGCGACGCCGACGAGGCCACCGCGATCATCGCCGAGATCGTCAACCGGCGCGGCGGCAAGGTCATCGCCAAGGGCAAGTCCATGATCTCCGAGGAGATCCACCTGAACGCGGTGCTGGAGCAGGCCGGCGCGGAGGTCACCGAGACCGACCTGGGCGAGTTCATCCAGCAACTGGCCGGCGAGCCCCCTTCGCACATCGTGGCGCCGGCCATGCACAAGGATCGCTTCGAGGTCGCCGACCTGCTCAGCGCCGATCGGGGAGCGCCGGTCAGTCCCGAGATCGAGGCCGAGGCGGCCTACGCCCGGAGGCGTCTCCGGCAGGCCTTCCTGGACGCCGGGGTGGGCATCACCGGCGTGAACTTCGCCGTCGCCTCGACGGGCTCGATCTGCCTCGTCGAGAACGAAGGCAACGGGCGCATGTGCTCGAGCCTGCCGCCCACCCACATCGCCCTCATGGGCCTCGAGCGCATCGTCGCCGACTTCGGTGACCTGGACGTCATGCTCAACCTGCTGGCCCGCTCCGCCACCGGTCAGGCGCTGACGGTGTACACCAACATCATCACCGGCCCGCGACGTACCGGCGAGATCGACGGCCCCGAGGAGTTGCACGTGGTGGTGCTGGACGGTGGGCGCAGCGCAGCGCTGGGCACCGAATTCAGCCCGGCCCTGCACTGCATCCGCTGCGGCGCCTGCCTGAACGTCTGCCCGGTCTACCGGCAGGTCGGCGGCCACGCCTACGAGTCGGTCTACAGCGGACCCATCGGCGCCGTACTCACCCCCTTGCTGAAACCCGAGGATCCGGCGGCTCGCGAGCTCTCGGAGGCCTCGTCGCTGTGCGGCGCCTGCACCGAGATCTGCCCGGTGCGCATCCCCCTGCACGATCTGCTCCTGCAGTTGCGGCAACGCGACGCCCGGGGGGACGCTTCGCGACTGAGGCGGGTGGGGTTCTGGCTCTGGTCACAGGCGTGGTCGAGGCGCTGGATCTTCCGGGCCATGGTGCTCGCAGCCCGCGCCGGACTGCCGGTTCTGCGAAGGATCCGGCGGCTGCCGAACGTCGGGTGGCTGGGAGCCTGGCACCGCGGGCGGGAACTGCCGTGAACGACCGAACCGCGTCGGCCGCCACGTGCTGGATTCCGGCCTTCACCGGAATGACGGTGGGGGGGCGGCGGGGATGACGGAGCGGTCTCCTGGTACATCGAGGGAGGAGTTCCTGGGCCGGCTGCGAACGGGCGCGGGCGGTGACACCGGTGCCAGTGCGCCTTCTGCACCGCGCCCACAGTTCGCGAGCGAGCGCGGCGGCCCTGACGGATTCATGGAGGCCTGGCGGGCCTTGGGCGGCACGGCCGAACGGGTGCCCACCGACGGGCTTCCCGCAGCGGTGGCCGCCTACGCCGCCCGCCGAGACGGACCACTCCTGGCCGCTCCCGGAATCGACGTGGACGCCGACCTCCACTGGCCGGCGTGTGGACCACAGGCGGCGACGGCCGCCTCCGTCGGCGTGGTGCGGGCCGTGGCCGCCGCGGCACAGACCGGCACCGTGCTGTTGCGATCCGACGACAACCGGGGCCGGGCGGCGAGCCTGCTGCCGCCGGCCTGCATCTTCGTGATCGACGCCGGCACCATCGTCGACACGCTGGGCGACTACCTCCGCGGCACCAAGGACCTACCCAGCCAGCTGGTGGCCGTCACCGGACCCTCCCGCTCGGCCGACATCGAGAGCACCCTCGTGATCGGAGTCCACGGACCGGGAGAAGTGCACGCCATACTCACGGGGTGACGGCGGCGCCAGGAAGAGAACGGCTCGTCACGCCGACGTTCACAGCGCTGCTGACGGCATGCATCTGGTACTTCGTCAGCACGGGCATGATGCTCGTGGCCGTCCCTGTCTTCGTCAGCGAGAAGCTGGGGGGCGGAGAATGGGGCGTCGGCGCCGCCATGGGTGTCTCCGGTCTGGCCGCAGCCGTCCTGCGGGTCGTCGCCGGACCGATCACCGACACCAAGGGGCGGCGCTGGGTGATGATCTTCGGTTCGTCCCTGGCCGGCGTGAGCATGCTGGGCCTGGTGGTTGCCAACAGCGTCGGTGCCGTCGTGGCGTTCCGCGCCCTCACCGGCGTTGGCGAGGCCGCCTTCTTCGTCGGCGCGGCGACCGCCCTGCAGGACCTCGCCCCCGAGGGACGGCGCGCCGAGGCGACCTCCTACTTCTCCGCCGTGGTTTACGCCAGCATGGCCCTTGGCCCGCTGCTGGCGGAGTGGCTGATCGAGCGGTTCTCCTTCGAGGTCACGTGGCTGGTCGGGGCGGTGTTCTGCGGCATCGGCGCGCTCCTGGCCGTGCGCGCCCCGCAGAACCGCGTCGAGGCCACGGGGCAGCGTCGGTTCTTCGCGAGGCCCATCGTGCATCCGGCTGCGGTGGGACCGGGAAGCGTGCTGGTGATCGGCCTCTTCGGCTTTGCGTGCTTCATGACCTTCGCGGCGCTCTGGGCCACCGAGGTCGGCATCCGGCACGCGGGCAGCGTGTTCCTGCTCTTCGCGGGCGCCGTCCTGATCCTGCGACTGCTGCTGGCTCGTCTCCCCGACCGCCTCGGTGCCCGGACCACCACGACCATCGCTCTCGTCTTCTCAGCTCTGGGACTCGCCATCATGGCGACCTGGAAGGCGCCCGGCGGCGCCTACATCGGCAGCGCCGTGATGGCGGTGGGGCAGAGCTTCCTGTTCCCGGCGCTGTTCGCATCGGTCATCCAGTCGGCGCCCGTGGCCGAACGAGGACAGGCCGTCGCCTCGTTCAGCATCTCGTTCGACGTGGCGTTCGGAACCGGAGGCTTCATCGCGGGCGCTGTCGCCAGCCACTTCGGCGGGATCACATCGGCGTTCTGGTTCGGTGCGGTGGCGTGCAGCCTGGCGCTGCTGCTCGCTCGAGGCACGCTCCCGAAGACGTCGGCCGTCGCCCCGCCCCGTGGGGACGCCCCGCTACCTCCCCGGGCCGGGCCCGACGAGGCGAGGCACCTCAGAGGATCTTGATCTCGATGTCGACGCCGGCCGGGAGGTCGATGCGCTGCAACGAGTCCACCGTCTTCGCCGAGGAGTTCACGATGTCCAGCAGCCGCTTGTGAATCCGCATCTCGAAGTGCTCGCGGCTGTCCTTGTCCTTGTGGGGTGAACGGATCACGGTGACACGGTGCCGCTCGGTGGGAAGCGGCACCGGGCCTCGCACGTCGGCCTGGGTTCGCTTCACGGTCTGCACGATCTTGCGCGCCGACTGATCCACGACCTCGTGGTCGTACGCCTTGAGGCGGATCCGGATCTTCTGCCCCGTCGCCACTGCCCGCTACTTCAGGATCTTGGTGACGGCGCCGGCACCCACGGTGCGCCCACCCTCACGGATGGCGAAGCGCAGGCCCTCGTCCATGGCGATCGGAGCGATCAACTCGACGGTCATCTGGGTGTTGTCACCCGGCATGCACATCTCGATCCCCTCGGGCAGCGCTATGGAACCCGTGACGTCGGTGGTGCGGAAGTAGAACTGCGGCCGGTAGCCGTCGAAGAACGGCTTATGGCGCCCGCCTTCGGCCTTGGTCAGCACGTAGACCTCGGCCTCGAAGTGGGTGTGCGGGGTGATGGAGCCCGGCGCGGCCAGGACCTGGCCCCGCTGCACCTCGTCCTTGGCGACGCCGCGCAGCAGCGCGCCGATGTTGTCGCCGGCGCGACCTTCGTCGAGGATCTTGCGGAACATCTCCACACCGGTGCACACCGTCTTGCGGGTCTCCTTGATGCCGACAATCTCGACGTTGTCGCCGGTGTTCACGATGCCCTGCTCGACCCGGCCGGTGACCACCGTGCCGCGGCCCGTGATCGAGAAGACGTCCTCGATGGGCAGCAGGAACGGCTTGTCGACGTCGCGGACCGGCTCGGGCACGTAGCTGTCGACCTGCTCCATGAGCGCCACGACCTGATCGGCGGCCTCGGCGTCGCCGTCCAGTGCCTTGAGCGCCGAGACCGGCACGACCGGCGTGTCATCGCCGGGGAACCCGTACTCGTCGAGCAACTCGCGCACCTCGAGTTCGACCAGTTCCAGCAGCTCGGGGTCGTCGACGGCGTCAACCTTGTTGAGCGCCACCAGGATGCGCGGCACGCCAACCTGGCGGGCCAGCAGCACGTGCTCCCGGGTCTGCGGCATGGGCCCATCGGCGGCAGAGACCACCAGGATTGCCCCGTCCACCTGCGCGGCGCCGGTGATCATGTTCTTGATGTAGTCGGCGTGGCCGGGCATGTCGACATGGGCGTAGTGCCGGTTGGGCGTCTCGTACTCCACGTGAGCGACGTTGATGGTGATCCCCCGCTCGCGCTCCTCGGGGGCCTTGTCGATGGAGTCGAAGTCCGTGAACTGCGTGGACTCCGGATCGCGTTGGGACAGGACCCGCGTGATGGCAGCGGTCAGTGTCGTCTTGCCATGGTCGATGTGCCCCATGGTCCCCACGTTGATGTGAGGCTTCGAACGCTGGAAGACTTCCTTGGCCATTTCTCGCTCCTGATGCTCCGTTTCGGTTTGTGGTTCTGTTCGGTTCGGTTACAGGCGGCTTTGTTGCGAATTCCTGCGACCCGGCCGCGCGGCTCGTTCCGGTGATGCGTTCGCGGCGGCAGCCGGATCTTCGGTTGGTCAGACGCCGCGCACGCGGGAGATGATCGTCTCCTGCACCGACACCGGCACCTGCTGGTAGGAGTCGAACTGCATGGTGTAGGTAGCCCGACCCTGAGTGCGCGAACGCAGGTCGGTAGCGTATCCGAACATCTCTGCAAGCGGCACCGTGGCGTTGACGACTTGGTTGGCGCCGCGCTGCTCGGTCGCCAGCACCCGACCGCGGCGGCTATTGACATCGCCCACGACATCGCCCAGGTAGCGCTCGGGCACCACCACGTCTGTCGCCATGACCGGTTCGAGCAGGACCGGAGCTGCTTTGTGCGCAGCCTCCCGGAACCAGGCCCGAGTCCACGTCGTGGTAATTGCCGACGTTCAGGATGACGCGAACACCGACGGTGGCGAAGCCCGCCAGGACGCCGGTGGTGAGAGCCCCGCGGATTCCCGCCTCCACGGCCGGGATGTACTCCTTCGGGATCGCCCCGCCTCTGACCTCGTCGACGAACTCGAAGTCCTCGCCTGCCCCCAGCGGCTCGATCGAGGCACAGATGACAGCGAACTGACCCAGACCGCCGGTCTGCTTGCGATGCATGTACGTGTGCTCGAGCACCGGGGCGGTGAGCGTCTCCCGGTAGGCCACCTGGGGCCGGCCCACCGAGGCGTCCACCTTGAACTCCCGCAGCATCCGGTCCACGATCACCTCGAGATGCAGTTCGCCCATGCCGGCGATGATGGTCTGGCCGGTGTCGGTGTCGGTTCGAACCCGGAACGTGGGGTCCTCTTCCGCCAGCGCCTGCAGGGCCTTTGACAGGCGATCCTGGTCGGCCTTGGACTTGGGCTCGACCGCCACGTCGATCACCGACTCGGGGAAGTCCAACTGCTCCAGCAGAATCGGGTGGTTCTTGGCGCAGAGCGTGTCACCGGTGCGGGTGTTCTTGAACCCGACCCCGGCCACGATCCCCCCGGCGCCCACCTCGGTGCGGTCGAGGCGGTCGTTGGCATGCATCTCCAGCAGGCGGGAGATTCGCTCGGTGCGTCCGGTGCGGGTGTTCAGAATCTGATCGCCCTTGGACACCTTGCCGCTGTAGACGCGGAAGTAGGTGAGCCGCCCCACGTGCGGATCGGACATGATCTTGAAGGCGAGAGCGGCAAACGGCTCCGCCTCGTCGGTGTCCCGCGTGAGCATCGCACCGCTGCGGGGGTGCGTTCCCTCCACCGGCGGCATGTCGAGCGGCGACGGCAGGTAGTCCACGACGGCATCCAGCAGCGGCTGCACGCCCTTGTTCTTGAAAGCCGAGCCGCAGAGCACCGGGACGAATTCCCCCGACAGGGTGCCCTGACGGATGGCCGGCCGCAGATCCTCCGCCGTGATCTCCTCCTCGGCAACGAACTTCTCCAGGATGTCGTCGTCGATCGTGCTGACCACATCGATGATCTCGGCGCGCCGCAACTCGGCCATTTCGACCAACTCGGGCGGCACCTCCACCTCCTCCCAGGTGGCACCCAGGTCGGAGGTGTTCCAGACGAGGCCGCGCATGGTCAGCAGGTCGACCACACCGGCGAAGTCGGATTCGGCGCCGATCGGAATCTGCAATACCAGCGGGCTGCAATCCAGCCGCTCGCGGATGCTGTCGGTACAGAAGAAGAAATCGGCACCGGTTCGGTCCAGCTTGTTGACGAAGCAGATGCGGGGCACGCCGTAGCGGTCCGCCTGGCGCCACACGGTCTCGGTCTGCGGCTCCACGCCGGCCACACCGTCGAATACGGCCACGGCGCCGTCGAGCACGCGCAGCGACCGCTCGACCTCCATGGTGAAGTCCACGTGACCCGGGGTGTCGATGATGTTGATGCGGCTGTCGCGCCAGATGCAATGGGTGGCAGCTGCGGTGATCGTGATGCCCCGCTCCTGCTCCTGGGCCATCCAGTCCATGGTGGCGGCGCCGTCGTGCACCTCGCCGAGCTTGTAGTTCACGCCGGCGTAGTACAGGAAGCGCTCGGTCGTGGTGGTCTTGCCCGCGTCGATGTGGGCCATGATGCCGATGTTGCGAGTTCGTTCGAGAGGATGTGGAGACATGATGGAATTCTCCGCGGGAGGGATCGGGGCCCCCGGGATCGGGGCCCGGTGACCGGCGGTGAGCACGTCACCGAGCCGGTCGGAAGCCAATCAGGCGCGGTGACGGTCAGATGCGTCCATGGTTAGGAAACCATGACGAATCGCACTCCCACTACCAGCGATAGTGGGCGAAGGCCTTGTTGGACTCCGCCATCTTGTGCAGATCCTCTTTGCGCTTGATGGACGCCCCGGCGTTGTTCGAGGCGTCGAGCAACTCTCCTGCAAGGCGAGCTGCCATCGTGCGCTCGCGGCGGTCCCGGGCGTAGCCGACGATCCAGCGGATCGCCAGGGTGGTCTGGCGGCGTGGCCGCACGTCGACGGGCACCTGGTAGGTGGCACCGCCCACCCGCCGGCTGCGCACTTCCAACTGCGGCTTCACGTTCTCCACGGCGCGCTTCAGGACGACGTCGGGCTCTGCGCCGGTGCGCTCGCCCACCGTCGAGAGGGCGTCGTAAACGATGCGCTCGGCCAGCGATCGCTTGCCGCGCTGGAGCACCTTGTTGACGAACTGCGTGACCAGGACCGAGTCGTAGACCGGATCGGGCCGCAGTTCCCGGCGCGTGGGTGGACCTCGGCGGGGCATCTCGTCAGTCCTTCTTGGCGCCGTAGCGGCTGCGAGCCTGCCGGCGCTCGTCCACACCGCTGGAGTCCAGGGCGCCGCGGATGACCTTGTAGCGCACGCCGGGGATGTCCTTCACCCGGCCGCCGCGCACCAGCACGATGGAGTGCTCCTGCAGGTTGTGTCCCTCACCGGGGATGTATGCCGTCACCTCGATCCCGCTCGTGAGGCGCACTCGCGCCACCTTCCGCAGCGCTGAGTTCGGCTTCTTGGGAGTGGTGGTGTAGACCCGCGTGCACACCCCACGCCGCTGGGGCGCGCCCTTGAGAGCCGGCGTGCTGTCCTTGCGGGACTTGGACCGGCGTCCCTTGCGCACGAGTTGCTGGATAGTGGGCACAGTTGGGTGGAACTCCTGGATGTCTGTTTGCGGGTAGCGGGTATCGGTTGCAGTTGAGCACTGGTCGGGAACCGGACGGCTCGCGCAACGGTCCACAATCCGTGGGCCGCCCCGGGCTCGCTCAGGCGCCTCTAGCAGCGGTTTTTCTCGGCGAGCACGTCCAGGGACAGGCCGAAGCCGACATTCCAGACTACGAGCGGGCGACCTTGTTCACAACCCAGCGGTCTCGGCGGCGAGTTCCGGCGACTCGTGCGGCTCCACGGCCTCCGTCGTCTCGGGCGCCACGCCGAAGACGTCCGCGTAGCCCTCCGCGAACTCGTCGTACTCCTCGGAGTAGACCTCCATCGGCACGTACTCGGGGGCATGCGGCTGGACGTTGCGGTACTTGGCGATCCCGGTGCCCGCCGGGATCAGCTTGCCGATCATGATGTTCTCCTTGAGCCCGCTCAGATCGTCGCTGCGCGACTCGATGGCGGATTCGGTGAGCACCTGCGTCGTCGTCTGGAAGGAGGCCGCCGAGAGCCACGAATCCGTCGCCAGCGAGGCCTTCGTGATTCCCATGAGCTCGGGACGACCCTGCGCCGGGCGCTTCTCCTCGGTTATGAGCTGCCTGTTGGCGTCCCGGTACCGGCGGGCGTCGACCCGCTCGCCCGGCAGGAAATCCGAGTCGCCGGACTCCTGAACCAGCACCCGCCGGGTCATCTGGCGCACGATCAACTCGATGTGCTTGTCGTGGATCGACACGCCCTGCTCGCGATAGACAGCCTGCACCTCGTCGGTGAGGTACTGCTGCACGGCGCGCAGGCCCTTGATCTCCAGCAACTCCTTCGGGTCCACGTTGCCCTCGACGAGCACGTCGCCGGCCTCCACCTCGTCGCCGTCGGCGAATTCCAAGCGCGCCCCCACGACGGCGACGTGCTTCTCCTCGCTGCCGTCGGGGGCGACCACCCGCAGCCGCTGCTGCTGGCCGTCGGGCTCGTCGACCCGCAGGACACCCGAACTCCTCGCCAGGGTCGCCTTGCCCTTGGGGGTCCGAGCCTCGAACAACTCCACGACGCGGGGCAGGCCGCGGGCGATGTCGCTCACCGACCGTCCCAACTCCATGGCTCCACCCGTGTGGAACGTCCGCATCGTCAACTGGGTGCCCGGCTCGCCGATGGACTGGGCCGCGATCACTCCGACCGCTTCGCCCGTCTCGATCAGACCTCCGGTGGCGAGGGACATACCGTAGGACTTGGCGGAGATTCCCTGGAGGGAGTTGTCAGTCAGCGGTGACAGCACGCGCACCCGCTCGAGTCCGGACTCGCCGGCAAGGCGCTCCATGAGCTGGCGGGTCACCATCTCACCTGCGGCGATCTCCATCCCGTCGTCGAGGGTGACGCCGTCGGCCAGAATCCGGCCCAGCAGGCGCACCTCCAGCGGCCGGTCACCGGAGCGAAGATCGACGTGAATCCCCGGCACCGGTTCGTTGTTCTCGAACGGGTCCTCGTCATTGATGATGAGCTCCTGCGCCACGTCGACGAGACGCCGGGTCAGGTAGCCCGAGTCGGCGGTGCGCAGCGCCGTGTCCACGAGTCCCTTGCGTGCGCCGGGCGTGGAGATGAAGTACTCCAGCACCGACAGCCCCTCGCGGAAGTTCGACTTGATGGGCCGGGAGATCATGTCGCCGCGCGGGTTGGCCACCACGCCGCGCATACCGGCGATCTGACGGAGCTGCATCATGTTCCCGCGTGCGCCGGAGTCCACCATCATGTTCAGGGGGTTGAGGCCCTCGCCCAGCAGGGCGTCGACCATCTCGTCCTGCACCTCCTGGGTGGCCTCCAGCCAGGTTTCGATCTCCTTCTGGCGCCGCTCGCCGTCTGAGATGATCCCGCGGCGGAACTGGTTCTCCGTGGACTGCGCCTGACGCTCCCGGCGCTCCAGGATCCGCGGCTTGTCGGCCGGGACCTTGATGTCGTCGAGGGAGATCGTGAGGCCGGACTGCGTGGCGAACCGGAAGCACAGGTCCTTCAGGCCGTCGAGGCTGCGCGCCACCTCCGCCTTGGGGTAGTTGCGGGCGAGCTGCTCCACGACCCGACCCACCGCCGGCCGCCTCAGCTCCTCGTTGATGAAACCGAAGTCCTCCGGCAGCTGCTGGTTCAGAAGGATCCGCCCGACCGTGGTGGGTTCGTAGGCGGCCTTCCCGCCTCCGGCGGCCGCTTCGTCACCCTCAGCGTCGGGGCGACGCAACGCGGGCACGCGGTACTCGATCGGCGCGTGCAACTCCACCTGCCCGGCCTCGTAGGCGAACATCACCTCGTCGGCATCGCGGAAGACCCGACCGGCACCACGCCCCTCAGGGTTCAGCAGGGTGAGGTAGTAGGTGCCGATGATCATGTCCTGGGTGGGCGTGACCAGCGGCGCGCCGTGCGCCGGCGAAAGGACGTTGTTGGCCGAGAGCATGAGCACGCGGGCCTCGGCCTGCGCCTCCGAGGACAGCGGCAGGTGCACGGCCATCTGGTCCCCGTCGAAATCGGCGTTGAAGGCGGCGCAGACCAGCGGGTGGATCTGGATCGCCTTGCCGCCGACCAGCACTGCCTCGAAGGCCTGGATGCCGAGGCGGTGCAGCGTGGGTGCCCTGTTCAGCAGAACGGGGTGCTCCTTGATGACCTCCTCCAGGACGCTCCATACCGCGGGGCGGCGACGCTCGACCATGCGCTTGGCGGACTTGATGTTGGGCGCCAGCTCCTGCTCCACGAGGTTCTTCATGACGAACGGCTTGAAGAGCTCGAGGGCCATGAGGCGCGGCAGGCCGCACTGGTGGAACTTGAGCGTGGGCCCCACGACGATCACTGAGCGTCCCGAGTAGTCCACACGCTTGCCCAGCAGGTTCTGGCGGAACCGACCCTGCTTGCCCTTCAACATGTCCGAGAGCGACTTGAGCGGGCGGTTGCCCGGCCCGGTGACCGGACGGCCCCGACGGCCGTTGTCGAACAGGGCGTCCACGGCCTCCTGCAACATCCGCCGCTCGTTGTTCACGATGATCTCCGGCGCACCCAGATCCAGCAGGCGCTTCAGGCGGTTGTTCCGGTTGATGACGCGCCGGTAGAGGTCGTTCAGGTCCGAAGTGGCGAACCGTCCGCCGTCGAGCTGCACCATGGGACGCAGGTCCGGCGGGATGACCGGCACGACGTCCAGGATCATCGCCCGGGGGTCGTTGATGCGGCGCCCGTGCTCGTCGCGAGTGTTGAAGGCGCTCACGATCCGCAGGCGACGGATCGCCTTGTGCTTGCGCTGCGCCGACAGCGGCTTGGTGCCCTCGGGAGGCGACACCATCAGGCGCAGTTCCTCCTCCTGAGCGTCGAAGTCGGACTCGTCGATGAGCCGGGCGATGGCGTCCGCTCCCATCCCGCCTTCGAAGTAATCCTGGTAGCGGTACGTCAGCTCGCTCCAGAGTTCCTCGTCCTCGATGATCTGGCGCGGGTGGAGGTCCCTGAAGATCTCGAAGGCGTTCTGGATCTTCTCGAGTTCCTCGGTGCGCAGATCCTGCATCTCCTCCAGCTCGCGCTCGGCGGCAGCGCGCCGGTTGCGGATGTCCGCGCCGGTCCCGCCGCCCTCCTCGAGTTCGGCGAGTTCCTCCTCGAGCGCCTGCTGGATCTCGTCGCGACGCTCGTCGAACTCGGTCCTGACGATGCGCAGTTCCTCGTGCATGTCCCGCTCGAGTTCGGGCAGATCTGCATCACGGCGCTCGGCGTCCACGTGGACAACCAGGTGCGCGGCGAAGTAGACGACCTTCTCGAGCTGCTTGGCCTTCACCTCTTCGCGGGGCTCTGTCCCCGTAAGCAGGTACGCCAGCCACGAGCGCGTGCCGCGCAGGTACCAGATGTGCACCACCGGCGCCGCCAGTTCGATGTGGCCCATGCGCTCACGGCGAACCTTGGTGCGGGTGACCTCCACACCGCAGCGCTCGCAGATGATGCCGCGGAAGCGAATGCGCTTGTACTTGCCGCAGGTGCACTCCCAGTCCTTCTGCGGGCCGAAGATCTTCTCGCAGAAGAGCCCGTCCTTCTCCGGCTTGAGGGTGCGGTAGTTGATGGTCTCGGGCTTCTTCACCTCGCCGTTGGACCACGTGCGGATCGAGTCCGCCGTGGCCAGACCGATGCGAAGACGCCCGAACTCGTTGACGTCGAGGGCGCTGGAGGTGTTCCGGCGATCCTGATCCATCCCTAAATCTCCCTCCTGGCGACGTAGGCCGGTCGGTCACCGGCGAGTTCACGCGCCCGGCGTTCGGCCTCGCGACGGGCATCCTCCTCGTCGGACCCCCGCTCCGGGCGCGAGATGTCGATGCCCAGTTCTTCGGTGGTCCAGTAGATGTCCTCGTCGATCTCCTTGATCTCGATCTCCTCGCCGGCGCTCGAGTAGACCTCCACCTCCATGCACAGGGCCTGCATCTCCTTGATGAGCACCTTGAAGCTCTCCGGGATGCCGGGGTCGGGCATGTTGGTGCCCTTGACGATGGCCTCGTAGACCTTCACGCGGCCCAGCACGTCGTCGGACTTGACGGTCAGCAATTCCTGCAGGCAGTAGGCGGCGCCGTAGGCCTCGAGCGCCCAGACCTCCATCTCGCCGAACCGCTGGCCCCCGAACTGCGCCTTCCCACCCAGCGGCTGCTGCGTGATCATCGAGTACGGGCCGGTGGAACGCGCATGGATCTTGTCGTCCACCAGGTGGGCCAGCTTCAAGATGTAGGCGTAGCCAACAGTCACCCGCTGGTCGAAGGGTTCGCCGGTGCGGCCGTTGTAGAGGGCGGCCTTGCCGTCTGCGCCCACCAGACGCCTCCCGTCGGGGCACTCCGGTCGCATGTTCTCCAGCAGCGCGCGGATGGACGGCTTGTCGCCGGTCGGGCCGAGCGTCGGGGCGTCGTCCCACCGGGCGCCGTCGAAGACCGGGGTCTCGATGAACACCGACGGCGGCGTGGTCGGGCGGGTCTTCCTCTCGGGGCCGCGCACCGGCTCGTCGCCCACCGCCTCACCGTTCAGCTGCCATCCCCAGCGAGCCGCGTAGCCCAGGTGTGCCTCCAGGATCTGGCCCACGTTCATCCGCGAGGGCACGCCGAGGGGGTTCAGGATCACGTCCACAGGCGTGCCGTCGGCCAGGAACGGCATGTCCTCGACCGGCAGGATCCTGGCGATGACGCCCTTGTTGCCGTGGCGGCCGGCCAGCTTGTCGCCGACGCTGATCTTGCGCTTCTGCGCCACGTGGACGCGCACCAGCTCGTTCACGCCGGGCGGCAACTCGTGGTCCTCCTCCCGCCGGAAGACCTTCACGTCGATCACCTTGCCGGCGTCGCCGTGGGGAACCTTCAGCGAGGTGTCACGCACCTCGCGCGCCTTCTCACCGAAGATGGCGCGCAGCAGGCGTTCCTCGGGGGTGAGCTCCGTCTCGCCCTTGGGCGTGACCTTGCCCACCAGGATGTCGCCGGGACCCACCTCGGCGCCGACGCGCACGAGGCCGTTGTCGTCGAGGTCGACGAGCACCTCGTCGGAGAGGTTGGGGATGTCGCGGGTGATCTCCTCGGCGCCGAGCTTGGTCTCGCGGGCGTCGATCTCGTGCTCGTGGATGTGGATGGAGGTGAGCACGTCATCGCGGACAAGCCGTTCGCTGACGATGATGGCGTCCTCGAAGTTGTAACCCTCCCAGGACATGTACGCCACGAGGACGTTCTTCCCCAGCGCCAGCTCACCGTGATCCGAGGAGGGCCCGTCGGCGAGCAGTGACCCCTCGATGACCCGGTCGCCGGCCTGCACCAGGGCGTTCTGGCGGATGCAGGTGTCCTGGTTGGAGCGGGCGAAGCGCGCCAGCGGATGCTCGACGCGGCCGAGGTTGTCGTAGTGCATCGTGATGGCTCGCCCGTCGAGATCGATCACCTCGCCGTCGTCGAGCGCCAGGATCACGTCGGCCGCGTCGCGTGCCGCCCTGCCTTCGATGCCGGTGCCGATGTAGGGAGCCTCGGCGCGCTGCAGGGGCACGGCCTGGCGCTGCATGTTGGCGCCCATCAGGGCCCGGTTGGCGTCGTCGTGCTCGACGAACGGGATGAGCGCGGTCGCCACCGAGACGATCTGCTTGGGCGACACGTCCATCCGCTCGATGTCGCTGGGTGGAGCGAAGACGATCTCGGTCGTGGCGCCGAAGAAGTGTTCCTCCTCCAACTGCAGCTTGAGATCCTCCAGCGAGGCGGCCTGCGGGGAGCGCCGTGCCAGCACGCGCGGGTTGCGGAAGGTGCCGTCGGGGTTCAGCGGCGCGTTGGCCTGCGCCACCACGTACTCCTCCTCCTCGTCCGCGGTGAGGTACTCCACCTCGCTGGTCACCTGGCTCTCGTGCACCACCCGGTACGGCGTCTCGATGAAGCCGTGCTCGTTGATCCGGCCATAGGTTGCGAGCGCTCCGATGAGCCCGATGTTGGGTCCTTCCGGACCGTAGTGGCTGAAGTGCACGTCGCGCACCTCGAAGCCGGCGCGCTCCCGTGACAGGCCGCCGGGCCCCAGAGCCGAGAGCCGGCGCCGGTGCGTCAGCCCCGACAGGGGGTTCACCTGATCCATGAACTGGCTGAGCTGGCTGGTGCCGAAGAACTCCTTGATGGCGGCCACGACCGGACGGATATTGATGAGCGTCTCGGGGGTGATGGCCTCCATGTCCTGGGTGGTCATGCGCTCACGCACGACGCGTTCCATGCGCGAGAGGCCGATCCGCACCTGGTTCTGGATCAACTCGCCGACCGACCGGATCCGGCGGTTGGCGAAGTGGTCCTGGTCGTCGAGCCGGTACCCCTGCTCATAGCGGACCAGGTGCAGCAGGTAGGTGGAGGTGGCCAGCAGTTCGGCGACACTCAGCGTGGCCTGATCGGGTGCAGGGGCCTCGAGGTCGATGTCGAGGATCTCCCCGATGCGCTCGACCTCC
>JAGWAK010000054.1 GCA_021296435.1 Acidimicrobiia bacterium
CCCACGTCGACCGCGCCCGTCGGTTCGACGCGCACCAGCAGGCGCGGCCGAGTGCGCAGCCACTTGCCGATGACGACCTTCTGGGCGTTGCCGCCCGAGAGGGTCGACAGTTCGGCTTCCGGCTCGGGCGGGCGGACGTCGAAACGATTCAGCAGTGTCCGCGCCTGACCTCTCTCGGCGCGTCCGCGGATCCGCCGCAACGACGGTTTGTCGGGGTTCATGAAGATGTTCTCGCGCAGCGTCAACTCCGTGGCCGCGCCTTCCTCGACGCGATCGGCGGGGATGTACGCGATGCCGGCCGCCATGGCATCGACGGGATCGCTCGGCCGGAATTCCCGACCTCCCAGCGCCATCGATCCTCCCGTCGTCGGCTCCAGACCGAAGAGCATCCGCCCGAACGTGTGATGACCCGAGTCGGCCAGTCCCGTGACCGCCACCATCTCCCCTTCCCGCACCGAGAGCGAGAGCGGTCCGAATCCACCACCGGTCAGGTAGCGCACCGACAGCACATCCGTCTCCGCCGCGGCATGCGCATCGACTGCCACAGGCGCCACCTCGCGGCCCACGATCAGCGTCACCAACTCGGATTCGGTGAGTCCGTCGATGTCTCTGGTTGCCACGGTCCTGCCGTCGCGAATAACGCTGACCCGGTCGCAGATTCCCATGACCTCGTCGATGCGATGGGTGATCAACACGATGGCAACGCCCTCGGATCGAAGGCGCCGCAGGATCGCGAACAGGTCGCGCACGGCCCCGGCGTGCAGGCTGGCGGTCGGCTCGTCGAGCACCAGCAGCCGGGCGTCCGTTGCCACCGCCCGCGCGATCGCAACCTGCGCCCGCAGCGCGATCGGCAGGTCGGCAACCTCGGTGTCCACGTCGAGGTCGACGCCCATCCGAGCCAGCGAGCTCCGGGCTCTGGCCCGGAGCTCGGAGCGGTCGATGCTGCCCCGGCGAGTGGGGAACCCAGCGGTCAACGCCACATTCTCCGCGATGGTGAGTGCGCCCACGAGGCCGTGCTGTTGGTGAATGAAGGCACAGCCACGTCTGGCGACCGCTTCGGGGCTGAAGCCAGCCAGGAGGACCTCGCCGAACAACTCCACCGTGCCCGCGTCGGGGATCTCGACGCCGGCGGCGATCTTGACGAGCGTGGACTTTCCTGCGCCGTTCTCGCCCAACAGCCCGTGGATCTCGCCGGTGAGGACCTCGAAGTCGGCCTCAGCCAGCGCGACCGTGCCGCCGTAGACCTTCGTCATGCCGCTGAAGCGGCCCGCGACAGGCTGGTTCTCTCCGGAGCCCCGTCCTGCCGCGGTCACCTCTGCGGTCCGTTGAGAGCTAGCCGATGCCCCAGAGCGCCCGGTACTCGGCACGGAAGTCGACGGCATCGGCGAACCTCTGGTCCTGGTCCAGATCGCTCGGCGCGTTGTCGGCGTCGAACAGCAGCACGCCAATGCCGAGATCCAGAGCACCGAGGTACGGCGCGCCGACGAGGCCCCGGATGGCCTGGTCGATGCCGGCCCAGGCCAGCCACTCCAGTGACGAGGCGGCAGTCAGCCAGGCGCCGCCGTTGATCACGTTCGTGAGACCCTCTTCGTTGGGATCCTTGTGCAGGACCTTCACATCGGAGCGGCCCGCCGTGCGCAGCGACTCGATGACGGCGGTGTCGCCGAGTGAGTACGGCATGATCAGGTACTCGACATCGGGGTTCTGGGCAAGGATGCCGCTGATGATGCCATCCACGGCGGCGGGATCGAATGCGTCGGTGATGAGCCAGTCCTGGATGTGCAGCGAGCAGCCGGCGCACTGCGCCATGATCTGCTCCACCTCATCCGCGGTGGCGGCCAGGGTCGGGAACGTGGCATCCCGGATCATGCTCACGTTGGCGGTGCCGCCCGAGTCGGCGATCACCGCGAATGCCTGCAGCGCGCCGAGCAGGGGACTCCGCAGCGACACGTAGGCGTCGTAGGCCGCGAGGGCGTCCGGATCGGGCTCGGGCAAGTCGGCCAATGAGATCGTGATGATCCCGGCGTCGGCGGCGAGGTCGAGTCGATCGCCGACGAGCGCTCCCGGAGCCGCCGCGCCCAGGATCACGTCAGGACCCTTGGCGATGGCGCTGTCGAACGCCGCCACGTAGCTCTCC
Organism: Acidimicrobiia bacterium; assembly: GCA_021296435.1. Lineage (GTDB taxonomy): Bacteria > Actinomycetota > Acidimicrobiia > Acidimicrobiales > CATQHL01 > VXNF01. Next base: position 2,138 of record JAGWAK010000054.1, read on the forward strand.
GGCGTCCCGGCCCCGGCGATCATCTCGTGCTCCCAACCCAACTCGGCGGCAACCAGGTCGACGTAGTCGCTGACAGTGGAGCACGGGGGCACGGGTGCGCATGGGATGGTGACGATGCTGACCCCGCTCGGCGGTGTCGGGGTGGAGGAGGGGCCGCCCCAGGTCGTCAGCCCCATGACGTCGGCGGGAGTGTTGCCGATCTCCTTCAGCGACGTGACCATACCGGCGAGCGCTGCCTCGGTGATGCGCCGGGATTCGGCGACGATCGGATCCTCTGCCGGCTCGAGGGCCTCAGCCGCCTCCGCGGCTTCGGCGGCTTCCGCGGCTGCGGCGCGCGCCTCGTCGGCTTCCTCCTGGGCGGCAGCAGCGTCGGCACGGGCCGCATCAGCTGTCGCCTGGGCCTCGGCGAGAGCCGCTTCGGCTGCGGCCACCGCCGCCTGGTTGCCCGACGCCGTCGCCTGCGCCAACTCGGCCGCGGCCTGCGCCGCCTGCGCCGCTGCCAGCGCCACGTCCGCTGCGGCCGCGGCATCGCCGGCCTCGGCGAGAGCGGACGCGGCAGTTGCGCCCGCGCCGGACGCGGCGCTCACCGCGGCGTCGATCTCGGCCGACGCGTCGTCACCGGTGCCTCCGCAGGCCGCGGCTGCGAGCGCGACCGCAAGGAAGACTCCGAGCAGATTGAACAGGAAGTGCCGACGCATGATTCTCATGATCCTCCTCTTGCACCGCGGTAAGACCGGGCGGCCCGGCCACAGGCAGGCCCCCGGCACAGAAATCGGACCCTAGCACGAGCCGCAGGATCGCCAGAAGCCGCTGCTAGCGTCACCCGGCGGTGCTTCCCCTGCTGTACGTGGTGCGAATGGACGTCGAGGACAGCTACCTCGACGAGTTCGTGAAGTGGTACGACACGCGCCATGGCCCGGACCTCATCGACACGGGCTTCCACAGCTGCAACGCCTACCACTCCGTCGTCGGCGGACCGCTCATCTGCAACGTCTACGAGGTGCCCGACCTGGAGATCTTCTCCTCGGAGGCGTATGTCGACGTGCGCCGCAGGGACACGCAACTGGTCGAGGTGGTGCTGGGAAAGATCAGCAACCACTCCAACACCACCTACGCGCAGGAGCTGACCGTGGGTGTCCCCGACGCCGCCCTGGAACCGGGCAACCGACCGTCGCGGCGCGGGGCCGTGACCTCCCCGGTGGTGTCCACGCTGCGCCTCGACATCGCCGAGAGCGCCGAGGACCGGTTCCTGTCCTGGTACCGCGCCGGCGAGGCGGCGCGCCAGGCGGACCGCCCGGGATTCATCGCCGGGCGTGTCGGGCGCCAGAACGGCAAGCACCCGCTCTTCCCCTCCACCCAACCCGATTGGATCGTCCTCACCGAGTGGTCGACCGTCGCCGAGGCCATCGCCGATGGTGAGCCCGATGCGGTCGCCGACAGGTACCGCCAGGCGCTGGGCTCGGACGTCTCGAACCTCGCATACAACGTGGCCGCCCTGAGCGCCACGCTGCTCAACGCCACAAACTGGACCGTCTGAGACCCTCGACCCACCGGGAACCGACAATGAGGTTCAGCATCGCCCCCGCCGTCCAGAAGCTCGCAGGCGGCGAGCGCCGCCTCGACATGGACGGATTCCTCAGCGAGTGCCGCACCGCCGAGGACTCCGGCTGGTACGGCGCCTACACCGGCGAGAAGCACTCGGGTGACACCACCTACACCAGCAGCCCCATGCTGCTCTGCGCAGTCGGGCTGGCGGGGACGCGGCAGATGATGTTCGGCACCTGCGTCACCGTCCTGCCGGTCCATCATCCGGTGACGGTGGCCGAGGACGCCTCGGTGCTGGACGCCGTCTTCCCGGGGCGCTTCCGCCTCACGACCGGCGTCGGCTACTTCAGCGGTGACTTCGAGCCGTTCGGCGTGGGACTCGACGAGCGGAAGCAGCGCATGGACGTCGGGATGCAGGTCATCGAGGCGTTCCGGTCGGGCCGCCTCGGCGAGGTCCCCGATCCCTGGCAGGGCACGGTGCCGCGGCGGGACCCGGCCCTCGGAGCCGACAATCTGGAGGTGTTCATCGGGGCCTGGAGCGTGCCCGGCGTGCGCCGGGCGGCGCGCATGGCCGACGGGTGGATCACAGACCCCATCCGCAGCGGGCGCTGGATCAGCCATCTCGCCGACGTCTACCGCGCCGAGTGCGCCGCGGTCGGCAAGGAGCCCCGGATCGTGCTGTTCCGGGAGGCGTGGATGGACGAGACCGACGAAGCCGCCCGCGCCACCTACGGTCCGCACGTGCTCGGCTACTCGCGGGTGTACTTCGAGCGCGGCAACGCCTACGACGAGCGGTTCGATCCGTGGCTCGCCGAGGTGGGGAGCGCCGCCGACCTGCAACTTCACCACGTCCTTCCCGACCGCGTGCTCTGCGGATCGACCGAGACCTGGCTGGCGCAACTCGAGGAGTGGCGCCGCACGTTGAACCCCGAGGAGATGCTGCTACGGCTGCGACACTTCCAGGGACCCTCACTCGGCGCCACCCTGGACGTCATCAGGTCGATCGGCGACTCCGTGATCCCGCAGATGCAGGACCGTCCATGACCGTTCGCACCTGGGACGTGCCGGTCGGCCGGCGCGCCGACGGCGAGCCCTGGCGACTCCGGTTCCTCGAGGTGACAGGCTCACGCCCCGGACCCACGACGGCGTTCGTCTCGGGGATCTTCGGCGACAAGCCGTTGGGTGTGCTGGCTCTCTGGGGCCTGCTGCGACGGCTCGAGACGGCGGATGACCTGGGCGGCACGGTCGTGCTCTGTCCCGCCGCCAACCCGCCTGCCCTGGAAGTGGGCACCCGCATCAGTCCCGACCATCTCTACCTGAACAGGGTGTTCCCGGGCGCGCCGGCGGGGTTCTTGACCAACCAGGTGGCGGCGGCTCTCATCGGCACCCTCACCGAGCGCACCGACTGTGTGGTGGACCTGCACTCGGGAACGCCGACGATGGCTCTCTGGTACTCCTACGACTACGGGAACCCCGAGTTCACGGCATCCTTCGGCTACACCCCCGTGGTCTGCAACTTCGCCCAGCCCGGCCAGCTCTGCAAGGCGATCGCGGACGCCGGGGGCACCGCCGCTCTCGTGGAGTTCGGAGGGGGTGCCCTGGGCGACCCGAGCGTTGGTGTGGAAGGCTGCCTGAACGTGCTGCGCTACCGAGGTCAGCTGGGTGGAAGATCGACTGGGCCGCGCACCGTCCCACTCATCGACGGGGACGTGAGCCTCTACATGCCGTCGCAGGTCGGGGTGCTGACATCCCGCTACTCGACTACCGAGGTGGGGCGCCCGATCGAGGCGGGATGGGTGGCACGACTCGACTGTCCCGCCACCGGCGAGCGGCTCGAGGACTTCGCCATCGAGCGCACCGGGGGCCTGCTCATGCTGGCCAAGGTGTCGCCGACGATGATCGGTCCCGGCGACTTCGGGTCGGTGGTGGCCTTCCCGTCCGGTGAGATCGCCGTGCCGAACACCTGAGAGCCGTGAGGGTGACGACGTGACCGACGAGCGCCGCACCGCTTCGGGGATCCCCGTCAAGGGCCACTACGGCCCCGACGACGTGCCTCCCTCGGCACGGGAGGCCCTCGCGGCCGGACCGGGACGGGCCCCCTTCCTGCGCGGCGCCTACGAGGGGATGTACCGCACGAAGCCGTGGCGCATCTTCCAGCTCAGCGGCTTCGGCAATCCCGCCGACGAGCGCGAGCGCCTGCTCTTCCTGCTTCGGCAGGGTGAGGGCGGCATCATCATGGAGCACGATCGGAACACCGCGGACCACCTTTACAACGTCGACCACCCCGAGGTGGTGGCGCGCCGCGAGGACGTCGGTCTGACGGGGGCGGTCATCATCGGGGTTCGCGACTACGAGACCATTCTCGAGGGCATCCCGATCGAGGACATCTACACGCATCCCGGCGGAGCCGTCGTCCAGCACGCCCCGTTCGCCCTGGCCTGCTTCTGGACGGTGGCCAAGCGCCGCGGGATCGACCTCCGGCGCCTGGCCGGAACGGGCCAGAGCGACTTCTTCTTGACCTACGTGGGCTGTATCACCAAGCAGCAGATCCCCCCGCATGCCGGCCTACGCCTGAACGGTGACATCACGGAGTTCTGCCTGGATCACCTGCCGCGCTGGGTGCCCGTGTCGATCGCCGGGTACAACGGTGCCGACAGCGGTCTGTCGGCACCGGACGAACTGGCGACGGTGTTCGCGACCGCGGTCGAGTACCTCGACGCTCTGGCCGAGCGCGGGCGCTACGAGCCGCAGGAACTGTCCCACAAGGTCGGCGGGGTCAACTTCCGTGTCGGCATGGACTTCTTCGAGGACATCGCCAAGCTGCGTGCGGCACGCAAGATGTGGGCCGAGCTGCTCGAGCGGCGTTACGGCATCCGCGACGAAAAGGCCCGGCAGCTCCGGATCCACGTCGTCACCGCGGGGTCGGCGCTCACCTACCAGCAGCCCTTCAACAACATCGCCCGCGGGACGATCATGGCATTGGCCTCGGTCCTGGGGGGAGTGCAATCCCTGGGAGTCGCCTGCTACGACGAAGCCCTGTCCATTCCCTCCGAGCACGCCCACCAGATGTCGGTTCGGATCCAGCAGATCCTTCAACACGAGACGGGCATCGACGCCGTGGCGGACCCGCTGGGCGGCTCGTACTACCTGGAGGCGCTCACCTCGGAACTGGAGGCCCGTGCCTGGGAGTCCTTCGACGAGATCCAGCAGCAGGGAGGCTTCGTCGAGGCGCTGGACTCCGGCTGGCTGCACCGGCGTGCGGCGCGGCGGCAGTCCGAGCAGTGGGACGAGGTCGAGAGCAACACCCGGTTGATCGTCGGCATCAACTGCCACGAGATCGACGAGACGCCGTTCGAGATCGACGGGTTCCAGGGAACCACCGACGCCTGGGATCAGGCGATGGCGCGCCTCGCGGAGGTGCGATCCTCCCGCGACGGCGCCGCCGCCCGGCGCGCCCTGCGCGAACTGGAGAGGGTCTGCCGGTCGAACGAGAACATCATGGTCCCGATGATGCAGGCCACCGACGCCGACGTCACGCTGGGCGAGATCGGCGACGTGTTCCGTGACGTCTGGGGCGACTGGGAACCGCCGATCCGGCCGTGAGCAGAGTCGTCATCGCCAAGACCGGTCTCGATGGTCACTGGCGGGGAACCCTGCTGGTCTCCCGAGCCTTGCGTGATGCGGGATTCGAGGTGATCATGCTCGGCATGGCCCGCGGCGAGGACATCGTGTCCGCCGCGGTCGACGAGGATGCCGACCTGGTCGGCCTCAACGTGGGCGGCCGGGTTGAAGTCGTCGAGCGCATCCTGGACGATCTGGCCGTCGCCGCACCCGGCGTTCCGGTCTTCGTCGGCGGCGTTGTGCCGCCGTGGGTACGGCGGCGCCTCGAGGCGCGGGGAGTCGAGGTCTACCCGCCGGGTTCGAAGCTCGAGGCCATCGTGGCGGCGGCGCGGCGGCTGACGCGTGGCTCGCCCCCGCCCAGTGCCCGGCCCGACGAGCCGCCGCAAGATCGAAACGAGTGAAGGGTGGAGCAATGACCGACCTCGCCGCTGCTCGCAAGGCAATGCTGGGACGGGCGACGATCGGTGATCAGTTGCGACGTCACGCGCAGCACACCCCCAACAAGGAAGCCATCATCTACTACGGGCCCGACGGCTCACGGTCGGTCATCAGCTATGAGCAACTCAACGCGCAGGTGAACCGCGTGGCCAATGCGCTGGCGGGCCTGGGTGTCGGCAAGAGTGACGTCGTGGCGGTGATGTCCCGCAACAGCGTCGACTACATGACCATCTGGTTCGCCACCCTGAAGCTGGGCGCGGCGCTGACCGGCCTCAACTTCACGTTTACCGAGACCGAGATCAGCTACCAGGTGAACCACGCCCGGCCCCGCATCCTGATGGCCGAGGACGTCTTCTGCGGCAGGATCACCGCAGCCCGGGAGGCGGGCTCGCTGGGGTGCGTGGAGCACTTCGTGTACAGCAGCGCCGGCGAGACGGAGCCGCCGGAGGGTTGGCTGGCCTTCTCGGGACTGGTGGCGGCTGGCGACGCTGCCGAACCCGCCGCCGATGTGCACGAGGACGACGTGGCGATGCTCGTCTACACGAGCGGCACGACAGCGTTCCCGAAGGGCGTCCTGATCTCCCACCGCAACTATCTCATCTCGACGACGCCGGCCTGGACCCTGGGGCTGGATCTGGGTCCGCAGGTCGTATGGCTGTTCGTGATGCCCTTCTTCACGATCGCCGGGCTGGGCAGCATGACGAACATCATCAACTGCGGCGCCACGATCGTTCTGGCCCACACCATCGACCCGGCCGCGGCGATACGGATCATCGCCACCGAGAAGGTCACCTACATGGCGCAGACACCCACGTTCTTCCTCGCAATGACGGCGGAACCCGAATTCCGCGGCGCCGACCTCACGGCGCTGCAACGCTGCATCACCTACGGCGGCACCGTCCCGTCACACATGATCACCGCCTGGCAGGAGGCATCGCCCGGGATCACCTGGGGGACTTAGTGGGGCCAGTCGGAGTTGAGCCAACTGGGAACCGTCGGGTGGTTCTCGTCACTGCAGGACATTCCCGGCGGCGACGCCTCCTGGATCGGCAAACCGGTCCCGCAGTTGGAGATCCGCGTCGTCGACGACGAAGGCGCCGACGCTGAGGTGGGCGAGCTGATCTGCCGCTCCCCTTCGGTGATGCTCGGCTACCTCAACGATGAGGAGCGCACCGCGGAGGCGTTCCGGGGCGGCTGGTTGCACACCGAGGACATCGTCCGCATCGACAGTGACGGGAATCTCTTCTTCGTGGATCGCAAGAAGGACATGATCAAGACGGGGGGGATGAACGTGTCGTCGGTGGAGGTGGAACGGACGCTCTATGGCCACGATGCGCTCATGGAGGTGGCCGTGGTGGGTCTGCCCGACGACTACTGGTCCGAGGCCGTCAGCGCGTTCGTCGTTCCCAAGGCAGGGCGGACGGTCGAACCCGACCAGGTAATCGAGCACTGCCGGGCCTCGTTGGCGAGTTACAAGGTTCCCAAGGTGGTGCGCGTCGTGGATGCCCTGCCCAAGGACACCCAAGGGAAGATCCTCAAACGC
>JAGWAK010000055.1 GCA_021296435.1 Acidimicrobiia bacterium
GGGCTCAGGGGCAGGCGGCGCGCTGATCGTCGTCTCCACGGTGCCGCTGCCCGCACCGTTGGGCTCGGTGGCGTCGTCGGAGCGGATGCGGGTGACCGCCACCACGATGATGGCGATTGCGAGCATCAGCCCGCCGAGCAATAACAGCCTGCGACGGCGGTACACCCGTGCGGAATCTCCACCGCCGAAGGGATCTGTATGCACTATGTGCTGTCTAGTCGTTGGGCGCTCGGCTCTGGTGCAACCTCACCGATCCGACCGAGCCGTGGCCGGCACGCACGCAGCCACCATCATTTCGCCGTCTCGACAGCCCCGAAGATCTCCGCCAGTTCGACCGGGGCGCTGCGAATGAGCTGGGCATAGCTGCAACTCTCGGGCACCCGATCGGGGCGCCAACGCAGCAGGCGGGCGCTGTGGCGGAACCTCCCAGCCAGGACGGCGTCATACGCCACCTCCGCCACGGGGGCACCCAGCAAGGGCACCCAGGCGTCGACGCCGGAGCGCCAGCGGTTCGGAGCACCGGGCAGGCGCCCCTCAGCGCCCGGGACCGTCCAGGGATGTGTCGCCACATCGTCGACTTGATGCTTGGCCAGCAGTCCGGCCAGTTCGGCCCGGTCCTGCGCCGTGAAGCCCGACGCCGCGCCCACGTAATGCAGCACGCCCCGGGAATCGTGCAACCCCAGCAGCAGGGAACCCACCCCGTCGCGGCTGCGGTGCATGCGGTAGCCCGCGACCACGCAGTCAGCGGTGTGACGGTGCTTGATCTTGAATTGGGCGCGCTTGCCGCACTCGTAGGTGCCTGCGGCGGGTTTGGCGACGATGCCGTCCAGTCCTGCTCCCTCGAACCGCTCGAACCAAGCGGCTGCGAGCGAGCGATCGGTGGTGGCGGGGGTCAGATGTACCGGCGCGCCGAAGCCCGCCGCGACATCGACGAGAGTTCGGCGGCGCTCGCTGAACGGTCGGGTGGTGAAGTCGCGATCGCCTAGCGCCAGGATGTCGAAGGCCACGAAACGCGCCGGTGTCTCGGTTGCGAGCCGGGTGATGCGGCTCGCAGCCGGGTGGATGCGCGCGCTGAGGGCGGCGAAGTCCAGGTCCCCCTCAGGTCCCACGATGACCAACTCGCCGTCAAGCACGCAGCGCTGTGGCAGCCGCGCCCGCAGCGGGCCCACCAGCTCGGGGAAGTAGCGGGTCAGCGGGCGCTCGTTGCGGCTGCCGATCTCCAGTTTGTCGCCGTCGCGGAAGACCACGGCGCGGAAGCCGTCCCACTTGGGCTCGAACCACATCTCGTTCGCTGAGGCGACGGGGAGCGACTCGGTGGCCCGAGCCAGCATCGGGGCCAGCGGCGGCATGACCGGCAGGTGCACGCGTCGTACGGTAGGCCGCGGTCAGCCGGGTCGATGGTGTCCCGGACACCTCCCGGAGGGTTTCTGTCGATCGCCGCGCCGCCCTCGCCCGGCGCGCCCGGTCACCCTCAGCCGAGCGCCACGAGCACCAGCCCCGCTGTCGCCACCACCATTCCAAGGACCTGGACACGGCTGATGTGCTCGTGCAGGAAGAGCCACGCCGGGATCACGGTGAAGGCGGGCGACAGGGCCGTGATCGGTCCGACGATCGACAGCAGGCCCAGCGAGAGGGCTTCGAGCAGCAGGGCGTGCGCCAGGAGCAACAGCAACCCGCTCGCCACCACCGGCACGACCGTGCTGCGCCGCGGCGCCCGAAGACGGGGGGCGCCGGCCCGCCGCCAGACCACCAGCAGGGCGACCAGGCTGAGGGCCAGGGCGGCGGCGCGGACCACGAGCAGGGGCGCGAAGCCGGAAGCGTCGCCGATCTCACCGATGGTGGTCTGGAAGGTCGCCAGCGACGCCCCGGCGGCCAGCGACAGGCCCAGTTCGCCGCCCAGCGAGATCCGCCGCGCCGCCTCACCCGGCGGGGATGCCGCGTGGCGGGCCTTGGGCGGTCGCGAGATGAGCACCACGGCCACGATCGCCAACGCCACGCCCGCCAGGGAGAGCGAGGACGGGCGCTCACCGCGCACCAGTCCCACGATGAACGTCAAGATCGCGATGGCCGAGGCGGTCACCGGTGCGACCACCGCGATGCGGCCGAACGTGAACCCGGTGTACATGAAGCCCACCCCGAGCGTCAGCGCTCCTCCGGCCAGGAGTGCCAGAAGGATCTCGCGGGTGCTGCCGACCGACTGCCAGGTGACCAGCAGGTAGACGCCCATGATCGCCCCGCCGACCAACTGGGCCCCGACGACGGTGCGCACCGGGCCCGTGCGCCTGCCCGCCATCCCGCCGAAGAAGTCCGCCAGCCCGAGGCCTGCGGCCACACCGACGCCCAGGATGACATCCATGACTCAGAGGTTCAGCCGGGTAGCGCCGGGAAGCACCCGGCAAGACTAGTGCGACGCCCGGGCTGCCTTCCCTCCTGGCTTCGCGTGCCGGCGGTGCCCGAGGGCGTCCTCAGCCGAGTGCCACGAGCACCAGTCCCCCTGTCGCCAGCACCATGCCCAGGACCTGCGTGCGGCTGATGTGCTCGTGCAGGAAGATCCGTGCCGGAATCACGGTGAAGGCGGGTGACAGCGAGGTGATCGGTCCGACGATGGACAGGAGGCCCAGCGAGAGAGCCTCGATCAGGAGCGCGTGCGCCACCAGGAGCAGCAGCCCGGCGACGAACACCGGCACGACCGTGGCGCGCCGGGGCATCCGGAGGCGAGGGGCACCCGCTCGCCGCCAGAGCACGAGCAGGATGAGCAGGCTGAGTGTCCCACCGACGGCGCGCACGACGAGCAGGGGCGCCACACCGGCCTCGCCGCCGATCTCGCCGATCGTGGTCTGGAACGTGGCGAACGAGGCTCCCGCGGCGGTCGACAGGGCCAGCTCCGCGCCGAGGCCGATCCTTCGCGTGGCGCCCGCCGGCGCCGAGGACACATGGGCGGCGGGCGCCGGCCGCGAGATGAGGATCACGGCCACGATCGCCAAGCCCACGCCGGCCAGAGCCAGTTGCGACGGGCGTTCGCCGCGCACCAGGCCCACCGCGAATGTGAACACCGCCACCGCAGCCGCGGTCACCGGTGCCATCACCGACATGCGGCCCCAGGAGAGGCCCGTGTACATGCAAACCGCGCCGGCGGACAGTGCCGCGCCACCGATCGCCGCCAGCACCGTCACGCGCACGCTCCCGAGCGGTTGAGACGCCACCAGCACGTAGATGCCGACGGTGGCGGCTCCGATGAACTGAATCCCGGTGATGGCCCGCAGCGGCCCGGTGCGCCGGCCGGCGGTGCCGCCAATGAAGTCGGAGAACCCCAGTCCGGCCGCAACCCCGACGCCGAGCAGGACTTCCATTCAGCGGCAGCGTGATGAGGCGCCGGGAGACATCCGGCGAGGCTAGTCCCGCACCGGCGCTACCTTCGGTCTCGATGGACCTGCGGGCGGCTCCGACGATCGCCCTCGGCGGGATGGCCGGGGCCGCGGCTCGCTGGTGGCTCCACGACGTCTGGTCGGGCGATTCGGTGTCCTGGGCGACGCTGATCGTCAACGCGGCCGGCAGCGCGCTGCTGGGTTGGCTGCTGGCGGAAGGGGCCGGCAGCAGTGCCTTCGCCAGAGTCGTCGGGGTGGGGTTCTGCGGCAGCTTCACTACGTTCTCGGCCTTCGGGCTGATCGTGGCCGAGCACGTTCAGGCGGGACGGGTCGGCGCGGGACTGCTCTATGCCGCCGCCTCGCTCGCCGCGGCTCTCGCCGCGGCCCTCGCCGCAGGGTGGTTGCGTCGCCGCCTCCGCCGGTCGATCCACCAGGCGGCCACGTGAGCGCCATCGGGTTCCTCGCCGCCGCCGGTGTCGCCACCGTGCTGCGGGTGGCGGCGTCGGCGCGCCTCAACCGCGACTCGTTCCCGTGGGGCACCCTGGCGGTCAACGTGACCGGCGCGTTCGCCCTGGGGCTGCTCGCCGGCGCCGGCGAGGCGACGACGCTGATCCTGGCCGGCGGGGCCCTCGGCTCGCTTACGACCTTCTCGACCCTGGCGGTCGAGATCGTCGATCTGTGGCGCCGTCACCGCTGGCGCGCCGCCGCCTACGCGGCCGCGTCGCTGGTCACCGGCGCGACGGCCGTCTATCTCGGCACTCTCGTCGTCACCTGAGAGATCTCCTGGCCGCCGGCGGCCGCCCGAGAGACGCCGGTGGCATGGCCGCGGCGTACCGCGACGTCCCGGTGGTCGGTTGAGCGGCCGAAGGGTCCGGCTAGCCGAGTGCCAGCAGGACCAGCCCGCCAATGATGACGACCATGCCGGCTGCCTGGAGGCGACTGACGTGCTCGCGCAGGAAGAGCCGCGCCCCGAGCACGGTGAAGGCTGGTGTCAGCGAGGTGATCGGCCCGACGACCGAGAGGAATCCCCTGTTCAGGGCTTCGATCAGGAACGCGTGGGACACGATCAGCAGCGTTCCCGCGGTAAGGACGGCGAGGACGGCTCGCCGCTGCGGGGCCCGGATCGGTCCGGTAGGGGCCCCGCGTCGCACCGCGGCGAGGGCCACCAGCCCCAGGAGGCCGCCGACGCCGCGCACGACGAGGAGAGGCGCAGGACCATCGTCAACCCCGATCTCCAGCAGCAGGATCTGGAAGACCACGAAGCCGCCTCCTGCGCACATCGACAGGGCCACCTCGCCGGCGAGCCCCAGTCGCCGCTCGGCGTCTCGGCGGTCGAATGGCTTGGGGGAGCGGACCGGGCGGGAGACGAGGACCACCGCCGGGATGATGAGGACCGCGCCGGCGACGGCCAGTGCCGAGGGCCGCTCGCCGCGCAGCAACCCGACCGCGAAGGTCAGGGTGGCGATTGCGGCGAACGAGACCGGGGACATGACCGAGACGCGTCCCCAGGACAGGCCCGCGTAGAAGCAGAGCGCGCTGAACGCCAGGACCAAGCCTCCTGCTGCCGACAGCAGCAGCTCTCGGGCACCACCGAGGGACTGCATCGTGGCCAACAGGTAGATGCCGATGAGCACCGCACCCGTGAGGTGGATGCCCGTCGTGGTGCGCAGAGGGCCCAGCCGCCGGCCCGCCGCGCCGCCGATCACGTCGGAGATTCCCAGGCTCACCGCCACCGTCAGCCCGAGGAGAACCTCCAATACTCACCTCTCCCGCGGGCTTGAGCGATGGCGCATCGGGCGAGACTACTCAGCGCCGGGACCGGCGGCCGGACGGCCTCAGCCCAGGCCGATGAGCACCAACCCCGCTGCGCCGAGTCCGAATCCCACGATCTGGCCGCGGTTCATGCGGTCGTGCAGGATCAGCCGGGCCCACAGCACCGTCGCTGCCGGGAAGAGAGCGGCCACCGGGGCCACGAGGCTCACGAATCCCTGGCGGAATGCTTCGATCAGCAGGCAGGTGCCCAGCGTGTCCAGCAGGGCGTAACCCGCCACGAGGCGGACGTCGCTGGCGGTGAGTGGGGCAGGCCGCCCGCCGGCGCGAACCCGCCAGAGGAGGAACGCGCCGGCCAGGACGCCCGCAGTCACGCGCCCCGATGCGACCGGCCACATGCCGGCGTCCTCGCTCGCGGCCGCAAAGAAGATCTGGGTGGAGCCCAGGGCCAGTCCGGCTCCAGAGGCCAGAGCCATCTCCTGGGCTCGGCTGGCGACGGTGGCGCGGGCGTGGGCCGGCGGGGCTTGCGTATCGGTCTCGTGGTGCTCGGCGACGTGGGCGATCATCACGACTGCCGAGATGGCCAGCACCACGCCGACGATGGCCACGACGCCCGGGCGCTCCCCGACGATGAACCCGTAGACCACGCCCACCGCCGCGCCGAGCGACGCAGTGGTGGGTGCCACGACCGACATGCGCCCGACCGCCAGCCCCCGCACCAGGCAGACGATTCCCACGACCAGTCCCAGACCGGCAAAGACCCCTAGAAGGTGATCCCAACCCGGAGGTACGGTCCGGTCGCTGGCTACGATGTAGATAACCAGCGGGACAAGCCCCCATAGCTGCGAGTACGTCACGACAACCGATGTGCGCATGCGGCGTGCCGCGATCCCGCTCAGGAAGTCTCCAGAGCCGATGCTGGCAGCGACGAGAACACCGAGCAGGAATGCCATGTTGTCTCCGGTGCGGTCGCTAAAGGATCAGCGGGGACCGGAAGGCGTTCTCACCGGCTCAGGAGTCACGGGCGGGAGGGCGGTAGAACGCTGCGAGCAGCAGCGCGGCCGCCGCGACACCACCCCCGAGGCTGATGACGAGCCCCACCCAACCGTCGAGCACCTCGGCGACGCCGATGACGTTGTCCAGGGAGAGTTCACCGGGCCCCACCATGGCGATCACCACCGCCACCGCGGCCAGGACGGCGGTGTATTCCCAGCCGTCGTTCATGACGAAGAGCCCTTTGCCCCGATGCGCCACCCAGAACGCCACGGTCATCAACCCCACGATCCCGCCGGCGGCCGGGACGGTGAGTAATCCCGCAGCCAGCGCCAGACCGGCGGCGATCTCGCCGCCGGCGGCCAGGATGGCGTGGCGTCGGCCGGGTCGCATGCCGATGCTCTCGAACCAGCGCGCCGTGCCGGCGATGCGCCCGCCGCCGAAGAACTTGTTGTACCCGTGCGCGGCTAGCGTCAGGCCGACGGTGACCCGCAAGAGCAGCAGTGCCCAATCGCCTACTTCCACGGCCCTCCCGTCGAGCTACGCCGGACGCTGCGTGCACGGGGGACTCCGAGCGCCTGATCCGCATTCCGTGCGGTCGCCGATCCTAGTGCTGTCATCTCTGCGGGCCGGGTGGGTCCCCGCCGGGGATCGCCGGCCCGCCTGACGTGCCCGAGGCGCTGATCCTGCGGGTAGGGCGCAGCCCGTTCGGCGCCCGTCACGGCCGCTTTGCCCAACGCCATCCCGCCGAACTCCTCGGCGAGGTTCTCGCCGCGGTGCTGGGCGAGAGCGGCGCGGACCCGAGCGCGGTCGACGAGGTGCTGGTGGGATGTGCCACCCCGGTGGGGGCACAGGCGGCCAACGTGGCCACAGCGGCGGCGCGGGCAGCCGGAGGCCTGTCCGGGGTACCTGCCTCCGTGGTCAGCACCGGGGACACGTCGTCCCTCGTTGCCCTCATCCGGGCGGTCGACGCGGTGCGGTCGGGTCGCTGCAGGGTGGTGCTGGTGGGCGGGGTGGAACTGATGAGCACGGTGCCCGCCGGTGCGGACATGAGCCAGCGTGGCTTCGGCCTGCCGCTGCCGCCGAGGGCGGGCGAGGCGCACCTGTCTCCCGGCCCGGCGGCAGAGCGGTGGGCGCAGCGTCATGGCGTGGGTAGGGATCGGCTCGAGGAGGTCGGGCGGCGGAGCCGCCGGCGCGCCCGGGAGGCGCAGACCGCCGGCCGTCTGGCGGGCGAACTGCTGCCCCTCGCCGGCGGAGACGAATTGCCTGGTGCCGGCGAAGCGTCGGACCGGCAGTCGCCTGAGGGGCTCTACAGCCGCGACGGACTCCTGACAGCGGCGACCGTTGCGCCCATGGCCGATGGCGCCGCCGCGGCCCTCGTGGCTTCGCCGGCGGCGGCTCGCACACTCGGCCTGGAACCGGTTGCCAGGGTGGTCGCCACGGCCGCAGTGGGTGGCGATCCCGGGGCGGGATGCGGATCGGCGCCCGAGGCGGCGCGGCGCGCGACAGCACGCGCCGGCATCAGCGCTGACGGCATCCGTCGCGTCGAGCTCGCCGAGCCGTTCGCCACCGATGTCGTGCACTGGGAGATCAGCTGTGCCGAATGGGCGGAGTTGCTGAATCCTGACGGCGGTTCTCTGGCGCTGGGCCACCCGCAGGGAGCCACGGGACTGGGACTCGTGGCGCGCCTGGTGCGGGCCTTGGTGGCGCTGGACGGCGGTGCAGTTGGCCTGGCGGCCAGCGACGCCGCCGACGGGCACGGGGTGGCCGTACTGTTGGAGGCATGACCGCCGCCGGGATGGCCGCAACATTCGACGTCATGGCCGCCGACGTCGTGCTGGCCAGTGCTCTGGGTACGGCCTTCAAGGCGCTCGCCGCCGCGCTCGGAGGCCTGGCGATCCTCTGGTTGGGGGTCATGATTCTCCGCGTGCTGGCGCAGCCGCAGCCCGAGCCGCCTCCGCCGGGCGAGTTGCGCAAGGTTCGCATCACCTATCGCTGCAGCTTGTGCGGGACCGAGGTCCGCATGACGATCGCACCCATGGAGGATCCTGAGCCGCCCCGCCACTGCGGCGACGAGATGTCGGTCATGGCGCCGATCGAGGAGTGAGGTCCCCGCCGGCAACGTTTCCCACAAGTGTGGAAAAGCTTGGGGGGAAGTACGAGTATGTAGTTTGAGTCGTCCCGCTCCGGCGGCTGGCCGCGCCGCCCGGGCTCTACCCCGCGGGATCGGTTGGGGCGCCCGGGACCGTCAGTGCAGTTGGGTTGCGGTGATCACTCCGCCGAGGATGAGCCCCAGGCCCGCCAGCAGCCACCAGTTGCTCGTGCCACCCGGAATCAGCCCCAGGTAGTTGACGATGATGAGGATCGTTCCCGCGGCGAGCAGCGAGAACAGCAGGATCGGAACCCACGCGGGGCTCACCTTGGCTTCGGGGGGCAGGAACTGCTCCCCCGCCGGCCGCGTTCCCTTGGGGGTCACCCTGCCCCCTTGAACCTTGCGCTTGGGAGGATTCGCCATGCCCGCAGGATAGGCGGCCGGTACCCTCAACACCCGTGCGACGTCGGGTGCTGGTCCTGGACAACTACGACTCATTCGTCTACATCCTGGTCCAGTACCTGCGCGAGCTCGGTGCGGAGACGATCGTGGCGCGCAACGACGAGCTCACGTTGCGCGACGCCGTGGCGCTGGCGCCCGAGGCCCTGCTGATCAGTCCCGGACCCGGACGGCCCGTCGACACGGGCATCTGCTGCGACGCCATCAGGGAGTTGGCGGGGCGCTGCCCGATCCTGGGGGTGTGCCTGGGACACCAGTGCATCGCCGAGGTGTTCGGCGGCGAGATCGTGCGTGCCCCCGCGGTGATGCACGGCAAGGTGTCGCAGATCCGCCACGACGGCGCGGGCGTCCTGGCCGGCGTGTCCAACCCGCTGCAAGCCACCCGCTACCACTCGCTGGTGGTGGACCCCGCTTCGGTTCCCGACAGCCTGGAGGTCACCGCCCGCACCGCCGACGGCGTCATCATGGGGCTGCGTCACCGCTCCATGGCCGTCGAAGGGCTGCAGTTCCACCCGGAGTCGCAGATGACCACCGACGGCCACGCCATCCTGGCGAACTTCCTGGGTCTGCCGGCGGCGGCGCCCCGCGGGCGCCGGGCGTTCGGGCAGTCCGGACGGGTCGATCCCGCCCTCGACGGGCGGCGTCTCGCCTTCGAGCGGCGTCAGCTCGTCGCCGGGGGGCGGTTCGGGTTCACCGGTCTCGGGTTCTCCGGTGACGTAGAGCGTGAGGATCGAACTCGGCGCGATCGGCGTTCCGACCCCGGGGTCCTGGGAGACGATCAGTCCCGGCGTCTCTCCGGGCAGCGGGGCCACGGCCACCACGTCGGCGGTCATCCCCAAGGTGTCGAGCTGGATGAGCGCGGTGGTGGGGTTGAGGCCCGTGAGATCCGGCATCTCCACGATCTCCGGCCCCGAGGAGACGAAGACAAATACCTGGCTTCCCTCGGCCAGTTGACTGCCCGCCGCGGGCTCGGTGCGGATGACCGCGCCCTCCGCCACCGTCCCTGACGGCTCGTCCTGGCGCACGACCACCAGCCTGGCGTTCGTAATCGCCACCGCCGCGTCGACGTCGTCCATGCCTGCCACGTTCGGCACGAGGATGGCCGAAGGCCCCGCGGAGATGTTCAGTGTCACCGCGGCGCCGACCTCGTGAGGAACCAGCGGCGCCGGCTCCTGCTGCAGGACTTCTCCGGCCGGTCTCTCGCTTCCCACTTGGACCAGGTTGACGGCGAACCCCGCCCCCCGCAGCGCCCGCTCGGCGTCGATGGCCTGCCAACCCAGGACGTTGGGCACCGGGACCGCCGAGGCGCCCGCGCTGATCGTGAGGGTGATCGCGGAGCCGGGTGCCAGCTTCGTGCCGGCGCGGGGCTGCTGGTCGAAGACCCGGCCGGCGGGAATCTCGGCGTTCGCCGCCCGCACCGTGATCACGGGGAAGCCCGCGGACTCCAGGGTGCGAACCGCCACCGCTTCCTCGAGCTGATACACCGAGGGCACGTCGATCGTGGCCGGCGCGGGCGTGCTGGTGTCGTTGCCGTCGGGGCTCAGCACGTTCACGAGCACGACGATCATGATCAGCAGGACCACCAGCAGGACCGCGAAGCCGACGAAGAACAGGCCCGAGCGCCGCTGCCGCTCGAGACGGCCATAGACGTCGCGGCTGCCACCCCGGTAGCTGCCGGGGCGCTCCCCGTAACCGGGCGGGCGGCGGGCTGCGGGTATCCGGCCGGTCCACCACTGGGTGATCCCCCGCGGCGGCGCCCGGCGCACCTGCGGGCGGGGAGGCCGCTGGCGCGGCGCGGCGGGCGGGCGCGGGTCCTGGTGGCGCGGGGGACCCGAGACCACCGGCCGGCGCGGCGTCGGTGGGGGACTGGGAAGTGCCGGGGGACGCTCCGGTTGCGGCGGAGCGGCAGGCGCGGCGGAGGGCTCCGGGGGGAGTTCTTCCAGCCGCTCGCGGACGATCTGCAGGTGGCGGCGCAGGTCCTGGGCCCGCTCGTAGCGATCGTCGGGATCCTTGGCCAGCAGGCGCATCGTGATGGCGTCCAGCGCCTGCGGCACACCCTCGGCAATCTCCCCGAGCGGCACGGGCGGGTCCTGCACGTGCTGGTAGGCAACGGCGACGGGCGTGTCGCCCCGGAACGGCGGGTAGCCCGACAGCATCTCGTACAGCACCACGCCGAGCGAGTAGAGGTCGCTGCGGGCGTCGGTCGGCGAGCCCTGCGCCTGCTCGGGCGACAGGTAGGCGGCCGTGCCGACCACCGAGCCCGTCTCGGTAAGTCCCGCCGACGGTCCTGCGCCCACCATCGTGGCGATGCCGAAGTCGGTCACCTTCACGTGGCCGTCGGTGCTCAGCAGCACGTTCTGGGGTTTGACGTCGCGGTGCACGATGCCCGCACGGTGCGCGAACGCCAGCGCCGCGGCCACCTCGAAGGCAATGGCGGCGGCGGCCGTGGCGTTGAGGGGGCCGCGTGCCGCGATGATCTCGGCGAGGCTGTGACCGCTCACGTACTCCATGACGATGAAGTAGCGCTCGCCCTGGCGTCCCCAGTCGAAGACGCCGACGATGTTGGGATGGCTCAGCCCGGCCGCGGCGCGGGATTCCCGTCGCAGGCGCTCGGCAAAGGTCGGGTCGGAGGCGAACTGGGGGTGCAGCATTTTGATCGCCACCTGCCGGTCCAGCTGGCGATCCCTGGCGAGATAGACGGTGGCCATCCCCCCTTGAGCCAAGCGGCGCTGGAGTTCGTAGCGCCCGCCGAGCACGGGTGGGTTCTGTGCTGCCATGACTCCGGAAAGCTTACGAGCGCGATGCCGCGGTCTCGGCGTCGTGGCGGGTCACAGCAACCGGCGTCGCTCGAGTTCGGCGACGTCGGCCACGATCACGGTGATGTTGTCATGCCCCCCGCGATCGTTGGCCGCCTCGACCAGTTCGGTGGCGGTCACCCCCGAGGATCCTCCGGCTGCCAGCAACTCGGCGATGTCGGTGTCGGGCAGTTCCCGGGTAAGCCCGTCGCTGGCCAGCAGGTAGCGGTCGCCGTCGCTGGCGTCGAACCGCCAGGTGTCGACTTCGGACGGCTCGGGGAACACCCCGATCACACGGGACAGCGACTCGGCTCCCTGCATGCGCCGCGCCGCGGCCGGGCTCATGCCCATCCGCACGTACTCGTTCGCCCAGTTGTGGTCCCAGGTGACCTGTTCCAGCCGGCCGTCGCTGAACCGGTAGATCCGGGAGTCGCCGACGTTGGCTAGGACCACCTGCCCGGCGGGATCCAGCGCCAGCGCGCACAGCGTCGTGGACATCTCCGCCAACCCCGGGTCCTCGGCGGCCCGTCGCTGGACGGCCCAGTGCGCCTCGACGAAAGCGCCGCGGAGGCTGTCGGGATCGGCGGCAGCACCGGAGGAGTGCAGCGACTCGACCGCCACCGCCGACGCCAGATCCCCACCGGGGTGCCCTCCCAGGCCATCGGCCACCGCCAGGAGGTCATCGGTCAGCAGGAAGGCGTCCTCGTTGCGCCGGCGTCGCCTCCCGACATGGGTGCGGGCGTCGGCGTCGAGTCGGAAGTTCCGCCGGCTCATGCCGCGGCGTCTCGGGCCCGCCGCGAACAGGTCCTCCGCGGGGCGGCGGCGGTGCATGCGGGCATCGGTCGATTCTAGGAGGCGACCGTGATGCCCCATCCGGGCGGTGCCGCCGGTCCCACGGTGGCGCGGGGCCCACCGGTCGTGGGGCCGCAGATGTCCGCGAGTACCCTTGCCACCCCGGCGCGAGTGGCGGAATTTGGCAGACGCGCAGGATTCAGGTTCCTGTGTCCGTTACGGACGTGAGGGTTCAAGTCCCACCCGGTCCCCTGTCCGGCCGCGCGCGGGCTCCACTGGACCCGGCGGCGGGCTCAATCGTCGACCCGACGCTCGCCGGGCGGCGGCACGATGGGCAAGTGGCCCGGTCGCGGCGGCTCGGCGTTCAGCAGGTGCGTGGCCGCCCGCTCGAAGTAGTCCAGCAACTCCGTCGCCAGTTCGGCCGGCGCGCCGGAGGAGCGAACCGCCGCGGCCATGTGGCGCATCCAGGCGTCGCGCTCCTGACGCCCGATGCTGAACGGCAGGTGGCGGGCCCGCAGCATGGGATGCCCGCGCCGGCGGCTGTAGTCGTCGGGTCCTCCCCAGAATTGGATGAGGAAGTCCCGCAGGTTGGCCTCCGCGTCGGTCATGTCTTTGGGATAGAGCGGTCGCAGCACCGGGTCGCCGGCCACGCCCGCGTAGAAGCGCGCCGCCAGCGCGTCGAAGAACGAGGCGCCGCCCAGCTGCTCGTAGATCGAGACAGGAGTCCTTCCGGTCGGTGGGTCGGCCATGGTTCAAGTCTGGCCTGCGCGAGGCCGATGCCGCGCGCTCGTTGCCGGAGACACGCCGACGGCCGACTCACTACAGTGCGCGGCATGGCACTCTCCCTCTCAGAACTCCTCCAACCCTCCCGTACCGCCGTCGTGCTGCAGGAATGCCAGAACGGCATCATCGGGGCCGAATCCGGGCTGCCGGCCCTCGCCGAGGTCGCCCGTTCCTCGGGCTGCATCGACGCGGTGACCCGGCTGGTGCATGCCGCCCGGGCAGCGGGCGTGCGCGTCATCCACAGCGTCTTCCATCAACGTCCCGACGGCTGGGGCGACAACACCAATCGGGAACTGTTCAAGTTGGTCGACGAGTCGCCGGTCAAGCTGTATCCCGGCAGTTCCGCGGTACAGGTCCTCGACGAGATCGGTGTCGAGCCCGCCGACTTCACGATCGCCCGCCACCACGGAGTCTCCCCCTTCCCGGTCAGCGAGCTGGATTCCCTGCTGCGCAACGAGAAAGTGAGCACCATCGTCCCGGCGGGTATCGCGGTGAATTGGGCCATCACCGGTCTCACGTTCGACGCCATCAACAGGGGCTACGACGTGGTGATTCCCCGTGATGCGGTGACGGGTCTCCCTACCGACTACGCGGAGAGCGCCATCGACCACTCGCTGGCGTTCGTGGCCACGATCTCGTCGACCGATGATGTCGTTGCCGCTTGGGCGGGCGGCTGATCGCGCCAACCTTCTGCCATCGGAAAGCCCGGGACGTCAGGCGCAGACGCGCCGCCTGTGAGAGTCCGGGGAGCCCGTGGTCAGAGGCGGTCCTGCAGGAACGGGAAACGCTCGCGGGTCTCGCTGACCCGTGCAGGGTCCACCTCGGCGACGAGCGTGGCCTCGACCTGGGAACCCGTGGCAAGTAGTTCCCCCATCGGGTCCACGATGTGGCTGTCGCCGCTGTAGTCCAGCCCGCCGCCGGACCCGACACGGTTCACCCCCACCACGTAGGCCTGATTCTCGATCGCCCGGGCCACGAGCAGCGCCTGCCAGTGGGCGCGCCGCGGGCGGGGCCAGTTTGCCGGCACCAGGTAGAGGTCGGTGTCGTGTGCCACCGACCAGAACTCGGTTGCGAAACGCAGGTCGTAGCAGACGAACAGGCTGACCCGCAGATCCTCCACCTGTACGGTCACCGTCTTGTCACCGGGGTCGTAGACGAGGTGCTCGTTCCCGTAGCGGAAGGGGTGGATCTTGGCGTAGCTGTGCAACTCGCCACGGGGTCCGGCGAGGATTAAGCGGTTGCAGGGGCGGGCGTCGCCGGGCGCCAGGATCGGGATCGATCCGCACAGCCAGAGGTCCTGCTCGGCAGCGGTCTGGCGCAGGAACCGGGTGCTGGGCCCCCCCGGCGTCTCGGTGATCCGGTCCGCCTCCAGGGAGAAGCCGTAGCTGAACATCTCGGTGAGCACGACCAGGCGCGCCCCGGCGGCGGCGGCGCCGGCGATCATGGGCTCAAGGTGGGCGAAGTTGGCCTCGCGGTCCTCCCAGACGATGTCGTGTTGCAAGGCGGCGACCTTCACCGTCGATCCCCCTATCCGCCCGCCCGGAGCGTGGACAGCCTCTCGGCGGCCTCGGCGATCACCTCGGGCCGCTTGCAGCAGGCGAACCGGACCAGCGGCAACCCCACGTCCTTGCTGTCGTAGAACACCACGCTGGGCACCGCCACGACCCCGCAGCGCTCCGGCAGGGACCAGCAGAATGCCACACCGTCGGTCTCGCCCAGGGGCGCCAGGTGGGTCGTCACGAAGTAGGTGCCGGCCGAGTTCCACACGTCGAATCCGGCGTCCCGCAGACCGGCGCTGAGGCGGTCGCGGCGTTCCCGCAGGCCGTCGGCCAGCGATCGGAAGTAGTCGTCGCCGAGGTTGAGGCCCTCGGCGATGGCGTACTGGAAGGGCCCGCCGCTGACGTAGGTCAGAAACTGCTTCGAGGTCCGCACCGCGGTGACCAGCTCCGGCGTGGCGCACACCCAGCCGATCTTCCAGCCGGTGGTGGAGAACGTCTTGCCACCGGAGCTGATCGTGACCGTGCGGTCGCGCATGCCCGGGAGTGTGGCAAGGGGGATGTGTTCACCCTCGTAAACGATGTGCTCGTAGACCTCGTCGGTCACGACCAGTAGGTCGTGGCGGATGGCCAGATCGGCAACGTGCTCCAGCTCGCCGCGGCTGTAGACCTTGCCGGTGGGGTTGTGCGGCGAGTTCAGCAGGATGAGCCGGGTGCGCGGCCCGATGGCGGCCTCGAGTTCCTCGGGCACGTAGGTGGAGTCGGGGCCGCGCAGCAGCACCGGCCGGCGGACCGCCCCGGCCATGGCGATCCCGGCGGCGTAGCTGTCGTAGTACGGCTCGAAACACACCACCTCGTCGCCCACCTCGCACAGCGAGAGCAGGGCCGCGGCGATGGCCTCGGTGGCCCCGGCCGTGATCAGGACCTCGCTGTCGGGGTCGTAGGAGAGGTCGTAGAAGCGCTTCTGGTGCGCCGAGACCGCGTGGCGCAGCTCCGGGATGCCGATGCCGGGCGGGTACTGGTTGCGGCCACCGCCGATGGCGTCGATCGCGGCCTGCAGCACCTCCGGCGGCCCGTCAGTGTCGGGGAATCCCTGGCCGAGGTTGATGGCGCCGGTGCGCACGGCCAGAGCGGACATCTCCGCGAAGATCGTCGCGCCGAACCCCTGAAGCCGGGTCGTGAGGAAGGGAGCCCGTTCGCCCATGCCCCGAGCCTATGACCGGGCGTCTGTCAGCGCCTGCGGCTCACTCGCCGATCTGCGACTGGAGGTACCGCTCGACGCCGATGTCACCGATGATCTGCTGCTGGGACTCGATCCAGTCCAAGTGCTCCTCCTCGCCCACGACCAGGTGCTCCAGGAGCTCGCGGGTGCCGGGGTCGCCCTCGGCTAGCGCCAGTGCCACCCCCCGGCGATACATGTCGATGGCGTACTCCTCCAGCGAGCGGTCCGACGCCAACTGCTCGGGCACGGACTCGCCGATCCGGATGCTGTTCAGCCGCTGGACGTTGAGCCTTCCCTCGAGCAGCAGGATCCGCTCCATGATCTTCTCGGCGTCGTTCATCTCCTCGATGGCCTCTTCGCGGTACTTGGTCGCCAAGCGCTGGTAGCCCCAGTTCTCGCAGATCTTGGCGTGCGCGAAGTACTGGTTGATGGCCGTCAACTCCGACGTCAGCGCCTCGTTGAGGAACTCGATGATCTTCGGTGACCCCTGCATGCGGTCAGCCTACCGGCCGCCGCCTGAACGGCGTCCCGAGACCGGCGCGGGCACCGGCGCGTCGCCGTGAGCGGGCCGCCAAGGCGTCGTGGGACTCGTCCAGAAGCCGCTGCATCTCCGCCCGGACGCGATCGGACAGGACACGGCGCCGCTCCCGCCCCGCGTCCGCCTCCGCTGTGGCCTGCGCCGGCTCGATGGGTTCGCCGACGATGACGACCACCCGCTTCGGCCGCGCCAGCTTGGCACCGGGCGGCATGGCCTCCTCGGTCCCGGCGACGCCGATGGGGATCACCCGAGCCCCCGTGGTGGCGGACAGGTAGGCACAGCCGTTGTGCACGTCACCGATGGCGGTTCCGGTGCCTCGCGTCCCCTCAGGGAAGACCAGCAGCATCTCGCCGCGCGCCAGCAGTGCCTGCGCCGTTTCCAGCGCCACCCGGTCCAACTGGTCGCGGTGGACGGGGAAGGCGCCAATGCAGGAGGAGAACCAGCGGCTGACAGGTCCCCGGAACATGCCCTGCTTGGCGAGGGAGCGCAAGCGCCGCGGGCAGTGCCCGGCGATGAGGGGAACGTCGAGATTGGAACGATGAACCGGCGCCAGGATGGCGGGTCCGGGTGTGCGCAGGTGTTCCTTCCCGTGTACGTGGATGCGGAAGTAGAACAGCCCCGCCAGCAGCCCGGCGTTGCGGCACAGCCAGTAGATCCGACGCGAGAACCAGCGGTCGGCGGTGGCCAGGACCCACCGGTGCAGTCGTCGCGAGGCGGCGATGCTCATGGGTGGATCCCCGGACAGTCTCCCGCGCGTACCGCCACGACGTCCCCCGAGCACCGGTGATCCGCTAGATGGTCTTCGACGGGCGCCCGGGTCCCTCCGCCTCGAGGCCGCTCATGTCGACGTTGAGGCGGGCGTCGGCCATCAGCGAGCGCACAACCTCGCCGAGTTTCCCCGGGTCGTCGGGCTGGTCGGTGATCGGGCCGAGCCGCCAGCCCTCGGCGATTCCGAGTTGCTTGCCGTTCACGTGGAACACGCGGCCTGTCACGCCCGCGGCCTCCGGGCTCGCCAGCCAAGTGGCGATCACGGCGATCCAGCGAGGTGACCACGACTCGGCCAGCTGCGGCGCGTTCTCCTCCCCGACGATGGGGATGGTCAGGCGGGTGAGCGCGTTGGGGGCCAGGCAATTCACCGTGATCCCGTAGCGGGCCAACTCCATGGCGCAGATCACGGTGAAGGCGGCGATCCCCGCCTTGGCGGCGCCGTAGTTTGTTTGGCCGACGTTGCCGTAGATGCCCGACGGTGAGGAGGTGTTGATGACTCTGGCGTCGAGTTCGGTGCCGGCCTTGGCCTGCTGGCGCCACCAGGCGGCGGCGTGATGAGTCGGCGCGAAGGTGCCCTTCAGGTGGACGGCCATCACCGCGTCCCAGTCGTCCTCGGACATCGAGAAGACCATGCGGTCCCGCAGGATCCCGGCGTTGTTGATGAGGATGTCCAGCCCCCCGAACGTATCGATGGCCTGATGGATCATGTCCTTGGCCTGGTGGAAGTCGCTGACGTCGTCGCCGTTGACAACTGCCTCGCCGCCCGCGGCGGTGATCTCGGTGACCACCTGCTGGGCGGGGGTGATGTCCATGCCGCCGCCGGCGGCGTCGCCGCCGAGGTCGTTGACGACCACCTTGGCGCCCTCGGCGGCGAGCATGAGCGCGTGCTCGCGGCCGATGCCCCGTCCCGCCCCGGTGACCACGGCCACCCGTCCTTCGCAAAGCCCGGCCATGTGTCTCCCCTATCATCCGTCGTCGCTCGCGGGCATCTCGGTGCCGGCGATCATGTTACGGCGTCCCGATGACACCGAACGGAGCGTGAGATGACGACAGGTGAGAGCGCAGCGGGGCGCAACCGGCAATGGCTGCTGGCCCGGCGACCCTCGGGAATGGTCACCGAGGCGGACTTCGAGTTGGTGGAGCGGCCCGTTCCGGAGATCGGACCGGGAGAGGTGCTGGGTCGGATCAGCTGGCTGTCCTTCGAGCCCGCCATGCGCGGCTGGATGGACGATCGGGAGAGCTACGTGGCACCCGTGGAACTCGGAGCGCCGATGAGGGCTCCCGGTCTTGCGGAGGTTGTCGTTTCCAACGACCCGGCCTATGCCCCCGGCGACGTGGTCTTCGGGATGATGAGCTGGTCGGAGTACGTGGCCGGTCGCTGGTCCGCCCAGACCGCCGGTCGCGGCTACCGCCAGGTGCCGACCGAGCTGCCCACGGAGCTGTTGCTGGGTCCGCTCGGCAGCACGGGTCTCACTGCCTACGCCGGGATGCTGGACGTGGGGCGTCCCGAACCGGGCGACACCGTGGTCGTGTCTGGCGCGGCGGGCGCCACCGGCTCGGTCGCAGCGCAGATCGCCCGCATCAAGGGTTGTCGCGTGGTGGGGATCGCCGGCGGTGCCGAGAAGTGCCGCTGGCTGTTGGACGAGGCGCGCTTGGACGCCGCCATCGACTACAAGAGCACCGACGTCGGTCACCGCTTGCGCCAGACCTGCCCCGACGGGGTGGACGTGTACTTCGAGAACGTGGGCGGCAGCACCCTGGAGGCGGTGCTGGACAATCTGGCCCTCGGCGCCCGGATCGCACTGTGCGGGCTGATCTCCGGGTACAACGACGCCGAGTTGCAACCGGGTCCCCGCAACCTGTTCCAACTGATCGTCCGGCGCGCCTCGATCCAGGGCTTGCTGCTGTGGGACTTCCTGGACCGGATCCCTGAGGCGTTCGCCGACTTGCACCGCTGGGTCGAAGCCGGCGAGATCGCCTACCGCGTCGACGTGCAGGAGGGTTTCGAGAACATTCCCCGCACGTTCCTGCGCCTGTTCACCGGGGCCAATGAGGGCAAGCAATTGCTGCGACTATGAGGCGAGCCCGATCCGATTTGCCAGCGGCAATCGTCTCCGAGGAAAATAGGGGATTCTTCACCGCATCTCTGGTCCGGAGGTGCTCGGTGCGCTATGATCTCACCCCGTTGGAGTGTCCCACCGGGAGAGTCGCACGATGAAGCTCAAGAGACTGCTTGTACTTGCCGGGGTTCTGGCGCTGCTCGGGATGCTGTGGGCGTCGCCCGCAGCCGCCGACGGCCATCTTCCCTCGATCACACTCGATCCGGACACCGTGCCGGCCGAGGTGGGCGACGTCACGATCACCGTCTCCGGCTCCAACTGGACCGAGCCGACGCCGTTCTTCATCGTCGCCTGTCCCGGGGCTGCGGGTGACCCGGCGGCTCCGCTGACCCTCTCGAGTGCCCCCGACGCCATTGCCATGTGTCCGAACCTCATGGCCTCCGCGCTTGCCGTGGAGTGGGACGACGGCAGCTTCACCACGGAGTGGACGGTCGGCATCACGCAGGCTGACATCGACATCGGTGGTCTCGTGGTCATGGCCGGCTGGCTGAGCGCCGACACGCTGGCCGATCCCGAGGCGTTCGCCACGGTGGGACTCCTCAACATCGGCGAGGCAGAGCAGATGGACGACACCGGCGAAGAGGAGCCGGCGGACGACCCGGCTGAGGAGGAGCCGATGGATGACACCGGTGATGAGGAGCCGATGGATGACATGGGCGATGAGGAGCCGATGGATGACACCGGTGATGAGGAGCCGATGGATGACATGGGCGATGAGGAGCCGATGGACGATCCCGGCGATGAGGAACTGCCCGTGACCGGATCGGACAGCAGCCTGCTCGTCATCGTGGGCGCCGGCATCCTGGCGGCCGGTCTCCTGGTGATCGGCGCCGGGGGGCGCGTGGGCGGGTATGCTGTCGGGCCCTCGTCTGTTGCGGGGGATGTCACTCCAGGGAACGTGCCGGTCCACCTGAGGTTCCTTCGGGAGTCCGAGCACACGCTCGCCGAGGATGTTGCGCATGATCTCCGACGTGCCACCTTCGATGGAGTTGGCGCGTGCGCGCAGGAACAGCCGGCTGGTGTCGAAGGAGCC
>JAGWAK010000056.1:0-8757 GCA_021296435.1 Acidimicrobiia bacterium
GCATCTGGCCGAGCCGGGGGCCAAGGCGCCGGGCGGGCTGGCGGGCGATGCCACCGACATCTTCCAGGAGGGCCTGCGGCTGCCACCGCTGTGGCTGCAGCGGGAAGGTGTTCCCCAGGAGGACATCTGGAAGCTGATCTTCGCCAACCACCGCACGCCGAAGGTCACCTACGGGGACCTCATGGCCATGGTGGGGTCGCTGAACGTGGCCGAGCGGCGGCTCACCAGCCTGATCGACACCTACGGCTACGAGACGGTGATAACCGCCACGGAGGATCTGATCGGTATCGCCGAGCGCCGCATGTCCGAGGAGATCCGCCGCATCCCCGACGGGGAATACCGCTTCAGCGACATCATCGAGGACGACGGCGTGGCCGAGGGGTCCTACGTGGTCGACTGCACCGTCGTCGTGGACGGCGGCGACGTGACCTGCGACTTCACCGGATCGTCGGGCCAAGCCGCTGGGCCCATGAACGGCACCTATTCCGTCACGGCCTCGTCGGTCTACAACGCCTTCATGCACATCACCGACCCCACGATCCCGCGCAACGAGGGCTGCTACCGGCCGATCAATGTGATCGCCCCGCCGGGCACCATCGTGAATTGCGAGTTCCCGGCACCGCTGGTGGGTGGCAACACCGAACTCAGCCCCCGCATCACCGACATCATCTTCGGCGCCCTGGCCGACGCGCTGCCCGAGCGCATCCCGGCCAGCCACGGCGGCACCGTCTGCTGCTTCCTGTTCGGCGGCCGGCACCCGGAGACCGGCGAGTTGTACTCGCACTTCCACTTCGAGGGCGTCGGCTGGGGCGGGCGCCCGATCGGCGATGGCGACAGCCAGGTGATCGTCATCATCGGCAACGCCCGGAACACCCCTGTGGAGGTCTTCGAGACCCGCTATCCCGTGCGGGTGGAGTCCTACCGACTGCTGGAGGACTCCGGCGGGCCGGGGCTGAACCGCGGCGGCCTGGGTTGCGAACGAATCCTCACCATGGAGGTCGACGAGGTGACCGTCAGCGCCCTCTTCAACCGGATGCTGGTGGACCCGTTCGGGATCCACGGAGGCAAGCCGGGCGCCAACAGCGGCATCTACGTGCGGCTCGCCGGGGAGGAGTCCTGGAGCACCTTCAGCGAGAAGTTCGGCACGATGTCGCCGTCCAAGTTCTCCAACATCCTCTTGCACCGCGGCGACCAGGTGAAGGTCCTGGCGCCGGGAGGCGGCGGCTGGGGCGATCCGCTGGAGCGCTCGCCCGAGCGGGTCCTGGCCGACGTGGCCGAGGGTCTGGTGAGTGCCGAAGGGGCCCTGCGCGACTACGGCTTGCAGGTGCGGCGAGGCGCAGGCGGCTTGGAGGCCATCCCGACTCCCGAACGGATGGTGGCGTCGTGACCGCTGCCGGGTCGCTCCGGCGGGCGGCGGTCATCGCCGCGGCCCCGGTCGTCGCACCGGACCGCAGCACTACGATGAGTGATCCCGGCGCGCGGTCACACCGATTTGTCGGGGATGTTTCGACCGTGGAGGTGAGCTCATGACCGCCCTGCTCACGCCCCCGGAGAGCCAATCGAGGGCCGCCGACCTGGTCGCCGATCAGGTCACGCTCACGGTGATCGACAACTACCTGGCCACCACCTGCCGCGAGATGGGCATCGCCATGATGCGCACCGCCTACTCGCCGATGTTCAACGAGTCGCTGGACTTCTCCTGCGTGCTGTTCGACGCCAAGGGCCGCCTCAGCGCCCAGGCCGAGTTCTGCCCCTCCCAGATCGGCACCATCAAGTTCACCGTCGAGTGGATGATCGACGAACTCGGTCCCGACATCTACCGCCCCGGCGACGTGATCATCATGAACGACCCCTACCGGGGCAGCGGCCACATCCCCGAGCACACGCTGCTGAAGGCGGTGTTCCATGCTGACGAGATAGTGGGCTTCGTGGCCAACTGCGCCCACCTGGCCGAGCCGGGGGCCAAGGCACCGGGCGGGCTGGCGGGTGACGCCACCGACATCTTCCAGGAGGGCCTGCGCATCCCGCCGCTGTGGCTGCAGCGCGAGGGCGTCCAGCAGGAGGACGTCTGGAAGATCATCTTCGCCAACCATCGCACGCCGAAGGTCACCTACGGGGACCTCATGGCCATGGTGGGATCGCTGAACGTGGCCGAGCGCCGCCTCGGTGGCCTCATCGACACCTACGGCTACGACACGGTCACCACCGCCACCGAGGACCTCATCGGTATCGCTGAGCGGCGCATGTCGGAGGAGATCCGCCGCATCCCCGATGGCGAGTACCGCTTCAGCGACGTCATCGAGGACGACGGCGTGGCCGAGGGGTCCTATGTCATTGACTGCACCGTCATTGTGGACGGCGGCAACGTGGCGTGCGACTTCACCGGCTCCGACGGCCAGGCGGCCGGGCCCATGAACGCCACCTACGCGGTGACAGCCTCGGCGGTCTACAACGCCTTCATGCACATCACCGACCCCACCATCCCGCGCAACGAGGGCTGCTACCGGCCGATCAACATCATCGCTCCGCCCGGCACGATCGTGAACTGCGAGTTCCCGGCGCCGCTGGTGGGCGGAAACACCGAGGTCAGCCCGCGGATCACCGACATCATCTTCGGCGCCCTGGCCGACCCGTTGCCCGAACGCATCCCGGCGAGCCTCGGTGGCACCTCGTGCTGCTTCCTGTTCGGCGGCCAGCACCCCGACACCGATGACCTGTACTCGCACTTCCACTTCGAGGGGATCGGCTGGGGTGGGCGTCCCGCCGCCGACGGCAACAGCCAGGTCATCGTCATCAACGGCAACTGCCGGAACACGCCGGTGGAGGTCTTCGAGTCGCGCTACCCGCTGCGGGTGGACTCCTACCGCCTGCTGGAGGACTCCGGCGGCCCGGGGCTGAACCGGGGCGGCCTGGGCATCGAACGCATCCTGACGATGGTCGCCGAGGAGGTGATCGTGAGTGCCATCTTCAACCGGATGCGCGTGGACCCCTTCGGGATCCACGGCGGCAAGCCGGGTGCCAACAGCGGCATCTACGTGCGCCTCGCCGGCGAGGAGTCCTGGAGCACTTTCAGCGAGAAGTTCGGCACGATGTCGCCGTCCAAGTTCTCCAACATCCTGTTGCGACGAGGCGACCAGGTGAAGATCGTGGCGCCGGGCGGTGGCGGCTGGGGTGATCCCCTGACGCGTTCCGCCGAGAGGGTGGTGGCCGACGTGGCCGAGGGGCTGGTCACCCCCGCGGCGGCGCAGCGCGATTACGGCCTCACCGTCGAGCGCCGCAACGGAGCCTGGGATGCCACGCCGACCGCCGCGCGGGGCGGCGAATCGTGAGCCGGCGCGGCGACGCCACACCCACCGCGGGGAGGGTGACGAAACCGTGAGCGGCCGCTGGATCGAGCGGGAACCCATGTACCTGTCCTTCGACGTGTACAACTGCGCCTACTGCGGCAAGAACGTGCCCCGGCACGTCTGGCTGGAGGACATCGACGGCGACGACGTGCCGTTCTGCGCTCCGGAGGTCGCCGACATTCACCTGCGGACCCGCTTGCGCGACGACCCCACGACTCGCAGTCCGGATACGGACCTGGGGCTCACCGAGCAACTCCGGATGGTGCGCCAGAACTGCAAAGCCCTGCGCCGGGACTAGGGGTCCCGGCGTGCAGATCTTCGAACCTGACGACCTCAAGTTCACCTACAGCGGTGATCACACCCCCATCGGCACCGTCGAGCCGGGGGAGCGTTTCGTCGTGGAGACCGAGGACTGCTTCACGGGACGCTTCCGCCGGCCCGAGGGGTTCACGCCGGAGAACCTGGCGTGGGTGCTGGAGAACCTCGACGGCGTGACCGGCCCAATCGCCGTCGCCGGCGCCAAGCGCGGCGACGCCGTGGCGTTGACGCTGCACAAGGTGGAGGTCACAACGCCCGGCAGCGTTGCGTGGAGCCGCTGCGAGGCAGCCTCGCCAGTGGACTGGTGGGGCGAGTGGTACGCCTGCGACGGCCTCGAGGTACGTGACGGCCAGGTCCATGTTGGCGACCTGCGCATCGCCGCCCGCCCGCTCGTGGGCTGCATCGCCACGGCGCCTGACCGCGAGACGGTGTTCTCGAAGATGCAGGGCCCCTACGGCGGGAACATGGACTGCAATGAGGTACGCGAGGGTGCCACCGTCGTGCTGCCCGTCGAGGTGGACGGTGCCTACCTCTATTTCGGCGACAGCAAGGCTCGGATGGGCGACGGCGAGGTGGTGCAGTCGCCGGAGGTGGGGACCCGGCTGGAGGTGTCGGTGGAGGTGGGGCCGCGGCCCGAGGGGATGGGCTGGCCGCGCATCCTGAGTGATACCCAACTCGTCACGGCTGTGTCCGCCCGCAGCATCGATGACGGATCCAAGCTGGCATTCGCCGAGATGCTGGCGTGGTGCATGTCCACCTCGGGGTTGTCGCGTGCCGACACCGCCCTGGTTCTGGGCATGATCGCCGACGTGGGCATCTGCCAGGTGGCGAACTCGCTGCCCACGGCGCGTTGCGCGGTGGACCGGGCCGAACTCCCCTGGCCGGTACACGCTTTGTGAACCCCGCCGGGGATCCGCTGGGCCGCGGCGCGGCCGCAGCTCCACGACGCTCCGCCGATCTCGTCCCGGACCTGCTCGCGGCTGCGGTGGGATCGGCCCCCCGCCGGCATGCCGTCCACGTCGCCGGCGAGGCGGTCACCTACGCCGAGTTGGCCGACCGGGTCGGCCGGCTTGCGTCGTGGCTCACCGCGGCGGGGATTGGCCGGGGTGATCGGATCGCCGTCCGCGCCGCCAACAGCGGTCTGCACGTCGACGTCTACCTGGCCGCGGCCCGCATCGGTGCGGCGTGCGTGCCGCTGGCGCCGGAACTGGCGAATGCGGAGGTCGCCCGGCTGGTTTCTGACGCCCGCCCCACCCTGGCGTTCGCCGACGCCGCCGGCGCCGGGGCGCTGCGCGCGGCCGGCCTCGATGTTGTCGTGGACGGCAGCGGGCGCCACGGGGCCGCCCTGGCCACACCCGCCGGCGGGCTGCCGTCGCTGCCCCAGCCGTCGGATGTCGTCCTGATCGTCTACACGAGCGGTACCACCGGCGAGCCCAAGGGTGTTTGCCTCAGCCATGCGGCGGTGACCGCCAACGCGGCGATAAACGCCAGGTCGCAGGAGTTCGGCGCGCACGAGGTGTACCTCACCTCGATCCCGCTGCACCACACGTCGGCGGCGGCGCGGGTGTTCACGATGCTCGACGGGGCGCACACCCACGTGGTCATGCCGCAGTTCGAAGCCGGCGCCTGGATCGAGGCCACCGAGACCCACCGGGTGACGAGCACCATCATCGTGCCCACGCAGATCCAGCGCATCCTGGACCACGAGGCATTCTCGCCGCAGCGACTCGCCTCGCTGCGCCTGCTCGTCTACGGGACCGCGCCGAGCGCCCGGCAGCAGGTCTGGCGGATGCGGCAGGCACTGCGTTGCGGCCTCTACCACGGTTACGGCCTGAGCGAGACGGTGGGGGTCGTGACCGCGCTCACCGCCGGTGACCACGCGGCTCTGACGGGGCCCGACGATCCCCGGCTGGGTTCGATCGGCCGTGCCATCGCCGGCGCCGACGTGGTCGTGCGGCGCTCCGACGGCAGCGAGACGGCGTCCGGCGAGGTCGGCGAGATCACCGTCCGCACCGCCAAGATCATGTCCGGATACTGGGGTGACCGCACCGCCACCGAAGCAGCGTTCCGCGACGGCTGGCTACTGACCGGAGACCTGGCGACCGTCGACGGTGACGGCTACATCACGATCGTCGGCCGCTCGAAGGACATCATCATCTCCGGCGGGGTCAATATCCACCCGGCACAGGTCGAGCGGGCCATCGCGGCGCATCCCGACGTCGAGGATGTGGCGGTGTTCGGTGTGCCCGACCCCGAGTGGGGAGAGGTGCCTGTGGCAGCCGTTCAAGCCTCACCCGGCAGCGCGCTCCGGCCTGGCGACGTGGCCGATCTCGTGGCGGCCCGACTCGACCGCCGCAGCCGACCCCGCCAGGTGGTCTTCGTCGAGGACTTCCCGCGCACCGCCACCGGCAAGATCCGCCGCAAGGAGCTGCTCGACCTCCTCGAGTGAGAGCCGCTGCGCCGAAGTCTCAGGCGCGCAGGCCGCCGTCGAGCACCAGGCAGGCGCCCGTCATGTATTCCGGCGCCTCGCAGGCCAGGTAGCGGACGGTCTCGGCGACCTCGTCGGGGTCGGCGTAGCGGCCCAGCGGCACCATGTGGGCGTACTCGGTCGGCAGGTCCAGCCTGCCGAGGGACGAGACGATGCGGTCGACCATCGGCGAGGTCACGAATCCGGGGCAGACGGCGTTGACGACGATCCCGGACGGCCCCAGCTCGAGCGCCAGTGAGCGCGTCAGGCCCACGACGGCGTGTTTGGAAGCGTGATAGACGCCGGTGAAGGCGCCACCGGCAAGCCCGGCGCCCGAGGCCAGGTTCACGATGCGGCCGCCGCCGGCGGCCTTGAAGACTTCGGCAGCGGCGCCGCAGAGCCAGAACAGGCTCATGACGTTCACATCGAACGTGCGGCGCACGTCGGCAGGATCGAGTGCCTCCACCGGGGAGGTGGGGCCCTCGACGCCGTGGGCGTTGACCAGTACGTCGAGTCCGCCGAGGAGCTCGTGGGCACCGGCGACGGCGCCCCGCGCCGCCGCCTCATCGGTCACATCGGCCGGAATCGTCAGGATCGAGTGGGTGCTCCCCGCTCGTCCGTCGCCGAGTTCGGTGGCCAGTGTCGCCAGTCGCGCCCCGGCCACATCGCAGAGAGCCAGGCGGCAGCCGGTCGTCGCAAGGCGGGTGGCGATCTGCCGCCCAAGGTGTCCGGCCGCGCCGGTGAGCAGCACTTTCGGCGATTGCTCCGGCGAACTCACCGCGGGCGCATCCTCAGCGGGAAGGGCCCCCGGAGCCGTCTTGGAAGTGCCGGGGGGTATTGATCTATAGTCGGCATCCGCCTGTAGCTCTCCCTGTGGAGATCGTCCAACGATGCTACAGCGCCGGGGGTTCCGGCTCGGCGGGGGGTTCATCCCCCGTGCCGGTCGGGGTTCGCCGGTTATACGGGGAGGACCGCTGGCGGGAACGACATCGTCACACCGAGAGGGGAAAGACGGATGAAACTGTTTAGGAGACGGGGATCGGCTCTTGGGCTGGTGCTGTTGGCGGTCCTGGGGCTCGTTGCGGCCTCCTGCGCGGCTGACACGAGCGACATCGAAGCGTCGGCCGACGCCGCGATGAGCGCGGCCCAGGGCGCGGCAACTGACGCCGGTGTGGCGATCGCCGACGCCGGGGCGGCGTCTGCAGATGCTGCGGCCGCGTCCGCGGAGGCCGGATCGGCGGCGGCGGATGCTGCGGCTGCGGCTGCTGAGGCTGCGGCTGCTTCTGCGGATGCCGCGGCGGCACTGGCGTCTGCGGACGCCGCCCAGGCTGCAGCCGATCTCGCCCAGGCCACGGCCGAGGGCAACTTGGCGGCGGCAGCAGCAGCCGAGGAGGCGCTGGCATCGGCACAGGCAGCCGCGGATGCGGCAGCTGCCGAAGCGTCGGCGGCACGCTCGGAGGCTGCGGCTGCACAGGCTGAGGCCGACGCGGCTCGCGCCGACGCTGAGGCGGCGCAGGCCGAGGCAGAGGCGGCGCAGGCCGAGGCAGAGGCGGCGCAGGCCGAGGCAGAGGCGGCGATCGCGGCGACGGCACGGCCGTTCGAGGGCGTCACGCTGAAGTTCGGCAAGGCCCCGCACGGCGCGGACGAGATCGCACTGTTCGAGACGTGGCTCGCGCCCTTCGAGGAGAGGACCGGCATCACCGTGGAGCACACGGTTGTTCCGTGGGGGGACGTCGAGTCGACCTACACCGCCAGCTTCGCCGGCGACGACCCGTTCGACGTGACCTACCAGGTGAGCACGCACCTCACGCTGTTCGGCGATCGCGGCGCCTTTGTGGACGTGCTGCCGTTGATGAGCGCCCCGGAGTACGCCTCCGAGCGCGCCCACTTCATCGACAGCGCCATCGACGCCAGCCTCTACGAGGGCAAGCTGTACGGCGTGCCGATCATCATCGGCAGCACCGTGATGTTCGTGAACCTGGACCTGCTTGAGCAGGCCGGCGTCAGCGAGATCCCGAGCACCACCGATGAGCTCATCGCTGCGGCCCAGGCCGTGGAGGAGAACACCGACGCAATCGGCTTCCACGTGCCGATGACGACCGTGGACTTCAACTGGTACTTCAACCTGCAGAACGCCCACAACTTCGGTGGCGACATCGTCTCCGACGACTACACGTCGGCGACCATCGACTCCGACGCGGTGCGCCAGGCGACGCAGTTCAGCACCGATCTCATCTGTACCCACGGGGTGCAGCCGCCGATCGGTCAGTACAACCGCGACGAGGGCATCTCGCTGTTCAAGGGCGGCCAGCTGGCAATGCTGCTGGACGAGCCGCTGCGGGTCACCGTCTTCGAGGAGGAGGGTCTGCCCTTCAACTGGGACATCGCCCCGCCGGTGGGGGCGCCCGACGGCACGCAGACGATGTTCTCCACGACGGGCCACTGGTCGGTCGCCGCCGAGAGCGATCATCCCGAAGCCGCCTGGGAGCTGGCCAAGTTCCTGAGCTCGGCCGAGTTCATGACCGCCTACAACGAGGTCTACGGCTGGATCTCGCCGCGGGACGACATCACGACGTTCCTCGGCAACGACAAGCTGCAGAGGAACCTCGAATGGACTCTGGCGTC
>JAGWAK010000056.1:8899-18469 GCA_021296435.1 Acidimicrobiia bacterium
GGCCGGCCCCGACGGTGAAGATCGCGGGGCCGGCCGCTGATACGCACGGTCCGGGGGGCGGCAGGTACCGATGAGGGCCTGCCGGCCCCCGGGCAGACCGATCACCTCGCACACTCTCGACATTGAGGCAGGCACGTGAAGGTGCGACCTCCCGGGGAACACATCACCACGAGGGCTTCGTGACCGCGGTCGACGCACCGGGGCCGGCGGTGGCGCCCGACGACTGGGCGGCCCCCAGCCTGAGCGACGCCGAGTACCGCTGGTGTGCCCGCCGCTACCGCTTCCGCACCGTCAGGCGCGCCGCAGGCTTCCTGTCGCCGTACCTCATCACTTGGGGCGTCTTCCTCGCCATCCCCGTCGTCTGGGGCATCTTCCTGAGCTTCAATCAGGGTGGCCTGATCAAGGGCGACCCGCGGGTCTTCGTGGGCTTCGAGAACTGGACCCGCACCGTGAGTGACTCCGAGCTTCGCACCGCGGTCAAGAACACCAGCATCTACGTGGTCATCGCCATCGCGGTGGTGTTCACTCTGGCCATCTTCCTGGCCTCGCTGCTGAACCACTACAAGAAGGGCAGCAACTTCTACAAGGTGGCGCTGTACTTCCCGCTGCTGGCGCCCCCGATCCTCGGGGCCATCATGTGGTTCTTCATGGTGAACTTCGACTTCGGGATCCTGAACCTGCTGAAGCGGTCGGTATTCGGTGGCGACGGCGTCGCATTCCTCGGCGACAATCCCCACGCGCTCCTGACCATCGTGGCGGTGGAGGTCTGGCGCGGCCTGGGCTTCTGGGTGCTGTTCTACCTGGCGGGCCTGCAGAGCGTGCCCGAGGAACTGCAGGCCGCCGCCCGCATCGACGGTGCGGGCAAGTGGCGTCGCTTCCGGCGCATAACCGTGCCGACGCTGCGCCCGCTGCTGCTGTTCGCCCTCGTGATCGCCGTCATCTTCAACTTCCAGCTCTTCGACTCGGTGCAGGTGCTCACCGACGGTGGCCCGAGACTCGGCACGGCCACAGTGGTGTGGTTCATCCACAAGCGGCTGTTCAAGTTCCAGGACACCGGTCTGGCGTACGCATCCAGCATCGGGCTGCTGATCGTGGTGCTGGTGCTGACCGGGCTGTCGTTCTGGTTGCTGGGCAAGCGCCGTCAGCGCGAGACATGAGGTGGCCGGCGACGTGACCACCGATTCCGCGACCCTCACCGAGGCCCCTCCGCCGGAGGAGACCACCGAGGCCGACGCCATGGCAGCGCGACTCGCCGAGGCGGGACGAGCCAAGCGCCTCAACGACCGCACCCGGAAGATCCTGGCCTACGCGATCCTGACGTTGTTCGTGGTGATCGCGATCGGTCCGGCCTTCTACCTCATCTCGCCGGCGTTCCGCGACAGCGTCTCGCTGTTCACCTACCCGCCGGAGTGGATCCCCAGCGAGCCAACCCTTCACAACTACCGCTTCCTGTTCTCCAGCACCAGCTACGTGCGCTGGGCCATCAACACGCTGATCTTCGCCGGCTGCACCACCATTCTCACCCTCATCACCAACTCCATGGCCGGCTATGCCTTCGCCCGCCTGCGCTTCCCGGGCCGGAACGTGCTCTTCTTCGTGATCCTGGCGACCCTCATGGTGCCGGTGGCCGCCGTACTGGCGCCCACGTACCTGACAGTGAACTTCATCGGGGATCTGCCGGTCATCGGCGACTGGATCGACATCGACACCTACCTGGGCCTGATCCTGCCGAGCGCCGTGTCCCCCCTGGGGGTGTTCATGATGCGGCAATTCATCGAGACCCTCCCCGACGGGCTCTACGAGGCGGCGCGCCTCGACGGGGCGGGCGAATGGCGCATCTTCACCAAGATCGTGCTGCCGCTCATCAAGCCGGCCCTGGTGGTGCTGGGCATCTTCGTGTTCATGCTCACCTGGGCCAGCTACCTGTGGCCGCTGGTGGCGGCCACAGGCAATGATTACCGGGTCTTGACGGTGGGCATCGCCTCGTTGAAGGGGCAGTTCGTCACCGACTGGGGCGTCCTGGCGGCCGCCTCGCTGCTGACGATCGTGCCGGTGACCATCATTTTCCTGTTCTTCCAGAAATGGTTCGTGCAGGCGTCGATGGCCGGCGCCCTGAAACAATGATCCGCAGACGAAATCGGAGGCGCCATGGCTGAGGTGATCCTGCGCCAGTTGACCAAGCATTTCGGGAGCGTGGAGGCCGTCGAGAACGTCACCCTGCGCATCCCCGACGGGGAGTTCCTCGTGCTGCTGGGACCCTCTGGGTGCGGGAAGAGCACGATCCTGCGTCTGATCGCGGGGCTCGAGGACGCCACCGCCGGCGAGATCCTCATCGACGACGAACTCATCAACTTCAAGGACCCCACCAAACGCAACGTGGCGATGGTGTTCCAGAACTACGCCCTGTACCCGCATATGACGGTGTACAAGAACGTGGCGTTCCCGCTGGAGACGGCTCGGATGCCGAAGCCCGAGGTCGCTGAGGCGGTGCAGAGGGCGGCGGAGATGCTGGAGATCGAGGCGCTGCTGAAGCGCCTGCCCGAGCAGCTCTCGGGCGGTCAGCGCCAGCGGGTTGCGCTCGCCAGGGCCATCGTGCGCCAGCCGCTGGTGTTCCTTATGGACGAGCCGCTCTCCAACCTCGACGCTCAGTTGCGCCTGCAGACGCGCCTGGAGTTGATGGGTCTGCACGAACGGCTCGGAATCACCACCATCTACGTCACCCATGACCAGGTGGAGGCGATGACGATGGGCCAGAGGATCGCTGTCATGAAAGACGGCCGCATCCAGCAGATGGGCGACCCGACCGCCGTCTACGACGTGCCGGCCAACACGTTCGTGGCCACCTTCCTGGGCGCCCCGCCCATGAATCTCATCAGCGGGGCGCTCGAGCGGGACAACGGGCAGACGTACTTCCGGATGGAGGGCTACGAACTTGCGGTGGATCCGGCAGTGTCGGGGATCGCGCCCGATGTGCTGAGCGAGGCCTCCGGCGATGCCCAACTTGGTCTCCGTCCCGAACATCTCACGCTAACCTCGCCCGACGCCAAGGGTCTTCCGGGTGTGGTCCGTTTCCTGGAACCGGTCGGTTCGGACCTGTTCGTGAGCGTGGTGGTGGCCGGGCATGCGGTGCAGGTTCGGATGCCTCCCGACACCCAGGTGAACACCGGGTCCAACGTGCGGCTGGCGTTCGACCCCGCTCGCAGCCACATCTTCGGCGCCGACTCTCAGAATCTGCGGACTTGAGGCGTCCTGCTCCCTCGGGCGAGGCGTCGCCGGGTCGGTTCTTCCTGCGCGGCACCGCACAGCTTGCTGGATGATGCCACGGACCACAGTTTGCGTCATTCCGGCGGAGGCCGGGGTCCAATGTCCGGCGACCCACTCGGCCGTCCGGTGGATTGGTCACCGGTCTCGCATGGGATCGTGAACCATGCATGATCTGGTGCTCTCCGGGGGGCACGTCGTCGACGGCACGGGTGGGCCGCCGTTCCGCGCTGACGTGGCCGTTGCCGATGGGCGGATCGACTGCCTGGGACGCGCCGGCGCGGCGCGGCGCGTCGTCGATGTGTCGGGTTACCTGGTGGCGCCGGGCTTCGTGGACATGCACTCGCACTCTGATCTGGCGCTGCTGGCCGAACCCACCAGCGCGGCCAAGGTGATGCAGGGCGTGACCGGCGAGGTGATCGGCCAGGACGGCTTGGCCTACGCGCCCCTCGATGACTTCACGCTGGCCGCGGTGCGCACCCAGACCGCCGGCTGGGTCGGCGACCCGCCCGGTCTGGACTACGGCTGGCGCACCGTGGCGGAGTATCTGGCGCGCTTGGCGGCGTCGCCGCCGTCGCTGAACGTGGCCTTCCTCGTGCCCCACGGCAACGTTCGCATGATGACCGTCGGCACCGACGACCGTCCCGCCACCGAGTCCGAGCTGGCCGAGATGCGCGCCCTGGTGCGGCGCGGCATGGCCGAAGGTGCCCTCGGCTTCTCCACGGGGCTCACCTACACCCCGGCGATGTACGCCGGGACCGACGAACTCACCGAGTTGTGCGCCGAGATCGTGCCGTTCGGCGGCTACTTCTCGCCGCACACCCGCAGCTACGGGCGCGGGGTCATGGAGGCGTACGACGAGATGGTCGACGTGTGCCTGCGTTCGGGCGCGCCCTTGCATCTCACGCACTGCCAGGTCAGCTTCCCGGGCAACGAGGGGCGTGCCCCCGAGTTGGTCGAGCGGCTGGCAGCGATCGACCCGCGAGAACTCGAGATCTCCGCCGACAGCTACTGCTACGTGCCCGGCTCCACGTACATGGCAGCGTTCCTGCCCAACTGGGCCTGGACCGAGGGCCCCGAGGGAGTGCTGGCGCACCTGGCCGACCCGGCGGCCGCCGAGCGCATCCGCCACGAGTTGGAGGACGTGGGGACTGACGGCTTCCACGGGGCGCTCATGGACTGGTCGGCCATCGAGGTCTCATCAGTGGGCAGCGACGAGGGGCGGCGCTGGATCGGCAGGCGCGTCTCCGAGATTGCCGCCGAGTTGGCGGTCACTCCCTGGGAGGCGGTCCGCCGCCTCATGGTCGACGAGCGGCTGAACGTCAACATCCTCACCCACGTCGGCCACGAGGACAACGTTCGCACCATCATGCAGTTGCCGTTCCACATGGGCGGCAGCGACGGCATCATGACCGGCGCCCGCCCGCACCCCCGCGCCTGGGGAACCTTCGCCCGCTACCTGGCCCACTACACCCGCGA
This sequence comes from Acidimicrobiia bacterium, assembly GCA_021296435.1. Classification (GTDB taxonomy): domain Bacteria; phylum Actinomycetota; class Acidimicrobiia; order Acidimicrobiales; family CATQHL01; genus VXNF01. The sequence goes on from JAGWAK010000056.1 coordinate 13,640, forward strand.
CGAGGGCCTCTTCGGCTGGCCGGAGATCATCCGGAAGCTCTCCGCCCTGCCGAACCTGCGGCTGCGGCAGTTCGACCGCGGGCTCCTGCGCCCCGGCTTCCGGGCCGACATCGTGGTCTTCGACCCCGACGGCGTGCGCGACACCGCCTCCTTCGAGAATCCCCGGCAGCATCCCGAGGGCATGCCCTGGGTCGAGCTGGTGAAGGACGACGACAGCCACACCGGAGCCCGACCCGGAGAGGTCCTCCGCAACCCGCTCGGGGCGGCGGCGTGAGCGCGCCCGTGGATCGGCTGCGTGACGCCGGCTGGGAGCTGCCGCCGCTGCCGACGCCCAAGGGCCTGTACGTCCCCGCCCGCCGTCACGGCGATCTGCTGCACCTCAGCGCGCACGGTCCGTTCGGCGCCGACGGCGGGTTCACGCACCGCGGGGTCGTGGGCGACACGCTCACGCTCGCCGAGGGTCGCGCCGCCGCCGCGGCCACCGCCCTCAGCCTGCTGGCCAGCGCCGCCGCCGCCCTCGGCGATCTCTCCGCGATCAGCGGCACCCTCCGCATGGCCGGCTACGTCAACGCCGCCGCGGGCTTTGAGGATCACGCCAAGGTGCTCGACGGGGCCAGCGAGGTGCTCGACGCCGCGTTCGGCCCCGAGGCCCGCCCGGCGCGCTCGGTCGTGGGCGTGGCGAGCCTTCCCTTCGATCTCCCGATCGTCACCGAAGCGACGTTCGTGATAGGAGCAGACGATGGCTGAACAGACGATCCCCGCCGGCGGCCTCCTGGACATCCCCGACAGTATCGAGACGCCCTCCCTGGTGGTGGACCGCACCCGCATGGAGCACAACATCGCCGACATGGCCGCGTATGCGGCCGACCGGGGCATCGGTCTGGCGCCGCACGCCAAGACCCACCGCACGCCCGAGATCGCCCGCCTGCAGATGGCCGCCGGGGCGGAGATGCTCTGCATCGCCAAGCTGGGCGAGGCGGAGGCGCCTTCGTCATGGCCTACCCCATCGTGGGGGAGGCCAAGATCGCCCGCGCCCGGCGGCTCATGCAGCGGGCCAACATCCTGCTGTCGGTGGACTCCTTCGCCGGCGCGGAGGCATTGGCTGCCGGCATGGCCTCCGAGGACACGGTCGCCGACGTGCTGGTCATCGTCGACACCGGCTACCACCGCTGCGGCGTGGACGCAGCCGAGGCCGCCGACTTCGCCGCCGCCATCGCGCCCCTTCCGGGGCTGCGCCTGCGGGGGCTGATCACCCATGAGGGCCACGCCTACTCCAAGCCCGGCGAGGAGGGCCTGCACAACGCCTCGGTCGACGCCGGGGAGTTGATGGTCGCCGCCGCCGACGAGCTGCGGGCCAGGGGACTCGACATCGACGTGGTGTCGGTGGGGTCCAGCGCCACGGCCCGGCACACCACCGCGGTCGACGGGATCACCCAGGTCCGCCCCGGCATCTACGCCTTCAACGACTACGGCCAGGTGCTGCGCGGCGTGGTCGGCTTGGACCGCTGCGCGGCGCGGGTGGTGGCCACGGTGGTCAGCCACACCGAGCCGGACCGGGCCATCCTGGACGCCGGCTCCAAGTCGGTCAGCCACGACCGGCTCGGCATCCACGTGCCCGGCGCGCCCGGCGGCTATGGCCTTGTCGTGGACCTGCCGGGCTGGGAGCTGTACCAGCTCTCCGAGGAGCACGGCTGGCTGCGCTGGACGGGTGACGGTCCGCCCAGCGAGCTGACCATCGGGCAGCGGGTGCAGATCCTGCCCAACCACATCTGCTCGGCATTCCACATGCTCGGCCAATCCGAGATCATCGACGGCGGTGAGCACGTCGCCACCTGGATCGCCACCGGTCGTGGCGAGAGCCGCTGACGCAATGAGGCTCGACGGCAAGGTCTGCGTCGTCACCGGGGCCGGCTCCGGTCAGGGTCGGGCCGCGGCGCAGCGTTTCGCCGAAGAAGGCGCCCAGGTGGTGATCGCCGAGGTCGACACGGCGACCGGCGCTTCGGTCGCCGACGAGATCACCGCAGCAGGCGGAGCGGCCCTCTTCGTGCAGACCGACGTCAGCAGCGAGGAGGACTGGCGCCGGGTCATCGGCCGGGCCGTCGAGGCCTTCGGCGGCGTGGACGTGCTCTACAACAACGCGGCGGTCGCCCCTGCCGCCGATGGCTCCGTGGTGGACGTCCCGTTGGAGGTCTGGGACCGCATCCTGGCGGTGAACCTCACCGGTCCGATGCTGGGTTGCCGGCACGCCATCCCGCAGATGCTGTGCCGCGGCGGCGGGTCGATCATCAACACGTCCTCCATCCGGGCGTTCGTGGGCGGCAGCCAGCCGATCGACGCCTACACGGCCAGCAAGGGGGCGCTGGTCTCGCTGACCCGGTCGCTGGCGGTGGTGTACGGGCCGCAGGGGATCCGCGCCAACATCATCGCCCCGGGCACGATCCGCACGCCCATGGCTCTGGTGCACGACGCCCACGGCGATGCGGGAAGTCAAATGCGGCTGGCCCGCTACCCGGTCGGCCGCTTCGGCGAGCCCACCGAGATTGCCGACCTGGCGCTCTACCTGGCCTCGGACGAGTCGCGCTGGACCAACGGAGCCGTGATGGTGATCGACGGCGGGGCAATGATCAACTACGTCTGAGCGCCACGGGCTCAGCGGGAGCAACCGGGAGGGAACATGCGGACAGCGGAGGGATACGAGAAGAGCCCCTACAGGTCGGAGCGCCGGCGCCGGGAGTTGCTGGGTTACACCGATCCGCTGGTCGTTCATCCGGGCGACGAAGTGCGGGTCATGGTCAGCTCCGAGTTCGATTCCTACGAGTCGCGGGTGGTGCGGCTCATCCACGGGGACACGTCACCGGAGAGCCCGGGATTCAAGGCGGAGCCGGTGGCGACGTCGGCTGACGGCACCCACCCCGGGCGGATCCAGGACACGCAGGCCGGTTCGTACGTCGAGGTGCCCGACGCCCCTGAGATCTCCGGCAGCTTCACGGTCGCGGCCTGGATCTGGCCGACGGTCCCCGAGGCGGGGGTGCAGACCATCGTGGCGCACCGCAGCAGATTCACTGGCTACAGCCTTGGATTCGGCGTCCCGAGGGGAATGCCGACCGGGCCGGACGTCGACAGCGCCGGCTGCACGCTTCCGCCGGAGGGAACCGACGACGGGCTCACCCTGCGGGTTGGCCGCGCGGAGTTCTCCCTGGGCATCTGGCCGACCGCGAAGCGCTGGCACTTCGTGGCGGGCTCCTGGGACGCCGCCACCGGCGAGGCGCGCCTGTTGCAGCGGATCCACGAGCGGGGTCCGGAGCCCTCGCTCGTTGCCACGGAGAATCTCGGGACGCCCGACGACCGCTATGCCGATCCCACCCCCGGCGACGCGGGCACGCCGCTGTTGCTGGCCGCCGGCTCGCGCATCGACGGCACCGAGGTGGGCGCCTACCACTGCTTCAACGGCAAGATCGAGCGGCCCTGCCTGTTCAACCGGGCCCTCAGCGTCGACGAGTTGGAGGCACTGGCCGACGGCACCGACCCGCTAGATGTGCCGGATGTTGCCGCGGTCTGGGACTTCGCCGCCACGGCGGCCTCGGGCATCGACATCGCCGATGTCACCGGCTCGGGCCACGACGGCACCGTCGTCAACTACGCCATGCGCGGCCTCACCGGCCACAGCTGGGACGCAACCGCCTTCACACGCTCCGAGGCGCCGGAGCAGTACGGCGCCATCCACTTCCACGACGACGACTTCGACGACAGCCGCTGGGACGAGGACTTCAGGTTCACCGTGCCCACCGAGGCCCGCAGCGGCTACTACGCCGTGCACCTGCAGGCATCCGACGAGGCCGGCGGCGAGGAGGATCACATCCCGTTCTTCGTGACGCCGGCCCCGGGCGCACGCCGGGCGAAGGCCGCCTACCTGGCGCCGACCTGCAGCTACCTGGCCTACGCCAACGAGCGGGTGCTGTTCAGCGGGGGCCACGACTTCAGTGACCTCACCAACATCCCCATCGTGGTGGACCCCTACGACGACTACCTCGGCGCCCGGGTGGAACTCGGCGGCTCGGTCTACGACGTGCACACCGACGGCAGCGGCGTATGCCACTCCACCACCCGCCGCCCGCTCCTGTCGATGCGCGCCACGGCCCGCCACTGGGTGACGAACGCCCCGCGGGGCTACGCCTTCGACCTCTACCTGGTGGACTGGTTGGAGACCCAGGGTGCCGACTACGACGTCATCACCGACGAGGACCTGCACTTCGAGGGCGTCGACTGCCTCGCGGAGTACAAGGTCATCATGACCGGCTGCCACCCCGAGTACTGGACCGGGCCGATGCTGGACGCTCTCGAGGCGTACCTGGACGGTGGCGGGCGGTTCATGTACCTGGGCGGCAACGGCTTCTACTGGGCCACGACGTATGACCCCGGGCGTCGCCACGTCGTCGAGATCCGGCGCGGTTTCGCCGGCAGCCGGGCCTGGGAGTCGCACCCCGGCGAGACGCAGTTCGCCTCCACCGGCGAGCAGTGCGGCATCTGGCGACACCTGGGCCGCCCGCCGAACGCCATCGTCGGCACGGGATTCTCCTGCCAGGGATGGGACGCCAACACGCCCGGCTACCGGCGCCTGCCCGACAGCTTCGACCCGCGGGCGGCGTTCATCTTCTCCGGCGTCGGCGACGACGAGATCATCGGCGACTTCGGCTTGGTCATGAACGGCTGCGCCGGCGACGAGCTGGACCGCGTGGACCACAACCTCGGGACGCCCTCGCACACCCTGGTCCTGGCCACCTCGGCGGGGGAGCACTCGGCCTATTACCTGATCTGTCACGAGGACATCTA
>JAGWAK010000057.1 GCA_021296435.1 Acidimicrobiia bacterium
GTCTATCGCACCCGTGACCCACGTGCGATCGCCATGGACGCCCTGGCTGCCGAACTGGGTGCGGCGGCCGGTGAGCCGCAGTGGCACGCCACCGCCAGCGCCCTGGAGGCCGAACTGCACGAGCGAAAGGGACTCAACGCCAACGTGGACTACTACTCAGCGCTCGTGCTGTACCACCTCGGCTTCCCGCTGAGCATGTTCACCAGCTTCATCGTCTGCAGCCGGGTGGCGGGTTGGACGGCCCACGTTCTCGAGCAGTACGCCAACAACCGTCTCATCAGGCCCCGCGCGCGCTACGACGGTTCACCACCGCGGCCGTATCCGGTGGGCTGAACGTGGACCGGGCGGTCCCGGCGTCGTTCTGGCGGGGGGGTACGAGCCGTGCCGTCCTGTTCCGGGAAGATGACCTGAGCGAGTTCGGGCCCGAACAGGTCGAGGCGATCATCCTGGCATCGCTGGGCAGTCCCGACCCCGACGGGCGCCAGATCGACGGGCTCGGCGGCGGGATCTCCTCGCTCAGCAAGGCGGCCGTCGTGGGGCCCGCGCCGACGGGCAGCGGCGCCGATGTGGCGTTCCGCTTCGCCCAGGTGGAGGTGGCCGAGCCGTGGGTCGACTTCACGGGCAACTGCGGCAACATCTCCGCCGCCGTCGCCCCGTTCGCCGTCAACGAGGGCCTCGTGCCGGCCGGCGACTCTCCCCGTCAGCCCGGCGAAGGTCGGGATCCGGCGCCCGGCGCCTCCGCTGATCGTGCCGGGGTGGACGTCGTGGTGCTGAGCCTCAACACAGGCCAGCGGTTCGCTACCCGCGTGCCGCTCCGCGGGGACCGCTATGACCCGGCAGGGGACTTCGCCATCGATGGCGTCCCCGGCACGGGGGCGCGGCTTCATCTGGAGTACCTCGACGCCGGCGGCTCGATCGGGCGGGGTGCCCTGCCCACCGGCCAGGTGCGCGAGGTGGTCGAGTTGCCCGATCTCGGGGCGGTGCCGGTGTCGGTCGTGGACGTGGGCAACCCCGCCGTGTTCGTGGCTGCGACCGCTTTGGATGTCCCCGCGGCCGTTGCGGCGTCGCCCGCCGCACTCGACGCCGACGAGGTCCTCCAGGGCCGGCTCGAGCGGATCCGCTGCGAGGCAGCGGTGCGGATCGGCGTCGCCGACTCTCTCAGCGACGCCGGGCGGCACCACCGGACGGTTCCGAAGGTGGCTCTGGTGGGGGCACCGGGGGCGTACCGCACCACGAGCGGCACCGAGGTGGCCGCCGCCGACGTGGATCTGCTGGTCCGGCTGATCTCGATGGGGCGGACACACCGCACCCTGGCGATGACCGGCGCGATGGCTTGTGCCGCCGCAGCTGCCATGGACGGCAGCGTCGTGGCCGAACTGGCGGGCGGATCGATCTCCGCGACGCCGCCGGAGACCGGCGAGGCTGCCGGCACGGCACGGCGCGTGCGCCTCGGACATCCGGCCGGCATTCTGGCGATGGAGGTCACCGCCGAGGGCGCAGCCGGCGCCTGGCGGGTGCCGAGTCTCGTCGTGGACCGCACGGCTCGGGAGATCATGCGCGGCACGGTGCAGGTGCCGCAGGCCTATCTCGACGGCGAGGCCTGGTTCGCCTCCGGTTCGCCTCCGTGAGCGCATTCGGCTCCGGAGCCAGCCTCGAGACGGCCGCCGGGGCGGTGCGCTACTACCGCCTGAACCGCCTCGAGGAGTTGGGGCTCGCCGCGGTTGCCGAACTGCCCGTGAGCATCAAGATTCTGCTCGAAGAAGCGCTGCGTCACGCCGAGGAGGCGCCGGCTGGCGCCGGTGGGCCGGCGGCCGAAGTGCAGGCGCTGGCAGGTTGGGGTGCCGCGACGCCACCCGGGACGTCGGTGGCGTTCCGTCCGGGCCGGATGATCCTGCAGGACTTCACGGGCATCCCGGCGTTGCTGGGCGTGGCTGCGGTGCGAAGTGCCGTGCAACGAGCGGGCGGCGATCCGGCGCGGGTCGATCTCTGCACGCCGACCGACCTGGTGATCGATCACTCCCTCCAGGTGGATGTGGCGGGTTCGCCGGGCGCGGCGGCAACCAACCTGGCCATCGAGTACGAGCGGAACGCCGAGCGCTTCGCCTTCGCCCGCTGGGCCGAGCAGGCCTTTGCCAACCTGCGAGTGGTGCCGCCCGGCAAGGGCATCGTGCACCAGGTGAACATGGAGTTCCTGGCCTCGGTGGTGTCACTGGATCCGGCCGGCGGCGGGGCGGTGGCCCGGCCGGACACGGTGGTAGGCACCGATTCGCACACCACGATGATCGGCGGGATGGGGGTGCTCGGCTGGGGCGTCGGCGGGATCGAAGCCGAGACCGTGATGCTCGGCGAGCCGATCGATCTCGTGCTGCCGGAAGTCGTGGGGGTGCGGCTGACGGGACGGCCCGCCCCGGGCGTCACCGCCACCGACCTGGTGCTGGCACTGGCGGGCGCGCTCAGGCAGGCGGGCGTGGTGGGCGCCTTCGCGGAATTCTTCGGCGCCGGGGTGGACTTCCTGAGCCTCGAGGACCGGGCCACCGTGGCGAACATGGCTCCGGAGTACGGCGCCACGACCGGCTACTTCGCGCCGGACGGCGAGACGTTGCGCTACCTGCGCCGCACGGCGCGATCGCCGGCGCACGTGGATCTCGTCGAGCGCTACTGCAGGGCTCAGGGGCTGTTCCGCACCCCCGACAGCCCCACTCCGGCCTTCAGCCGGGTGATGCCGTTCGACCTCGCGGAGGTGGCGCCGACGGTGGCGGGCCCCTCGCGGCCCACCCAGACCCTGACCTTGCGGGAGGTCCCGGAGTCGCTCGCTGCAGCCCTGGCGGATCGTGGCCCGTCGCACACACCGGCGGTGGCTGACGTGCGCGACGGCGACGTCGTCATCGCTGCGATCACGAGTTGCACTAACACCTCAAATCCCGCGGTGATGGTCGGCGCCGGCCTCCTGGCGCGCAAGGCGATCGAACGCGGGCTCACGACACCGGCGCACGTCAAGACGAGCCTGGCGCCCGGATCACCGGTCGTGGCGGACTACCTGGAGCGTTCCGGACTGCTGCGCCATCTTGAGAAGCTCGGCTTCGCCATCGTCGGGTACGGCTGCACCACCTGCGCCGGTGGCTCCGGACCGCTGGCTGCGCCGGTGGCGGCCGCCGTGGCGCAACACGACCTGTCGGTGGCGGCCGTGCTTTCGGGGAACCGGAACTTCGAGGGACGCATCCACCCGCAATGCCGGCTGGGCTATCTGGCCTCGCCTCCTCTCGTCGTGGCATACGCCCTCGCCGGGACCGTCGACATCGATCTGACGGCCGAGCCGATCGCCCTCGACCCCGACGGGACACCGGTGTTTCTGGCCGATCTCTGGCCCGACGAGGCGGAGATTCGCGCCGAGACCCAGCGGGCTCTCGCGCCCGAGTTGTTCGCCGCCCGCGCCGAGGACATCTTCAGCGGCGACCCTCGCTGGCGCGCGCCGCTTGCTGAGCCGTCGGCGCTGCCGTCCTGGAATCCGAACTCCACGTACATCATCGAGCCGCCCTTCTGCGACGCGGTCTCCTCCGAGCCGGCGCCGATCAGCGACATCCGGGGTGCCCGGTGCCTGCTGCTACTCGGCGACGCCATCACGACCGATCACATCTCACCCGCTGGGGTGATCGACCCCGAGAGTCCGGCCGGCCGCCACCTGCTCGCAGGTGGCGTGGCTCCGGAGCAGTTCAACATCCTGGGCGCGCGGCGGGGCAACCATGAGGTCATGGTGCGCGCCACCTTCGCCAATCCCCGGTTGCGCAACCATCTCGCCGGCGGCCGGGAAGGGGGCTGGACGGCCCACCAACCCGGCGGCGAGATCATGGCGATCTTCGAGGCCGCCGAGCGCTATCGCCGCCAGGCGACACCTCTGGTGGTGCTGGCTGGCGCCGACTACGGCGCGGGCTCATCGCGCGACTGGGCAGCCAAGGGCACGGCCCTGCTGGGCGTGCGGGCGGTGGTCGCGGAGAGCTTCGAGCGGCTGCACCGCCAGAACCTGATCGGCATGGGCGTGCTGCCGCTGCAGTTTGCCGCTGGGGAGAGTTGGCGCTCCGGAGGCCTCGACGGCACGGAGACGTATGACGTCACGGGACTGGAGGGGCGACTGGTGCCCGGCGCCCCGGCCATGCTGGTCGCAACCTCCCCCGGCGGCGCGTCGCGGCGGTTCCCGTTGACGGTGCGTCTCGACAGCGACGCCGAGGCGACCTACTGGCGCCACGGCGGCATCATCCCGTTCGTGTTCCGGCGGCTCCTGCGGGAAGTCGCCGCCCGAGAGAGCTAGACCAGGCTGCGGAGCCGGCGGTCGACCCGGGCGAGGAACGCCCGGCGATCCGCCATGCTGGAGCGGTCGGAGTCGTAGAAGGCCAGCCACTTCAACCGGCAGTGCGCGGGGCAGAGCAGGTGCAGGCTGCGTCGCAGGAAGTGCATGCCAGCCTCGCCCTGCACGGCGTTGACCCACTTCGAGGAGCCGTGGCTGGTGACCGCGGCCACGTAGCGCAGGTTCGCCAGGAGCTCGCGGCTCGCTGCGGTCGTCTCCGGTCTGCCGGGCCGCGGCGTCGATCCCCCGGCCACAACGTGCTCGAGCCAGCCGGTGAGCATGGCCGGCAGGCCGCTCCACCAGGTGGGGTACACCAGCACGAGGGCGCCGGCGGCGCTCAAGGTCTCCTGGTGCGCGGCGACGGTTGCCGCATCGGGATCGGTCGGGGAGAACCCGTCGGTGTACAGGTCCAACAACTGCGGTTCGGCTCCGGCGTCGTCGAGGGTCTCGGTGACCTGCGCCGCCACCGCCGCCACGAAGCTTTCCGGCACCGGGTGGCAGAGGACGACCAGCGTGCTCACAGTCCCACCAGGACGCGGTCGAGTTTGGCGGCGAAGCGCCGGCGCGCTGCGGCGACACGCTCGGGCCGGGTCTCGTAGAGGGCCACATAGCGCCGGCGGCAGCGCGGGTTCACGATCAGGCGCATCGTGCGCAGCAGGATGCGGCGCCCGCCGTCGCGGTGGCGGAACACCTCGGACCGAGTTCGATCGTGGATGGCGATCACTGCCAGCCGGCGCACCCCGACCAGACCTCGCTGCAGCTTGCCGTCGACGAGGTGGAAGCCGACACCGGGAACGAAGGTGCGGTCCACGAAGCCCTTGAGGCGTGGGGGCATGCCGGTCCAGCTTGCCCGGTAGACGAAGACCAAGGCTTCGGCGGCACTCACCCGAGGCCCGAAGTCGGCCACGTCGGGTTCCACGAGGGGCTGTCCGGAGTGGTAGGCCTGGCGTCCGGCGGTGGTCATGGCGGCGTTGAAGTGACCCTCGTGCAGGTCGATCAGGTCGACATCGTGGTCCGCCGAGGCGAGTGCCGCCTCGACGGCCCGGCGCAGCCCGCCGTCGTCGATGTCCGGCTTGTCGGCCAGAACCAGCACCACTCGCACGGCCCCATTCTGGCAGTCCCGCAGCCCCCGGCCACCGGCGAAGCCGGTTCGCATGGCCGCGACCCTGCGGCGGGGCGCGACCGCGGCGGGCTACCCTCGGCGCCGGTGCGCGCATCCTGCATCCTGGCCGATGCCCTGCTGCCCGACGGGCGGCGGGTGGACGTGACCGTCGTCGACGGGGTGGTCACGGCGGTGGAGGAGGCACGACCGCGGGCCGAAGTCGCTGCCGGGGGCGGCGGAAACGAGACCGGCGCCGCGGCCTCCGAGCCGGTCGAACGTCACGATCTCGGGGGGATGCTGCTGCTGGGAGGCCTCGCCGAGCCGCATGCCCATCTCGACAAGGCGCTGTCGGCGGACGTGGTGGTGAACGCCACCGGTGACCTGATCGGCGCGGTTCAGGCCTGGCAGGCCCACCGGGGCGGCATCAGCAGCGAGAGCACGATGGCTCGGGCGCTTCGAGCGGTCGAGATCGCCGCCGAGCATGGTGTGACCGCGATCCGCAGCCACGTCGACGTCGGCGCCGACATCGGCGCCCGCGGCGTGGAGGTCCTGGTCGCCGTGCGGCGGCTCTGCCTCAGGCTCGTGGACCTGCAACTCGTGGCACTGGTTGGCGTGCCTCTGACGGGTCCCGAGGGTGCGGGGAACCGGCGTGCGCTGGCGGTCGCGCTCGCTGCCGGAGCCGACCTGGTCGGCGGTGCCCCCGCGCTGGATCCGCGGCCGGCGGACTGCGTGGCGATCTGCCTGGACGCGGCCGCTGATGCGGGACTGCCGATCGATCTACACATCGATGAGACACTCGATCCGAGCAGTCGCACCCTGGTGGATCTGGCGCGCGGTGTCCGGGACCGGGGATTCCCTCACCCGGTCACGGCCAGCCACTGCGTGAGCCTCGGGATGATGCCCGAAGCCGAGCAGCGGCAGGTGGCCGAGTCGGTCGCCGTGGCGGGCATCGGCGTGGTGACTCTCCCGCAGACCAACCTGTTCCTCCAGAGCCGGGGCCTCCGCACGGCGCCGCCGCGCGGCCTCACGGCCCTCGAGGCGCTGTCCGAGGCGGGCGTGCGCCTCGCCGGTGGAGGCGACAACCTGCAGGACCCTTTCAACCTGATGGGTCGGGGAGATCCGTTCGAGACCGCCTCCCTCCTGGTGACCGCCGGCCACATGCTTCCAGCGGCGGCGCTGGCAGCGGTCTCCGGCGAGGCCCGGGGTGTGATGGGGCTTGCGCCTGCGGAGGTTCAACCCGGCGCCGTTGCGGACTTCGTGGCGGTCGCGGCCTCCTCGGAGCGCCAAGCGATCGCCGCGGCACCGGGAACGCGTCGCACGTTCAAGGCGGGCCGGCTGGTGGCACAGATCACCCGTACCGGCGTCGTCGACCCCGGCGCGCCCCGGCCATGAGCCGGCCGGTTCCGCTGGTGTCCCCGCGCCTCGTGCCCGCTCCGGCGTGGACCGCGCCCCTCCTCGATGGGGCCGGCTGGTGAGGGGGCCACCGTGAGTGGTCACGGGCGCATCCCGTGGGGGGTCTGGTTCGAACCCACGCAGCCGGTGACGCGGCTGGTGGCTCTGGCGGGCCTCGCCGAAGGCCTCGGCGCCGAGGTCTGCCTCGTGGCGGACGAGGGCACCGAGCGAGATGTCTACGTGGCGCTGACCGCCATTCTGGCTGCCACCGACGCTCTCGTCGTGGGGCCGGCGATCACCAATCCCTTCTCGCGTCACCCCGTGACCACGGCGGCTGCCGTGGCCACTCTTGACGAGATGGCGCCGGGACGCGTCTGGCACGGCCTCGGCGTGGGCGGGAGCCGCGTCCTGGCGCCGCTGCAACTCGAACCGGAGCGGCCCTACTCGGCTCTCGTCGACACGTTCGTGGCCAACCGCCGCCTGCTCAGCGGCAGACGGGCCGGGCCGGCGTCCCTGGACTGGTTCCACGGAGACGTCCCCATGGCGGTGGCAGGACGGGGACCACGAGTGCAGCGTTTCGCTGCAGCCGAGGCCGACTGGGTGATCCTCTCGGCCAAGGCTCTGGCCGAGTTGCCCGAGGCGGCCGCGGCGATCCGCGGCGGCGGTGCCCGCGTCGCCTGGTCGGCGTACCTCGCCTACAGCGGCACCGAGCGCTGCCGCGCCCTGCGCCACTTCGCCTACATGGCCCTCGATGCGCCCGCCGACATCCGCCAACAGGTCGGCCTCGACGAGCTGCGGGCGGCCAGGGTGCGCCGCGCCATGCTGGCCGGCCACCTCGACGAGGCCGCCGAGCATCTCCCCGAGTCGCTGCTCGACTTGTACGCGGTCACCGGCACGCCCACCGAGTGCGCGGCCCGGATCGCCGGCCTGCGCGACTCGTTCGACCTGTTCGTTCTCCCCATGAACGACGAGGAGACCTGCGAGGAGCACATCGAAGCCGCCGCGGCGATCCTCGGTGCCGCCGCCGACCTGACCGCTACGACGGACTGATGCGCCGGTTGATCATCGGTGCATTTGCCGACCCGTTGCTGTCGCAGGCTGCGCCGGTACTGCCGAGACTGTCCGGACAGGCACCGAGACAACCGGTGGGGCGACCACGACGGTTGTCACCGCAGCACCCCCCACGACGACCGCTGCGCCTCCCTCGACGACTGCGACCACCGCCGCCACGTCGACGACCGTCCCGCAACCTGAACCTCCCCGGGGCACACCATTGTTCTACTGTCATCAGGTCTAGTGGCGCTACTCAAGTCTCCGAAGATTGGGAGCGCTTCGGATTCGCGTTGGCACTGATGGAGGGCTTTCCATAGCTGTGTTATTGCCGTCGGATAGCCGTAGGAGGCTCGTGGTCCGTTCGATAGCGGTGTTGCTGGGGGCCTTGGCGGTTTTCGCGACGACTCCAGCTGTGGTCGGGGCGCAGATTGTCGTGGACGGCGGTGGGGTCGAGGTGCGGATCGTGGCGCGGCGGGTGGCTGGTGAGCGGGTGGAGTTCGGGCTCCAGCAGCAGGAAGTCAACGGTGATTGGGGGGAGCGGTTGTTGCCGCGGCAGCGGTTCTTTCCGGCGTCGGCTTCGGTTGGGCGCTGGCTGGTGAGTACTCCGGTGACCGTGGGGCGCGGCGATGGGTCTTCGGCGTTGCCTCCTGCGATTGATACGACTGTTGGCGGCGATGATTCGCCGACGTCCGTCGGCGGCGTTGAGGTGCGGATCGTGGCTCGGCGGGGCGCCGGTGGTCGGGTGGAGTTCGGGCTTCAGCAGCGGGAGACCGGTGGTGGTTGGGGGGAGCGGTTGTTGCCGCGGCAGCGGTTCTATCCCACCGATGCGCGGCTTGGGCGCTGGCTGGTCAGCACGCCGCTGACAGTCCGTGCCCCCGGCAATCGACTCGACGCCAGACGATGGCGCGCCTCCGGAGGCGGCGACTTCGCCATCGACGACCGATGATGGCGCGCAACCGACGACGACCGGCACCTCCGAGCCGCAGGCGAGCCTTGCGGAGCGGCTGCCCCCGCTCGTTCTGGACGGCGTGAACGGGCTGCGGGGAGGATTGCCGCCGCTGGTGCTCAGCGACGGTGTGACGGCCGCGGCGCAGGCGCTGGCGGAGGCCATGGCCAACGCCTCGGACTGGCAGCCCGACTTCGACTTCGGGCCGCACCTGCAGGCTGAGTGGGATGTGTGGCGTTTCGTGACGGCGCGGTGGACGACCCGGGATCCCGGCGACCCCGCCACAGTCCGGTTGCTGAGCGACGTCCTGCTCGGCATGCCCGCCTACGGCAGTGCTTCGGTGACGTGCGAGTTGTGCACGCATCTCGGCGTGGGTGTCGCCACCGCACACGGGCGGACGTACGCCACGGCCCTCGTGGCAGGGCGGGCGCCTGCCGACGCCGTGATCGCCGCGGCCGAGGCGGAGATGGCCGACCTGGTCAACGGGTTGCGTGCCGGGCTGGGGCTTCGGGCGCTCACCTACGACGCCGACATCGCCGCCATCGCCCGCCGCTGGTCCGAGACGATGGGCGCCGAGGAGCGCCTCTACCACAATCCCGACTACTGGCGGCAGTACCCGACAGGAGCGCGGAGCGGGGCGGAGAACGTATCGAGGATCACCGCGCCGCTCTCGCTTCGCGCCGCCGTCCGTGACGCCTTCGACGGCCTCGTGGACAGCCCGTCGCACTACGCCAACATGGTCAATCCCGGCTACACCCACCTGGGCGTCGGCCTCGCCCTCGACAACGGCTCCCTGTGGGTGACGCAGAACTTCGCCCAGTACGCACCTGGCGCCAGAACCACTGCGGGAACCCCGCTGGCGACCGCAACCGGCTCGACGAGCGGATCCAATGGCGCCGGCACCCCTCCCGACACCAGCACCGGCCCGGCGCCAGAAGAACCCGACAACCAGCGACCATCTGCCGTCCAACGACGCCCACTTGCCCTGACGGCTACCTAGGCGGTCCGCCGGTCGTACGATCATTTAGGTAGTAGTCGGACGGTTTGATCAGTAGCGATCGGACCGTCTGCTCATTTGATGCTTCGCTCCGGGTATCGATCCTGTCCGGAGGCGCCCGCAGTTCCTATGGAGTCGGCGACGCCACGAGGTTGTCCGTCCCGACGTAGAAGAACTCCCACGGTTCGGGATCGGGCCCCTGGTTCTCGACTCCGGCGGGATAGCTCGGTATGAAGCCGTGCCTCTTGGCCTCGAGGAAGTTGTCGGCGGCCAACCAGGCGTACGCCTCGGAGAATCTGAACTCGTTGATCCCGTGGTCGGCTGTTGCCAGATCGACTGCGTACCCCGTTTGATGCCGTGAGTAGCCCGGTGGCGCGACGATCCGGAGCGCCGTATGGATCCTCTCGTCCGTGTAGGGCGCCTTCAAGTGGCGGAAGAGGATGTATTCCTGCGTGTCGAAGCCACGGTATGCGGACGCCAGCGTGATCGGATTGCCGGCCTGCCGGGCTGCGGTGCTGAGAGCCGTGTAGGCGCGTGCCGCCTCGGGCTGGAGCAGCATCTGCTCGACACGCACCAGTTCATCCGACGACGCAACCACAGGCTGCAATCTGTAACCCCGGTCCTCGGCGATCTGTCGGATGCGCTCGTCGGTCTGCGCGTCGCCGGTCATGGCGGGACCGGCGGCGATGTCCACCAGGTTGGGCAACGTCACCGAATCGAGCAGCTCCTTGAACTGCTGACCGGAGAAGTGCCGCAGCTCCACATCCGGCTGCGCGGCGGAACCCGATGTGTCCTCCGGAGGAGTGAGGTCATAGGGCGTCGTTCCCGCGTGCCGCTCGCAGTCGCCCTCGATGAGGTCGTGCAGCCGGTCTACCCGCCAACCCCGGCCGGCCGGTCGCGGCGCTCCGTTCTCGTCGAGCAGATGCGGATGGAACTCCCAGCCGAGGATCCGGTCGCCGGCGAAGTCGATCTGCAGGACGCCCGTCTCACCGGTGATGCCCAATCTCGGGTGCCACACGAAGTTGCCCAGCGAATAGGCCACCAACCTCCCGTCGTCGAATTCGATCGACTGCAGAACGTGCGGATGGTGGCCGATGACGGCGTCGGCGCCGGCGTCGAACAGATCCTGGGCGAATGCCCGCTGCTCGGGGCTCGGACAGGTGGCCACCTCGATGCCCCAGTGGACGACGGCGATCACCACGTCCGCCTCGCCGGCGGCGGTTCGCACGCTGCCGAGCACGCGCTCCGGGTCGGTGTCGGTGGCGATGCCGGGCGTGTCGGGGCCGGCGGGGAAACTCCAGGGCACGATCATGGACACGCCGACGAACGCCACCGCCACGCCGCCGTCGACCTCCAGAACACGGTGCCGGAAGGCCTCGTCGTCGTTGGCTCCCGCCCCGAGGGCGACCACGCCGGCGGCCTCCAGGGAGGCGACCGTGTCGGCCAGGGCCTGCGCGCCGTAGTCCCTGGCGTGATTGTTCGCCAGGTTGGCGACGTCTATCCCGGCGTCGCCGATCCGCCGCGCCGCCGACGACGGGGCGCGGAAGGTGAACTGCTTGCCGATCGGCGTGCCGCGGTCGCTGATCGCCATCTCCACGTTCACCACGGCGAGGTCTCCCGAGGCCAGGGGCGGTTCGATGCCCGCGAACGGGTCGATCCCGGCCGGCTCGGTGCGGTCCATCAGCACGTCCCCGCCGGCGAGCAACGTCCACTCCGGCTGCGGCGGGGTGGCTGTCGCTCCGACCGGCGTCAGGGGCGAGCTGGTCAGCCAGCGTCCGGGCGCGCCGTCGGCGGGGATGAGCCGTCGCGTGGGCAGTTGGCGGGTTCCCCAGATTCCCTCGCTCCATCGTTGGAGCGCGAGTTCGATGCTCTCGCCGTCGACGATTCGCGCCGCGATGCGCACCTGTATTCCGGCCGGGGTCAGGGGCGAGCTGGTGAGCCAGCGTCCGGGCGTGGCGTCGGCGGGCATGAAACGTCTGGCGGGCAGTTGGCGGATTCCCCAGGTTCCCGCGCGCCGCTGCTGGAGCGCGAACTCCATGCTCCCGCCGTCGAGCATGCGCGCCGCGATGCGCACTTGCAGGCTCTCGTCCTGGTCCGCCGCCGCAACCTCGGCGCTGATAACGCTCGTCGCGAAGACGGCGGCGATGAGTGCGCACGCCACCAACTGCCGGATCGACCAGGGTCGCCGCAGCGGTCCGGGCGATCGCCTGTTCCGACCACGAGCGCTGCGACCGTCGCGAACTCGCCGGGCACCGCACCGACCCGTGCGGTGCCTCGGGCACGAATCGCAGCCAACTCCACATTCCGGGTGGGCCGGTGACGCGGTTCGGGACGTCCTCGTCAAGGCTTCCACGAACAAGCTCTGGACAATACAACCGAGCGCCTTGCTGCGACCCTCCGTGCCCATCCGACGGCACGACGCCGGCGCCGCGTTCGAACATAACGCCGACGCCCGGGGGATCGTCGCGACATATCGCGCGGTATTGGACAGCACGGCCCGGGCGGTGCGCCGTCGACCTCGGCTGCCGCCATGTGTCCCGGAGCCTGTTCAACCCAACCGTATACTCGCGGCCGACTATTGGACCGTCCGTCCGCGCAACGGAACCGGTACATGAGGGGTCCGCCGCATGTACGACGATGACGAGATTTCCCTTCGGTTCGACAGACCGTTCGGCCGAGAGTCGTTCACGCGGATCACGAAGGGGCTTTGGGGACGGCCGCCCCCGTCAGCGCTGTCGCTCGATCTTGGTGACGTTTCGTACGCATATGCCACCGGCGTTGTCCCGCTGATCTCCCTGATCAGACATCTTGCCGCCAACGGGACCGAGGTTGACATCGTCTATCCGTTCGATGATTCCTACTGGAAGATCGCAGGATGGAGACAGCTTCTCGAGGGAGAAGCCGCACCGCCGCCCGATACTCGGAAGGCCTACGTGCCGGTTCAGGCGTACTCGGATAACGCTGAACTCAACGACTCTGTGAACGCGGCAATCGAGGTGCTGTCGCGACAGATGACCTGCTCGCCGGGAGTGATGGACTCGGTCGCATGGACGCTGAACGAGCTTGCCGACAACGTCCTAATCCACGCTGGGGAACCGGGAGAGACCGTCGAAGGCTTCATGCAGGTTGTGTGCCATCCGAAGCAGGAAAAAATCGATCTCGTGGTCTCGGACTACGGGCGAGGGGTGCGAGCATCATTGTCGCAGTCGCATTCCGTCCCGGACGACGAAAATGCCTTGGCGATGGCCATCAAGGCAGGCGTCACGCGCGATCGAGATGCAGGGCAGGGCAACGGGCTCGCCGGTTCGGTCCGCATCGTCTCGGCGGCCGGCGGTGAACTGACCATCATGTCGGGGAATGCCGAGCTTCGTGTCGTGAACGGTGACATGTCGACGCACGTCTCCGGTCAGGTGCCAGGTACAAGTATCAGCCTGGTCCTGCCCACGAGTGTCGAGATTGATGTCTCGCTGGCGTTGTGGGGAACACCTCCTACCTCCGAATTCGAGATGTCCCATGTTGATGAGAGCAATGAGATCGTCTTCCGCGTGGCTGACGAGGCAACCGGATTCGGAAACCGGCAGACGGGCCGGCAGCTCCGGACGAAGCTGCAGAATCTCATGCGGCAATTCCAGGAGGCCAGGGTAAAGGTCGACTTCGCCGGTGTCGCGCTTGTGTCGGCCTCCTTCGCCGATGAGTTCATCGCCAAGCTCGTGGTCGAGATGGGCCACTTCTCGTTCTTCGCTCGAGTGAGTATCGCCAACACGAATCGGTTGATCAGCCAAACACTCGACAACGTGATCAAGCAGCGAAGTCAGCCTGGCTGACGAGCGGCCGAGATCTGACGGGCGCGCTCCGTCAGTCGCCCGCTAGGAGGGCCGCCATGACCCGGGGCGGGGTCATCGGCAGGTCCCTGAGCCGGACGCCGATGGCGTCGCGGACGGCGTTGGCGACGGCGGGTGCGATGGCGGGGATCACGGGCGTGCCCACGCCCTTGGCACCGTGGGGGCCGCCGTCGGGGTCGGGGTCCTCCACCAGCACCACCTGGATGTCGGGCATGTCGTCGGCCATGAGCACCT
>JAGWAK010000058.1 GCA_021296435.1 Acidimicrobiia bacterium
CGACGTCACGACCGTCACGTTCATCGCCTCGCCCACCGATACGGCCGAGACGTTCATCCTGGGGTACCTGTCCCGCAACCACTCCCTCGACGTCCCTGACGAGTACTTCGTGGACGGCTTCGCCGTGGTTATGGAGCAGGACCGCGGCGTGGTCGAGTCCCAGGACCCGCCCGAACTGCCCCTCGACCTGCGCGAGGAACTGCACCTCAAGGTGGCCGACGGCGCCTCGATGGTCTACCGCAAGCTGCTGCGGGACCTCGCCGAGGGCACAGCGGGCTCCGCGGCGGAGGCGAAAGCAACCTCGATGGTGGCTGCCGGCTGACCCCACGGCCGCCTGGGGTGGCCCGCGCTGATCAGGCCCTGCCGGCGGCCTTGAACTCGTAGCCCTCGTCGGTGGTGCGGGGAGGCGCCTTGCGGGCCAGGGCGGCGTCGATGGCGGGGGCCAACCGCTCGCACTTGCGTTCCCAGCGCTGCGGATGCCGCTCGGCGAACTCGCCGATCACCTCGGCGCCCATGAGCTCCAGGGACTCACAGATCTGGCTGTGGGGGATGCGCCCCATCTGGGCCATGAAGATGACCTGGTCGATCCCGGCCTCCTCGTAGCGACGCAGCAGGGACCGCACCTGGTCGGGCGTGCCGATGGCGCCCCGCAGCCCGAGCACTCCCAGGTCGCCGAAGGTGGCGTCGAGCGGCTCGCCGGTGCGTCCCGCCTCGGCGCGCCTGAAGCCCACCTCCTCCCGGTTGGTCTCGAACTCCCGCCACACGTCGGTGCGCGCCGGGCTGTGGGTGCCGAAGGCGTAGTAGTGCAACAGCCCGTAGCCGAAGAAGTGCGCCGAGTCGAGCCCGCGGTCGACAGCGGTCCGCTCGTCGGGATGGCACATCAGCGGCAGGACGATGGCGATCTGCGGATTCACTGCGAAGCCGGCCGGCACGCAGTCCTCCGACGCTAGGACCGACTCGTACTCCGCTACCCAGTCGGCCGCCCGTTCGGGCTCGATGAACTGGAACGACAGGGCGCCGATGCCGCTACGAGCGGCCAGCAGGATGGTCTCCCGGCGACTGCACGCCACCCACAGAGGCGGGTGCGGCTTCTGCAGCGGCTTGGGCACGACGTTGCGTGGCGGCATCTGCAGCCACTCGCCGTCCCAGCCGGCGAACGGCTCCTCCACCATCATGCGGGCCACGGCTTCGATGTGGTCGGTCCACTGCTCCCGCTTGGTGTTCCACTCCACGCCGAAGCCGCCCAGTTCGGCCTCCGAAGAGGCCTCGCCGGTCCCCAGGTCCACCCGACCGTCGGAGAGAAGGTCGAGGGTGGCCGCCCGCTCGGCGACCCTGGCGGTGTGGTTGAACTCCACAGGCAGTTGCACGATGCCGTGACCGAGGCGGATCCGCTGCGTGAGCGCGGCGGCCGCAGCCAGGAACACCTCCGGCGCCGAGGAATGGCTGTACTCCTCCAGGAAGTGGTGCTCCACCTCCCAGACGTAGTCGAAACCCAGCCGATCGGCGAGGACGACCTGCTCCAGGCACTCCTTGTAGAGCCGGTGCTCGCCCTCCGGCTCCCACGGTCGCGGCAACTGCATCTCGTAGAACAAGCCGAACTGCATGATTCCCCCGAACCCGCACCGACTCGAGTCGAGACGCTGCGCCGTCGTAGGCATCTGTGGGCTCCAGTGTAGGAACGAGACGCAGCGACGGTCCGGGCGGCCCGGATCCATCGGACATACCGCGCAATCAGGGCGCGACCGGTCACAGCCAGGCGCACCGTTACGATCGCATGGCGTGAGCAGCGATGAGAATCTGCGCCGGGCCCTGGGCGGCCTGAGCGAGCCCGAGCGGCTTCACCACGAACGGCTCGTCGCCACGACCGCGCTGCTGGCGGACATCTCCTTCGCCGACATCCTGGTGCTCGTGCCGATCCTCGGCGCCGCTGCCCCCGACAGCGGCGTCGGCAGCGACGGCGAGAGACGCTTCGTGGTCACCGCCCACAGCCGTCCCATCACCAGCCAGACAGTGCATCCCAACGACCTCTTCGGTCTGGCCGTCACCGACGGGGAGCGGCCGCTGGCCGCACTGGCGCTGCGGACTGGGGCCAGCACCAACGGCGGCGCCTTCCTCGCCGGCCAGGACCGCTGGGTGCAGTCCCTAGCCGTTCCCGTAAATCTCGCCAACCGCACGATCGCCGTGCTGCTCCGGGAGTTCCCGTCGGTGAGCGACCGGGTCTGGGGGCGGCTGGAGACCACCTATTTTGGGCTCTTCCGCCGCCTGGCGGGGATGATCGCCGACGGCGTCTACCCCTACGCCACCGGACCGGGCGATCACGACCACCCGCCGCGGGTGGGAGACGGCGTCATCCTGCTCGACGCCTGGCAGCGGGTGGAGTACCTCACACCCAACGCCCACTCGGCGCTGCGGCGCCTCGGCATCGACGGCGACCCGACCGGTCGCCGGCTGGCCCACGTGGGACTCGAACCACGGGCCCTGCAGCTCACGGTGTCGGCGTCACTGCCGCAAACCGAGGAGATCGAACGCAACGGCCACAGCGTGGTGATGCGCTGCCTGCCCCTGATCCAGGAGGACACACTCACCGGCGTCCTCGTGCTAGTGCGGGACATCACCGAGCTGCGCAGGGTGGACCGGCTGCTGATCACCAAGAACGCCGCCCTCACCGAGGTGCACCACCGCGTGAAGAACAACCTGCAGACGGTCTCGTCGCTGCTCAGCCTGCAGAGCCGCTGGCTGGAGAGCCCCGAGGCCAAGGACGCACTCTCGGAGTCCGCCCGCCGGATCCGCCTGATCGCCGCCGTGCACGAGATCCTCAGTGGGCCCGACGGTGACAGCACCCCGTTCGAGAGCGTCGTGGACTCCCTTTCCTCGCTGCTGCGGGAGTCTCTGGCCCCACCGAACGCACCGATTTCCATCAAGGTGTCCGGAGCCGTCGGTCCGCTGCCCAGCGAGGTGATGACCACGATGGCCATCGTGCTGAACGAGTTGGTGCAGAACGCCGTGGACCACGGCTTCGGCGGCGCCGCAGCCATCGGCACCGACGGCAGCGAGATCGTGGTGCGGATCGGTCGGGAGGAGGCCGGGCTTCAGGTATCGGTCACCGACAACGGCAGCGGCATGCCCGAGGGTCCGCTGCAGGAGGGGTTGGGTCTGACGCTGGTGCGCACGCTCGTGGAGAACGACCTGGGCGGCAGTCTCGTGCACCGCTCCACCCCGGGCGGCACGACCGTCGAACTCACCGCCCCGCTGCCGCCGACGAACCCCTAGTGGTGCGCCGCAGGCTGCGAATGGCCGCGGAACTCACGAACCCGCCGCCAGCGCGGCGACAGCCTCGGTGGGACGGCCGGCGATGATGCCGTCCACGCCGCGGCGGAGCAGATCAGCGTAGAACTCGCGGCTCTCCAGCACGTCGGTACCGCTCAGCCACACCCACACGCGCAGGCCCTCGCTGTGAAGCCGCTCCACGAGGTCGGGCTGGACGACCTCGATGCCCTGATAGGTGAACGGCACCTGCAGCACCCGGTAGCGCGGATCCAGCGCCTCGCCGGCGAGCCACCACGCCACCAACTCGTCGGTGGCGGGCGTCGTGGCGACGGTGGGAGCCAGCTGCCGGAAGGCGGCGAGGACCTCGTCGTTGAAGCACGCCACGACCACCGACTCCTCCCGGCCCAACTCGGCGATCTCGGCGGCGAGCACCTCGGCGGCGGCGATCCCCGAGCCAGGATCCTCCTCGCCGCCCGAGCCGCGCTGGAGCTTGATCTCCACGTCCAGCACGTGGTGCGGGAAGCGCTCGGCGACCTCCCGGAACGTGGCCACCTTGAAGTCCTCGGGGCCGAAACCCGCCGGCGGCTCGATGATGCCGCCGCGCACCCCTCGGAACACGTACTCGGCGGCGGGACGGCTCTGGTCACCCCAGAGTCCCGGCACGAACCAGTGGGCGTTGTCGAGCGCCTGGATCTCCGCCAGCGTCAGATCGGCAACCGGACCGGTGGCCTCTGTGGTGCGGTCCACGGTGTCGTCGTGCTGGACGATCAGGGCGCCGTCGGCGGTGAGCTGCACATCCAGTTCCAGGATGTCTGCACCGGCGGCGACCGACTGCGCATAGGCGTACAGCGTGGAGTGCGGATGGTCCTGATCGCCGCCAGCGTGGGCGATGACCAGCGGGCGGCCCAGCGCCAGGAGCCCGTCGAGCGTGGACGCCTCCGGCCGCGGCGCCTCGGGGATGGCAGGCGCGGCGGTCGCATCCCCGGTCCCGTCAGCAGGCTGCGCGGCGGTCACATCCCCGGTCCCGTCAGCAGGCTGCGCGGCGGTCGCATCCCCGGCCCCGTCGGCAGGCTGCGCGGCGGCCTCACTGGTGCCGGTCGGCTCGGGCGGCGCGGGCGGCTCGGAGGGCTCGGTTGCGGTTCCGGCGTCTGTCGATGTCTCTGCCTCAGGAGGATCGACCGGTTCAGCCTCAGGCGTGGTGGTCGTCGTGGTGGCGGTTGCGGTGGTCCTGCTCGTCGTCGCCGGTGCCGGCGCGGCGGAACTCGTGGTCGGGCTGGAGGCCCCGGACGAGCCGGCCGCGGGAGCGTCATCGGACGAATCAGCCGGAGCAGTCGAGGCAGCCGGGGCAGGCGCGGGCGGTTCAACCGGGGCGGCATCCGGGGGCGATTCTCCGCCGCATCCGCCGGCAACGAGCGCGAGCACCGCTGCGGCCACCAGGCCCCCGCCCAGAAGCCTGCGCGAGAGGCTGCACGGGAGGCTGCCCAAGGACCGTGAACGCACCCCGCGGCGACGCGGCGGCGCGTCCGGCCGATGCGGTTGGCGACCGAGAGCCGGCGTGGGCACAAGGCCCACGCTAGAGCAACCCGGCGGCGCGGTTACAGGCCCGTGACCGTGGCCAGCAGCGAGACTTCGGTGAAGTGGGTGACGGTGGCCGGTACGACGCCGAAGACCAGCGTGGCCGCCACTGTCAGCGCGAGCGCCGAGCGCAGCGAGAACGGCACGGGGATGCGCCCGGCGTCGCCCAACTCCGGGGCGGGCTTCTCGAACCACATGCGGGCTGCGATCTTGCCGTAGTAGCCCACCGCGATCACGGCGTTCACTGCGGCGAAGCCGGCCAGCACGTAGCCCGCGGGGCTGTCAGCGGACACGAGAGCCTGGAAGACGGCAAACTTGGCGTACCAGCCGCCCGCCGGAGGCACCCCGGCCAGCGAGGCCAGGAACACCGTCATCACCACGGCCATGCCCGGCGACACCCTGAACAGGCCGTTGTACGACGCCACGTCACCGGTGCCGGTGCGGCGGGCCACGGTCATGATGACGGCGAAGACACCCAGGTTCATGGCCGCGTAGATCACCAGATACGTGAGCACCGCCGAGACGGCCTGGTCGGCCACCGAGGTGCTCACCCCGGCGACGGCCAGCGGCGCCAGCATGAACCCGGCCTGGGCGATGCCCGAGTAGGCCATGAGGCGCACGATGTTCTTCTGCCGCAGCGCCATGAGGTTGCCGGCGGTCATGGAGGCCGCCGCCAGGAACCACAGCGCCGGGCCGTACACGTCGTCGCGCTCCCAGAACCCCACGAACACCAGCGAGCCGAGCGCCACGAAACCGGCCGTCTTGGAGGCCACCGACAGGAACGCGGTGATCGGCGTGGGCGCACCCTCGTAGGTGTCGGGCGCCCAGGTGTGGAACGGGAACGCCGACACCTTGAAGGCGAAGCCCACGATCACGAAGATCACGCCCACCGTGATGGCGGCGCTCGGCACCGCCTCGGCGCCTCGATCCAGCGGCGCGGCGGCGGCGATGTCGGCCAGCACCGTCGACCCGGACGCGCCGAACAGCAGCGACATGCCGTAGAGCATGATGGCCGAGGCGAACACCCCCATGAGGAAGTACTTCAGGCCGGCCTCGTTGCTGCGCAGGTCGCGCTTGCGCCAGGCGGCCAGCAGGTAGGCGGGGATGGACAGCAACTCCAGCGCCACGAAGATGCTGATGAGGTCCCGCGCCGAGGCCATCACCACCATGCCCAGGAGCGACGCCAGCACAAGGCCGTAGTACTCGTTCTCCCAGTAGTCACCCTCGGCGACGTAGTTCATGGACAGCAGCACCACCACGTAGCCCGAGACCAAGAACAAGGCCTTCAGGATCAGGGCGTAGCCGTCCACGACATAGGCGCCGTCGAACATGACCCGCGGCTCCGATGCCACCCCGGCGACGGCCAGGGTGATGATCGGGACCAGCACCCCCAGCAGGCCCAGGCCCGCCAGCGCCGAGGTGACCGCCCGACCCCGCTCGGCCAGGGCAATGTCCAGGCAGGTCAGCAGCGCGCCGACGCCGAGCAGCGTCAACTCGGGGGCGAGCGCGTGCCAGTCCAGGTGCGGGCGAACGAACCCCAGAACCCCCAGGGGGGCGGCGAGGGAGCCGAGGGTCACCGGCCGCTCCCGGCCTGCTCCCCGACGCGGCGCAGCCGCTCGAAGCACTCCTCACCGCGCTCCACCTCGAGGCAGTCGCCAGGGGATCCGTTCACGGCCTCCACCTGCAGCGACTCCCGCACCGCGGGGTCGGTGGCCTCGTGCAGCAGCCGGGGGAAGAACCCCAGCACCACGATCAGCACCAGCAGCGGTGCCCAGGCCAGGTATTCCCGCGGCGTGGCGTCGGTGACGTCGGGCGAGTCGACGAACTCCTCCCGGGCGTTGCCGAAGGCCGTCTTCTGCAGCATCCACAGCAGGTAGCCGGCCGCCAGAACGGTGCCGATGGCGGCGATCACCATGTAGGCGCGGAACACCGCCTCGTTGAGGATCTCCGCGGGGTTGTAGGACGCCAGGATGGCCGGGAACTCGCCCCAGAATCCCGCCAGGCCCGGCAGACCCAACGAGGCCATGACGCAGAAGCCCAGGATCCAGCCCATGCGCGGGGCCTGCTGCAGCAGGCCGCCCAGCCGCGACATCTCCATGGTGTGGTAGCGGTCCTTCACCGATCCGGCCAGGAAGAACAGCATCCCGGTGATGAGGCCGTGGGCCACCATGCCGAACACCGCGGCGTTGATCCCGAAGGGGGTGAGCGTGGCGATGCCCAGCATCACGAAGCCCATGTGGGCCACCGAGCTGAAGGCGATGAGCCGTTTCATGTCGCGCTGGGCGAGACACCCCAGGGCGCCGTAGATGATGCCGATCACAGCCAGCAGTCCGATCACCGGCGCCCAGGCCGCAGCCGCCTCGGGCAGCATCGGCACGGCCACGCGCACGAACCCGTAGGTGCCGAGCTTCAACAGCACCGCCGCCAGGATCACCGAACCCACCGTGGGCGCCTCGGTATGGGCGTCGGGCAGCCAGGTGTGGAACGGGAACATCGGAACCTTGATGCCGAAGCCCAGGAACATGCCGCCGAATAGCCACAGCTGGCTGGTGCGGGCGATGGCCGCGGTGGCGCCGCCCGAGAGCGCCCGCATGTCGAAGGTGCGGGCCACGTCCAGGCCGGCCAGGGTGCCGTCGGCCAGGAAGAACATGGCCAGGAAGCTCACCAGCATGAGCGCCGAGCCGAACAGCGTGTACAGGAAGAACTTGATGGCCGCGTAGCGCCGGTTCTCGCCGCCCCAGACGCCGATCATGAAGTACATCGGCAGCAGCACGACCTCGAAGAACACGAAGAAGAGGATCAGGTCCTGGGCGACGAAGGTGCCGATCATGCCGGTCTCCAGCACCAGCAGCAGTGACAGGAAGGCCTTCGGGTTGCGCGGCTCGGGGAAGTGCCCGAAGGAGTACACGATGCACAGCGGCACGATGAGCGCCGTCAGCAGCAGCAACGGCAGCGAGATGCCGTCGATGCCCATGATGTAGCGGCTGTTGATGACGTCGATCCACGGCCGGTCCACCACGTACTGCAGCTCACCTGCCCGGGAGACGCTGAAGCGGGCCAGCAGGAATATGGCGAACAGCGCCGTGATGAGCGAGGCGCCCAGGGCCGCCGCCTTCACCCACAACTCCCGGCTGGAGGGCAGCGCCATCACCAGCGCCGCGCCCACGAGCGGGACGAAGGTGACCAGCGTCAGCCCCCATCCGTTCAGAAATGCGTCCATCGGTCTCCTCTCGAGGTCACAGCACCAGGATCAGGGCAGCCGCAAGGATCACCGACGCCACGAACATGACACCGGCGTACTGCTGCACCTTCCCCGTCTGCATCCGTCGAAGCTCCTCACCGGCGCCGTGGCTGGCCACACCGGTGGTGTTCACCACGCCGTCGATGACCTTCTGGTCGATCTTGTCGTAGACCACGTGCCCGGCTGCCACCGCCTTGCGGCCCGCCTGGTTCACCACCTCGTCGATGCCGTGCTGGTTGAACCAGTAGGCACCCTGGGCGACGGGACCGGCTGTGCCCTTGGCCACGATGCCGGTGTAGAGGTGGTCCAGGTAGTACTTCTGCACCAGCAGGGTGTGGCCCAGGCGCGCCACCCCCCAGCGGTTGGTGGGGCCGTCGGCAAGCTCGGTGGCCGGCCCGCCCGCCGCCACCCGCCGGTCCACCAGGGCGTAGTAGGCGAACGCCAGACCCGCGCCGACCAGCACCACCAGGATCGAGACGATGGCCAGGGTCCAGCTGGGGGTGGCGTGGGCGATCGCCGGGAAATAGAAGTGCTCGGCGGACAGCGGCTCGACGTAGTGGCCGAACTGCTCGGTCCAGCTCTTGGGCACGATCTGGAAGCCCTTGGGCAGGTTCGTCCAGCCAGGATCCACAGCGGCACGGTGATCCGCCGGCCCGACTCGTGCGGATGCCCGTGACCCCGGTAGCGGCCGAAGAACGTGAGGTACACGCAGCGGGTCATGTAGGCGGCGGTGAGGGCCGCGGTCAGCATGCCCATGACCAGCATGGCGGTGTAGGCGCCGTTGCCGCCGGTGCCGCCGAAGACACCCCATCCGCCAGTGCCGGCCAGGATCTCGTCCTTGGACCAGAAGCCCGCCAGCGGCGGCAGGCCCGCCAGCGCGAGCGAGGCGATCAGGAACGTGCGGTAGGTGTGGGGCATGTGCTTGCGCAGCCCGCCCATGTCCTTCTTCATGTCGAAGCTGTGCACTGCGTGGCTGACCGAGCCCGAGCCCAGGAACAGGCAGGCCTTGAAGAAGGCGTGTGTGAAGAGGTGGAAGATCGCCGCGGTCCAGGCGCCGACTCCCAGCGCCATGACCATGTAGCCCAGCTGGCTGATGGTGGAGTAGGCCAGCACCCGCTTGATGTCGTTCTGCACGAACGCCAGCGAGGCGCCGACCAACGTCGTGATCCCGCCGATGAGCGCCAAGGCGTTGATGGAGGACCCGGCGATGACCATGCCCTCGAAGAACACCCCGTACATGCGGGCGACCAGGTACACGCCCGCCACGACCATGGTGGCGGCGTGGATGAGCGCGGAGACCGGCGTGGGGCCGGCCATGGCGTCAGGCAACCAGGTATGCAGGAAGAACTGGCCCGACTTGGAAATGACCGCGGCCAGCAGGCACAACGCCGAGATCAGCAGCAGGGTGTGGCCGATCTCGCCGTCGACGGCTTTGGTATTGATCTCCAGGATCGAGAACGTGCCCCCGGCGGCGAAGAACAGCACGCTCACGCCCACCAGCAGGCCGATGTCGCCGACCCGGTTGGTCAGGAACGCCTTCAGGGCGGCGTCGGAGTTGGGCTTGTGCTCCCACCAGTGGCCGATCAGCACGAACGAGCAGACGCCCACCAACTCCCAGCCCACGATCATCTGGATGGTGTTCTCGGCCAGGACGAAGAACAGCATCGCGGCGGTGAACAGCGACAGGAAGGCGAAGAAGTGCGTGTAGCGCACGTCGCCGGCCACGTAGTCGGTGGAGTAGATGTGCACGAGCAGCGAGATGGCGGTCACGACGAACAGCAGCGCCACCGCCAGGCCGTCCACGAGTGTGCCGATGGTGAAGTCCACGCCGCCCGATACCCACCAGGTCCAGCGGTTCACGACGGGCTCGACGGCGGCACCGTGGGCGCCGTTCACCGTGCTGATCCATTGCCCCACCGTGCAGAGCGCCAGCACCAGGGAGGCGCCAACGGCGATGATTCCCACCTCCGAGCCGCCCCGCGGCAGGCGCTTGCCGAAGAACAGGATGGCGAAGAAGCTGGCCGCCGGGATGGCCGGGATGATCCAGACGTTGGACAGGAACCACCCCGAGACATGGACGATCTCGGCGGCACCCTCGGCCGCGAACACGCCGATCGCCTGAACGTTCATGCCCTCCCTAACCCTTCATCAGGTCGGCCTCGCTGAGGTCGACGCTCTGGCGGTTGCGGTACAGCAGCAGGAGGATCGCCAGGCCGACGCCGACCTCGGCGGCGGCCACGGTGATGATGAACAGGGCGAACACCTCGCCGGAGATGCTGGAGACGTAGCTGCCGAACGCCACGTTGAGGATGAGCTCGATCGACATCAGCACCAGCACCCCGTTGCGGCGCGCCAGCACCCCGTAGACGCCGATGGCGAACAGCACGGCGCTGAGGATCAGGAACTGGTTCAGCAGCATGAACTCAGTCCCTCCGGGCGATGGCGATGGCGCCGATGAGGGCCGCCAGCAGCAGCACCGAGACGGCTTCGAACGGGATGATGTAGGTGCTGAAGATGGAGTCGGCCACCTCGGCGGTGGTGGTGCGGGTGTCGGCGGGCAGCTCGACGTCGCCGAAGCCGGTCACCACGGCGTAGATGGTGATGGTGGCCACCAGCGCGGCCGCCAGCACCGCCGGCAGCCGTTTGGGATGGTCGGTGCCCTCCTCGTCGCCGATGCGGGTGCGGGTCAGCATGATGCCGAACAGGAACAGCACCACGACGGCGCCGATGTAGACCAGGATCTGGGTGATCCCCACGAACTCCGCGCCCATCAGCAGGAACAGTCCCGCCACGCCGCCCAGCACCACCACCAGGAACAGCGCCGCGTGCACCACGTTGCGCGTGGTCACGAGACGGAGTGCCGCGAACACCATGATGGCGGCGATCACCCCGAAGGCAATGTTCTGGGCGACGAGGACGCCGAGGACGGTCACGGGTTGGCGCTCCGGGGGGCCCGGTGCTGGGACGGCTCGGGCAGCTTGGGCTGCTTGACGTTGGCGCCCGGCTCGTAGGTCTCGAACTCCGGCACCGTCTCCATCCAGTCCGCCAGCCGGTCGGCGTCGTGTAGCAGGTCGGCGATGCGGGGCTCGGAGTACTCGAACTCGGGGCTCCAGAACAGGGCGTCGAAGGGGCACACATCCACGCAGATGCCGCAGTACATGCACAGGGCGTAGTCGATGTCGAAGCGGTCGATCTTGGAGC